>JBJEFS010000049.1:0-110033 GCA_051874325.1 Anaeroplasma sp.
TTCTTTTTGCTTGATTTGGAGCATTAGGAATAAATCCCTAATTTAAATGCTCATTTGAGCTCTTTTTTACTTATGGGAAATTTCGCTTGCAATTTCAATTTGAAAAATCTTTTTTACTTCATTTATATCATTTGTTTGTCCTAATGCATACATTAGCTTACAAACAGCGGATTCAGTAGTCATATCTAAGGCTTCAATTGCACCAGAGCTAATTACCTTTTTACCAACCTCATAAATATTAAAATTAGACGTTTCATATAAACATTGTGAGGTTACAACAACAGGTACATTATTATCAATAGCTTTTTTAATTTTAGAGACAAAATCTCTTCTAATAAATGATATTCCGCCAGCTCCATAGGCTTCGATAACCAATCCTTTAATACCTGAATCAATCAATAAATCAATTATATTAGGATTAGTTGTCGGTGTTAGCTTTAAGAGAAAGACGTTTGTTTCAATGTTAGTATTTAAAATAGGGTTGCAATCATAGCTTTTTAGCATTTCTCTTCTTATTATTAAGCCGTTTGAAGTAATTTTTCCAATTGAATGTAGATTAATTGATTCAAAGGCATTAAAGCCACTTGTTCTGACCTTAACTGCGCGACATCCAATAATGATTTTTCGATCAAAAGCTATATAAATACCCTTGCATGAGCTTTTAGCCATTTCGGCTGCAGCCTTTAGATTAATATAGGCATCAGTTAATGGATTACTAATTGGCAATTGAGAACCTGTAAAAACAATAGGAATTGAAGGATATTGTATCATAAAACACATCATTGAAGCAGTATAAGCCATTGTGTCTGTTCCATGAGTAACAATTATTCCATCATATAAATTTAATGAATTATAAATATCAGTTGCTATAATTTTCCATTCTTCAGGCTGAATGTTTGAACTATCTAAAACCATTATATTTTTAACAATTATTTCAGTTTCATCATCAGATAATGCTTTAACTAGTTTGTCAGAGGTAGAAGTAGGTACAAGTCCATTTTCTGAACCGATAGAAGTAATTGTACCACCAGTTGTTAATAATAAAATTTTTTTCATATAATACTCCTTAATTGCATTAATATTATATACCAAAATTTATTTTTATCTATTAAAATATTAATATTTATGATAAAATTTTATATAAATAAATATATTATCTTCTTGAAAGGATGATTATTACAATGGATAATAATAAAATCAAGGAATTTTCAGATAAATATCGTAAGCATCAAATTAAATTAGCTAAAGGCATTATGATTTTTTTAACTACCTTAGGTGTTTTATTTATAGGGGTTGGTTTTTTTTTAATATTATATAAATCAGATTATTATCGTATTATAATTGGAATTATTATGATTATTGCTGGAATTCTAAATATACCTTTAGGAATAAAGTTTAAAAAACTATCAATTAAAGCTACAAATAGTATTTCAGACTTAGAAGCTGCAAGAAGATACATGAAAATATATGGAATTAATGAAAAATAAAAAAAGCTATTCAGCTTTTTTTAATCTTTATTTTCATTCATAGAACGCATTACTGCACGTACTTGTTTTTCAGAAGGTGTTCTACCCATTTGAGTCATCATAGCACGAATCATTTTCTCGTTAATTGGCGGATTCTTTTCAAGCTGTTTTGCAAATAGCTTTCTTGCGATTATGAAAGTAACAACTGCAGATATTAAAATTACAAGCACAATAATGATTATAAATTGCCATATTGCTATAGATATCATGTTATTTATGTTCACTCCTTTTTCAAACTAGCCTTATTTTACACTTTTCTAGGATAAATTTCAACAATAAATATAGACAAATCTATATATAAATGATAAAATAAGCTTGTAAAAATAAGGAGGTAGCCTGATATGCCAAGAAAAGTTTTAGAAGATACTTGCATTGCGTGTGGTGCTTGTGCTGGTGAATGTCCAGTTGGTGCTATTACAGTAGAGGATCATGCAACTGTTGATCCAGATACTTGTATTGATTGTGGTGCATGCGAAGGTGCATGTCCTGTTGACGCAATCGTAGAAGAATAATTATAGAATAAAGCCCTATGGGCTTTTTCTTTTTGCCCATATTAAAGATTTCATTTTTCATAGTATATATATGGAGATGATAAATATAAAAACATTAGAAATTAATTCACAACAATTTATAATGAATAATGATATTGAAAAAGGTTTTTTAAGAGGTTCAATATGGGAAAACTTATTTGAACCTTATAAATATGTTTTAGATAAAATCACACCTATGAATGAAAAGGAAATGCTAGTTTATACTCTTCAAATTTATACATTTGCAGCTCTTGATTTAAAGCTATTTATTATTACCCATCCAGATAACAAAGAGGCTAAAAACACTTATAAAAACATTGAAATAGAATGCAAAAAAATAAGGGAGTATATAGATAATAAATATTCACTTGATTCGTTAGAGGGGTATGCATAAAATGTGGAAGAATAAAAAATATTTGGAGTTTCCTGTTAAAATAATTAAAAAGGATTTGAGATTTGCTAAAATATTAATAACTCAAATTGGTGGCTATGCAGGAGAGCTTGGAGCTTGCTTAAGGTATTTTATGCAGATTCCTACAATGCCTGATAGCTTAGGAAAGAACTTGCTTATGGAAATTGCAACAGAAGAAATGGCTCATGTTGAAATACTTGCAACAATGATTAACGAGCTTACTAAGGGTGCAACAGTAGCTGAATTCAAAGAATTAAACTTAGAGGGACAATATGCTGATCATAAATTAGGAATTTATCCTACTGATACAGGTACAGTTCCATTTTCAGCTTCTACATTTGCCTCAAGTGGTGATTATATAGCTGATTTAACAGAGGATATGGCTGCTGAAGAGAAGGCTAGAGCTGTTTATGAGCATTTAATGGATTTAACTGATAATCCTGAAATATTAGCACCGTTATCATTTTTAAGGCAAAGAGAGATTATTCATTATCAAAGATTTGCTGAAGCATTAAAGCATTATCAAAAAAAATGAAGGTCATAATTAACCTTCATTTTTTAATTTAGTTTGTTTTTTTCTTTTTAAAATTGTTTTCTGTGCCATTTAGTAGTCGCTTGTAATTTTTTTGATGCTTAAGAATTATTAATATAGTAGCTAATGTAAATAATATACAAACTGCAACACCTGGACTAGCAATAAAATAATCGAAAATGTTTGTTGCTTCATAGCCTATTGCATATAATACCCAACCTGATATTACAACAGTTAAAGCTGCAAATGTTGACCCTAAAGATACATAACCAGTTGTTTTTAATACAATTAAGAAAACTATTAGACACAAAATGGCAGGAAGTGGTGATAGAATCAAAACAACTCCTAAAGATGTTGCTACTGCCTTTCCACCCTTAAAGTCTAAATAAATTGAGAAGGAATGGCCTATGATTGCTGCTGCACCATACCATAAGTATTCAATAGGTGAATTCCATATTCCGACTGTTGCCAATATTTTTAGAATTATTATTATAAACATTCCTTTAAATACATCTAGAAAGAAAACAAAGAAACCTAATTTTTTTCCTAAGACACGAATTGAATTTGTTGTTCCAATATTCTTACTACCATACTCGCGAATGTCAATATGTTTAATAGTTTTTCCTACCACTAAACCAAATGGTATAGAACCAATTAAATAGGATAATATAATAAATATAACAGCTAATAAAGCATTTATTGCTGTGGCTGTAGAATTTAATGCGATAAAACTCATTTTCTTCACCTCTTTTAAAATTCTAATAAATTATACAATTATTGTTTTAATATGTCAATTTTGTACAAAAAAAAATAATTTTATTTTATGTTTATTGAGAAATTTATTCATTTATGATATTATAAAAAAAGATGAGATTAGGAGGGGTGTTGATGGCAAAAGCGGAGAATAAATATGATGAAAGCTCCATAACAATCCTAGAAGGCTTAGAGCATGTTAGGAAACGTCCTGGTATGTATATTGGTTCAACTGATGAGAGAGGCTTACACCATTTAGTATGGGAAATTGTAGATAACTCTATCGATGAGGCTTTAGCTGGATATGGACGTGAAATAACAGTCACTATTAATGAAGATAATTCTATAACCGTTGAAGATAATGGTAGAGGAGTTCCATGTGGACTACATCCAACGGGTAAAAATACAATGGAAATTATTTATACAAAGCTTAATGCTGGTGGTAAGTTTGGTGGTGGCGGCTATAAAACTACTGGAGGACTACATGGAGTTGGTGCCTCTGTTGTTAATGCATTATCAAGCTATATGATTGTAACATCTTATCGTGATGGTAAAATAACACAAATTAAGTTTGAGCAAGGTGGAAGTAAGGTGAGTGATGTTTCCATTTTAGGAGATACTAAAAGAACTGGTACAACTGTTACCTTTAAGCCTGATCCTACTGTTTTTTCGACAACTGTTTATTCATATGATACTATTAAAACTCGTATAAGAGAAAGTGCTTTTTTAATTAAGAATCTTAAGATGAATCTTAAGGATAAGAGAAATAATAAAAGTGAATCCTTTGTTTATGAAAATGGTATATCTGAGTATGTCGCATTTATGACAACAGGAAAAAAGCCAATTCATAATGTTGCTTATTTTGAAGGTGTCTATAATGTTAGTGAGGCAAACGAAAATATTGAAGTTGAGGTTGCAATTCAATTTATTGAATCTTATTCTGAAACGATAGTATCATTTGTTAATAACGTAAAAACTGGTGATGGTGGAACACATGAAACAGGTTTTAAGGCTGCATTAACCAAAGCATTCAATGATTTTGCTCATAGGTCAAAGCTTATAAAGGATACAGTTCAATTAGAAGGAACAGATATTAGAGCTGGCATGACGGCAGTAGTTTCAGTTAGAATTGGCGAAAAATTATTAGAATTTGAAGGACAAACTAAAGGTAAATTAGGTACACCAGCTGCTAAAACGGCTGTTGATGCTGTATTATGTGAAAAATTAGGCTATTTTTTAATTGAAAATAAGGTCTTAGCTGAAACTATTGTAAAAAAAGCCTTAAAAGAAGCTGAATCAAGAGCTGCAGCTAGAAAAGCTCGTGAGCAAGCTAGAATGGATAAAAAGGATAAGGGCGAAAAGAATATTTCTGCAAAGCTAGCACCAACTAGTGAAAAGAATAAGGAAATAAATGAATTATACCTTGTTGAGGGTGATTCTGCCGGTGGTTCTGCAAAGCAGGGCCGTGATCGTCGATTCCAGGCTATATTACCTTTAAGGGGTAAAGTATTAAATACGGAGAAGGCTACAGCTGAATCAGCATTGAAAAATGAAGAAATTGCAACAATGATTTATACGATAGGTGCTGATTATGGCGCAAGCTTCGATTTGAAAAAATGTAATTATAAAAAAATTATTATTATGACCGATGCTGATGATGATGGTGCCCATATACAGGTTTTATTATTGACATTCTTCTTTAGATATATGAGACCACTAATAGAGGATGGAAGAGTATATCTTGCAATGCCACCATTATTTAAGATTACAAAGCGTGGTAAAAAGGAAGAAATAATTTATGCTTGGTCTAATGAAGAAAAGGATAAAATTTTATCAGAATGTAAATGTCAGACTATCCTTCAAAGATATAAAGGATTAGGTGAAATGAATGCAGAACAGCTTTGGGAGACAACTATGAATCCTGAAACAAGAACTCTAGTTCAAGTTCAAATTGATGATCTAGCAGAAGCAGAATCTCAAATTGAGGTTTTAATGGGTAGTGATTCTTTAAGACGTAGAGATTGGTTGGAAAACCATGTATCATTTACACTAGAGGAGGATGAATAATATGGCAAAAGATTTAAAGAAAAAATTAGACATCTTTCTTTCAGAAAAATTTGAAGAATTAAGACTTGAAGAGGTAATAGGTGATCGCTTTGGAAGATATTCAAAATATATTATTCAAGAGCGTGCTATTCCTGATATTAGAGATGGATTAAAGCCAGTTCAAAGACGTATTTTGTATGGAATGAATGCTTTAAAGGTAACCTCAAATGCTCCATATAAAAAGAGTGCTAGAATTGTCGGTGAGGTTATGGGTAAATATCATCCTCATGGTGATTCATCTATTTATGATGCTATGGTCAGAATGAGTCAAAGCTGGAAAATGGGTGTTACATTAATTGATATGCATGGAAACAATGGTTCAATTGATGGAGATGGACCGGCAGCAATGCGTTATACTGAGACAAGAATGAGTAAAAATGCTGAATATTTGCTTCAAGATATTGATAAAAATACAGTACCATTTATTCCAAACTTTGATGATGAAGAAATTGAGCCGACAGTATTACCAGCAAAATTTCCTAATTTACTTGTAAATGGAGCAATGGGTATTTCTTCTGGTTATGCTACTTATATTCCTACCCATAATATTAATGAAGTCGTAAATGCCACAATAGAGAGAATTAATAATCCAGATATGACAGTAGATGATTTATTAAAAATCATGCCTGGTCCTGATTTTCCAACTGGAGGAATTGTTCAAGGTATTGATGGTATACGTGAAGCTTTTTTAACTGGTTCTGGTAGTGTTGTTGTAAGAAGTAAATATGAAATTGAGGATATGGGCAATGGACAGCAAAGAATTGTTATAACTGAGATTCCATACGATACCTTTAAATCAAAGACTGTAGAAAAGATGGAACAATTAAGAATGGATGGAAAAGTTCCTGATGTTCTTGAGGTTCGAGATGAATCTGGTCGAGATGGGTTACGTATTGCGATTGATTTGAAAAAAGGAGCTAATGCTGAGGCCATTATCAATTTTTATTTAAAAAATACAGATTTACAGATTAATTGTAATTATAATATGGTTTCTATTTGTAATCGTCGTCCAATGAGGTTAGGTGTATTACCTATTTTAGATGCTTATATTGAACATCAAAAGGAGGTAATAACTAATAGAACCAATTTTGAATTAAATAAAGCCTTAAAGAGACTTCATATTGTTGAGGGCCTTATTAAAATGGTTGATATTGTCGATTTAGTTATTGCCATTATTAGAAAGAGTAAGAATAAGGCAGATTCTATTGTTAATTTAGTAGATGAATTTAAATTTACTGAGCTTCAAGCTGAAGCAATCGTAATGATGAGATTATATTCATTATCTAACCAAGATATTACAGCATTAAGAGATGAAAATAACGAGCTTCAGGAAAACATTAAGGAATACAATAAGATTTTATCTTCTGAAAAAGAACTACTAAAAGTTATTAAAAAAGAATTATCAGAGATGAATAAGGTCTTAGTATGTCCTCGTCGAACAAAAATAGAAGAACAGGTTTCAAGCTTGAAGATTGATGAAACGGATTTAATATCTAAGGAACAAACAATAGTATCTATTTCTAGAGAAGGCTACATAAAGAGAACAAATTTAAAATCTTATAATACTTCAAAGGCAAATGGATTAAAGGAAAATGACTCCATTTTATATTTAAATGAAGTTTCAACCTTAGACACATTACTTATATTTACTAACCTTGGTAATTATATTTATTTACCTGTATTTAAGATACCAGAGGTTAAATTCAAGGATGTAGGTGCTTATATTTCTACTTTAGTGGCTATGACCTCTAAAGAAAAATTCGTGGCTGTATTTTGCTTAAATAATTTTATTGATTCATACACATTCCTGTTAACAACTAAAACTGGTCAGATGAAGCAAACCTTATTAAGCGAGTATAATGTTACAAGATACACAAAGCCAATCAAAGCTATGAAGCTACAAGCTGAAGATGAATTAGTAGCCGTTGATATGATTAAGGATCCTCTAGAGGTTATTTTGTTTACTAAAAATGCTGAAGCATTGAGATTTAGAGCTAGTGATATTGCCTTATATGGTACTAATACTGGTGGTGTAAAATCAATTAATTTAAAGCCAGATGATTATGTAATATCAGCCTTCTATTGTAATAAAAATGATGATTTCTTGTTATTGACAAATCGAAACACAATAAAACGTATGAGGGTTACTGATTTAGTACTAACAAAACGTTCTAGAGCTGGTAGCTCAGTTATTAAGAAAATAAAATCTAATCCTTATTTATTGATGGATGCGAAAAAATTAACGCCAAATCAATATAAAGAAAATGTTTTAATTGATATAGCATATCAAAATGGAAATGATAAGGTTGAAGCATCAACATTAAAGTATAATGTTTCTGATGGTGGAAAACAGATTATATCCACAAATCAAGAGTTAAAAAATCCATTATTATTAAATGTTCCTGCTCCATCTAAAATGGATGATGCTGTATCACCTGATTATTTAATAGAAGTTAAAACAGATTTATTCTCTCAAGATTTTGGTATTACAGATGAAAAGCCATTAACTTCAAAAAAGATTACTAATCAAGGTATTTTTGATGAATTGGATGCTATTCTAGCAAAAGAAACAAATAAGAAGAATGACTCCTTAAATCCTTCAATTGATATTACAGAAAATCAGAAAAAAGAAATAAAATTTAAAAAGATATCTTTATTTGATGATGAAGAATAAAAATATTGCTTCTTAAGCTAGATGTATTTCAAAATAAAAATTTAATAGATTACATATAAAAAGGCTATTAGAAAATTACTTAAATCTAATAGCCTTTTTATATTATTTGATTTCTTCAACATAATTAACATAGCTTAATTGTCTAAAGCTATCTAAGTAAATTGAATGATTACGTTTGCTTTTATTTAAAATTAACAAGCATATTGTATAGACACTTAAGCCAGATGCAGAGTATGCTGAATTTCTTTCAATTGATATAACCTTTAATCCATTGTTTCTAGCATATTTTATAAATTCCTTCATATTCTCACGACAGCCAAATTCGATATGAATATCGAAATATAAAGATCGTTTTGTTATCTTTTCTTCCACACCTGGTAAAAAGGCAATAACTAAAATTATTAGTAGACAAGAAAATAATGATAAAGTATAAAATCCAATTCCAATTGAAAGACCCAAGCATGCACAAGCCCAAAGCCCAGCTGCAGTTGTTAAACCCTTAATTTGATTTCTTGATGTTACTAGTATTGTACCAGCTCCTAAAAAGCCTATTCCTGATATAACCTGAGCGCCAAGTCTTGCAACATCTGTATCAAAAATACTTGAGACATATTGATTTGTCATCATTGCAATACAAGAACCAACACATACTAAAATGTATGTTCTAAGTCCTGCAGCATGATGTTTTTTTGCTCTTTCAACACCTAATATTCCACCACAAATGGTTGCAAGTAATATTCTAATAATAATACTTCCAAAAGTAATGTCAATAAGCCAATTCCAATTTAATAGCTTAACAATTGGATCATAAATTTTTATATTAAACATAGCATCAACCTTCTTGATTTAATTATATCAAAATTATTATTTCACCGCAATAATTAAAGATCTACTTAGACTTGAATTTATAGACATTTTTCTATATAATATTACTATAAACTAACTATACCTATTATCTGAGGGTGATACGATGAAAAAATATAGTAAAATTATAGAAGATGAAAATGATAAATTTGATTCTAAAGCAAATGAAGAAGCTGAGGAAGAACAAAAGTTAGATGTTAATTCTATTGAAGTGGTTGTTGATAGGGTTGAACATGGTTTAATAGGATCCTTAAGAATTAATAATGATATGAATAAACCCATTTTTAAAAGAGAAGATATAATTCATTTAAGAGCTCCATCAAGACTTCAAATCAAAGATTTTGTTCTTTATAAATCTCATGATGAATATTTTTTAAGAAGAATAATAAAATATAAAGATGATAGCATTTATGTTGCAGGAGATAATGAAAAAGAGTATCACATCATTAAAAAAGAAGAAATAGTAGGTAAAGTAATTGGTAGAGAGAGAAAAGGGAAGTTTTATAGTTTATCTTTAAAAAATAAAAATTCACTATACTCATTTAGTAAAGTAAATATGGCTTATTTTAGATTAAAAGATCGTATTCTCGATTATGAGGGTGAAATCAATAATGAAGCCTTAGAAATTGCAATGCATAATCTTCAAGAAGAAAAGACAGAAACAAAACCAGTTGAATACAAATATGATATAGATTTAGATTCTGAGCTTGCAGATTTTTTAAACCCTGATGTTCTAGTTGATCAATTAGAGGCTGCAAGAGCAGAGGAGGCTTATAATAGTCAAGATGTAGAAGAGTCTGAATATTCTGATGACGAAGAATATGACGAAGAAGATGCAGAAGAATATGAAGAGGATGATCAATAAATTAGGTTTTTATTTTAAAGGAGATAGCTTATCTCCTTTTATTTCCTAAAAAATATATTTCAAATAGTATCTAGTTATTAAAACTAGATAAACTTATTTGGTAAAATCTATTTTTACATTTTTTAAACTATAATAAACGATTTATAAAATTATATTGGGATAGAAATGTTTTAATATAAAAATACTTCTAGCATTAGAGATTAAAATAATATTATTTTTTTATTGTTTATTTTCCTTTTATACTATTTTATAAAAATTCAAATCATATCTAGTTTTTAATATTAGATATTAAATAAAACGTGTATTAAAAAGTATTATTTAATACGATGATAAGTAATTTTGATAAGTAGATTTATAATAAAATGTATAATGTTAATAAAATAACATAGTATATTAAAATGAGGAGATGGTATGTATGAAAATTAAGATAAATAATAAATGTTTATCATTTAATGAGCCAAAACGTATTTTAGAAATGATTGATAATGAGGATAAGAAGTATCTAGCTGCTAGAGTGAATAATAGATTAAGAGAGCTTGATTATGTTATTTCGAGTGATTCAGAAGTCGAATTACTTGATTTTAATGATGCTTCTGCAGTTAGGATTTATCAATCCACCCTAAGATATATAGTTGTAATGGCTATAAATAATTTATATCCAAAGGCTAAAGTTTGCTTTAATTATAGTGTTTCAAGATCTATTTTTGCTTCTATTTCTAATTTGGGTCATGCCTTTTTGGATAAAAATTTACAAGAAATATCTAAAGAATTAGATAAAATAATTGAAGATGATTATCCAATTAAACGTTACAGTGTGAGTAAAGAAGAGGCAATTAAGTATTATGAATCAATTGGCTGGTATGATAAGGTTAAGATATTAAAGTATCGTAAAGAGAATACGGTTCATATGTATGAATGTAATGGTTATAAAAATTATATGTTTGGATATATGCTACCATCAACTGGCTATTTAAAAACATATGAATTGAAGCTTTATAATCCTGGATTTTTAATTACATATCCTAGGAGTGAATGTAAGGGGCAAATACCTGAATTTCATGATGAAAGGGTGTTTAGATCTGCTCTTAAAGAAGCCAATATTTGGGCAAATACTTCTAAATCCGGTTCAATAAGTCAAATGAATGAGATTGTAGAAGAAGGTAAAGCCTTAGAATTTATAAACATATGTGAGGCTAAGCATAATCGTCAGCTTGCTGAACTTGGTCGACAAATTTCAGAAAACATTGATAATATTAGACTGATTTGTGTGGCTGGTCCCTCATCAAGTGGTAAGACAACATTTACCAATAGATTAAGGATTGAACTTAAAAGTCGTGGGATAGAACCGTTAATGATAAGTATGGATAATTTTTATTTAAATATTAACGATGCACCGAAGGATGAGTTTGGGAACCCTGATTTAGAGCATATAGATGCTTTGGATTTAAAGCTTTTTGATGAGATAATCTTTAAATTAATTCAAGGAGAAGAGGTTGCATTACCTATTTATAATTTTTTGGATAAGAAAAGGACCTTTTCTAAGCCAGTAAGAATTAATTCTCATCAGCCTATCTTGATTGAAGGAATTCATGGATTAAATGATAAAATAGCGCCTTCAATTTCTAATGATAATAAATACAAAATTTATATAGCTCCTCTAACACAATACAAAATTGATGATCATAATCCTATATCTATTTCAGATATTAGATTGATTAGGAGAATGGTTAGAGATCATCAATTTAGGGGAACAGGCTGTGAAAAGACTTTAGCCTCATGGCAATCTGTGAGAAATGGAGAATTCAAATGGATTTATCCATATCAAAATAATGCTGATTTTGTATTTAATTCAGAATTAAGCTATGAGCTATGCGTCATGAAAAAACATGCCATACCATTATTATCTGAAGTTAAAACAGATTCAGAGAATTATATTACTGCTAATAGATTATTGAAGTTTTTAAAGTATTTTGAAACAATTTCAGATAAATGGATACCTTGTAACTCTATTTTAAGAGAGTTTATTGGCGATTCGATATTTTATACAGAAGATGTAAAATAATATAAATATGGGCAAATTTAGCCCATATTTTGTTTTTAATATAAATTAGTATAAAGATATATAAAAATTATAAAAATGAAAAATAGAGAAAAAAATATATAATAAGAAAAGAAATTGAAAAGAATACTAAATTTTGATATAATAATATCGTTTAAGTAAGAATTTTTTAGGAGGTTATTATTGTGAAATGCTTATCTAATTTAGAAAGAATAAATTTCCCTTCATCACTCGTTAATAGCCTTACAAAGCTATATACATTCAAGGGAAAGGATTTTTACTATGAAGATATTTTAAAAAGCTATATGACTGGGATAATCAAGGAAACAATTGAAAAAGATACTATCTTTGCCTCTAGACTTTTAAAACTGAATATATCTGAAAATAGGGTAAAACTGATTGTTAAAAAGAATTCACAGCCTAAGACAAAGGATGAAAAAATATTAGCTAATTTAAGAGACGTATTTATTATAATTCAAGATAAAGGTACTAATCTTGAATTAACACAAAATGAGTTTCTTCATTTAGCAACTAGAATATTTAATGGAGTAAAGGATGTAGGGTATGCTACTGAGGTTCAAACTGTTAAAGTAAATCTATTTGAAGAGAAAAAAAAGGTTTCAAAAAGAGCTACTATGGAAGAACTATTAGAGCTATACATAGATGGAATTAACAATAAAAAAATTGAGCCAACACAGGTTATAACCAATATGTATGTTGATTTACTACATCTAAATTGTTATACAGAATATAATGAATTTTTAGCTTTAATTATTGAATACTGTTTATTATTTAGTCAAAGATTTAATGTATTTAAATATGTAAGTTTTTTTGAAAAATATTATAATAAAATTGATGCATTTACAAATGCGACAGTTGCAGCAGGATATAATTGGGAGAATGGATACTCTCAAACAGCTATGTTAAATGAGCTTACAATTCAATTATTATTGGAAGGATATGACATTGTTGAGAACATGGTTGACAGTTTTTTATTTGATAAAAGACTAAAGAAAATTGATAATGTTGAAGGAATTATAATGAAATTGCCACAGATTTTTACTAGAGATCAAATAAAAAAATTATGCCCTCATTTATCAGATTCAACGATTAATAGAGCCCTTACTAATTTAAAAATACAAGGTAAAATTAGACCAAATAGTACTGGTAGATCAGCAACATGGATAAAATTAGTACCAGAAGAAATGTTCGGAAGTAATAGTAGACAGACAAGTATTTTCGATTATATTCCATCAGCAGATAATTAATCTGCTGATTTTTTTGTATGTATATTACGTACAAATAAAAGATGATATTTTTATTAGATTAATAAAAAAATAAATGAAAATAAGAATAAACAACTATAAAAATAAAATAACATTATTTATGTCAAAATTAGAAAATGATAAAAATGTTAATATAAGATTAATATATATTTTATTAATTAATCAAAAATATAAAATTTAATAATATTAATAAAAATAATTTTTAAAATGACATTATTTATGTAGAATTTAAAATTAGCATAAATAATGTCATTTTTTAATTTTATATAACTAATAATATAAATAACTATATTATCTAATGAAGAATCTTAGTATAAAATATGAAAAAAAACATATATAAAAGTGTGAAAAAGACACTATTAAAAATAAAAAACACCCCCGTTTAAAGAACTGAAGAAGAAGAGGAGTCATAAATGAAGTAGTGGATATAATATTTGTTTACTAGTGATCAAGCTCAGAACATAAACTTTGCTTGTTATTTAATCCATCAGTAGCAGTGAGCTTGACAATTATATAAAAACGTTTTTTTCGTTTTTTCAAAAAAACTAGCAATTATTCTTAAACATATTCAAAATATTACATATGATAGTGTTTAGAGAGAAGAACAAGGTCGAAAAATGTTATTATTGATAGTCAAATGTCAAAAATAGACTAGTTTTAACATCAAAAAGTACTACTATTGAAATCAAAATAAGTTATCATAATATATATTATGTAAACCAATATAAAACGGCTTTAGAATGCGTCTTTTTTTAAAAATGTGAATTTGTAGATAGAATATACCCCTCTAATATTCAGTTAGATAACTCGAAAAATATAAAAAAAGTAGAAATTTTGTTTATAGAGAATGATAATTGTTATTTTAAACAATTGGTTGTCTGAAAATGTCGATTTTCTCGCGTTCATATCACATCAAATACGGTAAATGGACGTGATTATATCTCTATTTTGCTCTCAAAAACATACTCAATGTGTGAAAAATGAATACGTTTTCAAAGCTTATAGTCTCATTCGCTTATTGTTCTGATCTAGTAACTATTTGAGATGAAACCCACCATTTTCATTGTTTTCAATTATGACATTTATATTGTCACATACAGATTATTGGGATTTAGCTACATTTTTTATTTTTATCAAAATGATAATATGAAACTGTATCTAGTTTTTAAAACTAGGAATAAACTTGTAAACAAGTTTATTTTTACTCTTCTAGATACTTTATTTCATGTTTGTAAAAATTATATTTTATGTTGTTTTATGTAGTTTATAAAACTAGATATAATGTGATAATTTTTTTTATTAGAAAATGCATTTTAATATATATGTTTTATTGTATTTATTTCGCGTACATTTTTATTGTTCTCTTCTTCTTTTTTTAAATATATTATTTTCTTAATTTACTAGTTGATATAACTAGATTTAACTTATTTTTAAAGCTTTTTATAAAGTTTATTATTTGTTTTTATAGTTTTTAAAACTAGATATAATTTAAATAATTTTTCCATAATTATTTTTTTACTTTTTTTGTTTTATAAATTATATATTTTTATTAACTACGTTATACTTTATTTTATTAATTTTGATAATTTCTTTTTTTATTTTTTTATTATTATCTAGTTTGTAATATGAAATTTAATATTTGTTTACATTTGTTTTGCACTTTATTATATTGGTTTATCTAATATTTAAAACTAGATTGAAAGTGAAAAAAACTTCATAGATTTTATTCATCTATGAAGTGCTATCCTAATAGGATTTTTCTAATATCTTTAGTGCCATTTTGTAATCTACATCTATGATATCATGTATAATTCTTTTACCTTTGAAGGTTGTGTTTATTGCTAAGTCATTTAAGGCCTCTTTTGGTACATTCAATTCTCGTAATGTTGTTGGCATACCTATTTCTTTAAAAAAATATTTTAAGGCTTTAATTGAGGCTTCTATATCATTATATATGTTTTCTGTAGGAGAAATTTCCATTACTTCATATGCAAATCTTTTAAATCTTTCGATATCATTTTTGTATGCAATTATAGCCCAATTTGGCCATAGCACAGCAAGACCTGCACCATGTGATACGTAATCAAACATACCGCTTATTTCATGTTCAATTTGATGAACTGACATTACGAATGATCTTCCACAGCTTGTTAGTCCATTATGAGATAAGCTATTTGCCCACATTAAGACTGAACGAGATGTATAATCATTCGGATTTTCAATTGCCATTTTGCCAGAATTGATTACTGCCTTTAACAATCCTATTGCAATGTTATCTGTTAATTCAAAGCTTTCACCTTTTGAAAAAAATCTTTCAAGTGTATGCATCATTATATCGACTATTCCACATGCTGTTTGATATTTACCTACTGTATAAGTAAGTTCTGGATTTAAAATGGAGAAAAGTGGTCGGTTATATTCACTATTGAAGCCCCTCTTTTCTTTTGTCTCATCATTTGTTATGACGCATGAGCTTGACATATCTGAACCTGCTGCAGCTAAAGTAAGTATAGTTGCTACTGGTAAATGTTCAGTTGGTTCTTCTTCCTTAATTGAAAATTTCCATGGTGAGAAATCTACTTTTGCCCCTACAGCAATTGCTTTAGCAGAATCAATAACTGAGCCTCCTCCAACTGCTAGAATCAATTCAATTTTTTCTTTTTTACATAGTTCAACTCCTTTATGAACTAGTGATAGCTTTGGGTTAGGTTCAACACCACCTAGTTCAAGAAAATCTATTTTATTTTCTTTTAATTTGTCGATTATTACATCATATAATCCAGATTTTTTTATAGAATTTTGTCCATAATGTAATAATATCTTTTTAAAGCCATATGAGGCTAAAATTTGCCCTATTTTTAATTCTTCTCCTTTGCCAAAGAAAATCTTTGTAGGTGTATTATAAATGAAATTTTCCATTATTTTAGCTCCTTTAAGAAAGATTTACCGATTTTAGGTAATTTAACATTAAAATTATCAGCTATTGTTGCTCCTATATCTGAAAATGATTCTCTAATGCCTAAATTACCTTTAGAAATACTTTTCGAGTAAACCAGAATTGGGATATATTCTCTTGTATGGTCTGTTCCTTTCCAGGTTGGATCATTACCATGGTCAGCAGTAACGATTATTAGGTCATCTTCTTTTAATAATGCGATTAAATGGTTTAAATTACTATCAAACTCCTCCAAAGCATCTTTATAGCCCTTTGGGTCTCTACGATGACCATATAAAGCGTCAAAATCAACTAAATTAGAAAAGCATAGACCTGTAAAATCCTCCTTAGTTAATTGACATGCAATATCCATTCCATTTTGGTTAGATATACTTTTATAGGCCTTTGTTATTCCACAGGTATTGAAAATATCATTTATCTTGCCAATTGATATTACATCATATTTATTATCCTTTAATTCATCCAAGACAGTTCTATCACTTGGTGATAGTGCATAATCATGACGATTAGTTGTTCTTTTAAATTCATTTTTGTTTTCGCCAATAAATGGTCTTGCGATTATTCTACCAACCATATATTTTGGATCCATACAAATATCTCTTGCAATTTGACAGCATCTATATAATTCATCTAGACCAAAATATTTTTCGTGACAGGCAATCTGTAATACACTATCAGCTGATGTATAAACAATCATTGCCCCAGTTTTAATATGTTCTTCACCTAAAACCTTTAAAATTTCAGTTCCTGATGCAGCATAATTACCGATTATTTTATGTCCAGTTTTTTCTTCCAATAGTTTTATTAATTCATCAGGGAATCCATTTTCAGTAAATGTTTTAAATGGAACAATTGTTTTAATTCCCATAATCTCCCAATGACCAGTCATTGTATCTTTTCCTTTACTTAATTCGTCAGCCTTACCATAGTACCCATACTCATTTATTTTTTTAACACCCTTAATCTCAGTTAAATTTCCATAGCCAAGCTTTTCAAGTGTAGGTAAGCTTATTCCATTTTGTGATTCTGCAATATGCTTTATAGTATTTGCACCGTCATCATCATATTGATAGCTTAAGGGTGAAGTTCCACACCCTACAGAATCAATAACAATACAAAATATTCTTTTGAATTTCATCCTTAATCGTCCTCCTCATTATTTTTTGCAAGTGGATGTGTATGATCATACATGTTTTTTAATTTTGATTTATCGATATGGGTATAGATTTGAGTGGTTGATATATCCTCATGTCCAAGCATCTCTTGAACAATTCTTAAATCAGTTCCCCCCTCCAGTAAGTGAGTTGCAAAGCTATGTCTGATTGTATGAGGTGATATTTCCTTTTCTATGCCACATTCAGACGCTAGTTTCTTTATATATTTGAAGAAGCCTTGTCTAGACATTGCCTCACCCTTATAGTTAAAAAATAATAAATTACTCTTTGTTTTAGCTATTTTATCTCTTCCCTTTTCAATGTATTTTCTTAATGCAATAACTGCCATTTCACCTAATGGAATCATTCTTTCCTTATTACCCTTTCCAATTACAACTAAATATTTTTCTCTTAGGTGGATATTTTGTATTGTAAGTGATAATAGTTCTGAGATTCTTAGTCCTGCAGCGTATAGGGTTTCTATCATCGCTCTATTTCTTAAATCAAGAGGTTCATCACCTTTTATAGATGAGATCATTCGATTTATTTCTTCCTGTGATAAAACAGTTGGTAATATCTTGTCTGGCTTTGGTACATTTACATGCTTAGCTGGATCCTCTTTCGTAATTCCTTCTTTATAAAGATATTTATGGAAATCCTTTATTGCAATTATTTTTCTTATAATAGAGGTTTTAGATAAATTTTTTCTTTTCATTGATTGAATGTATTTTTGAATATCATCTCTTTCGATTTGATCAACATCATCTATTTTTTCATATTTATTTAAAAACTCTGCATATTGCTCTAAATCAGAAATGTAGGCTGCAATAGTATTATGACTAGCCCTTAAATCATCTTCTAAATGATATTTAAAATCTGATATTTCATAAAAGATTACTTCTTTTTCTTTCTTTTTCATTAATCAATAATCTCCTCTAAAATATAATTTGATATAAATAGTTTATCTTCAGGTATTCTTATTATACTACCTTCCTTTATTAATAACTTATTTTTAAAAAAATATTCTAATTTAAAATCCTCTAATAGATTAGATTTAAATAAATCAAAATATTTATCAATTGAAACTCCATCAACTAATCTTAAACCAAGGATTAAATATTCTTTTTTCCTTTCCTTAATATCGATATAGCTTTTTTCATCAAATTCATTATTAAAATATTCCTTCATTGTATTAGCATTAGTATATCTAGTTGAATTAAGATATCCTGCTGCTCCAAGACCGATTCCTATATACTCATCGCAATTCCAATAATGAAGATTATGTAAAGACTCAAAGCCTGGTTTAGCATAATTTGATATTTCATAATGATGGAATCCTTCTTTAACTAATCTTTCATTTATGTAATCATACATATCTGCTTGAGTATCATCATCAATAAGAGTTAGCTTCTGGTGCTCATGCAAATATTTAAAAATTGTTTTTTCTTCTAAAATAAGACTATAACAAGATAAATGATTAATGTCTAAAGACATAATAAAATCAAGATCTCTTTTTAATACATCCATGTTTGTATTAGGAATACCATATATCAAATCCACATTTATATTATTAATGTTTGCATGCTTTAATAGTCTTATAGCCTCAATAACATTTTTTTTTGTATGATGTCGATTCAATAATTTAATTGAATCATCATCAATAGTTTGTACACCAATGCTTACCCTATTAAAATTATACTTGAATAATAATTCACATAAATTACTATCTATGAGCTCAGGATTTAATTCTATTGTGTTTTCTTTCGTTTTTAGTAAATATGGGTAAATAGATATCAATAATTTTTCTAAAAGCCTTAAATTTAAAGAATTTGGAGTGCCTCCACCTATATATATAGTATCAATTGCATTTAAATAATACTTATAATTATCAAGTTCCTTTAGTAAATAATCAATATATTTTTCTTGTCTTTCCTCACTTGAAACTAATTTAGGAAAATCGCAATAGCTACATATTGTTTTACAAAAAGGAATATGTATATATAATCCTCTCATAGTAAATCCTTAAATACCTTATAGGCATTATTATAAAGTATATTTTCCTTTTCCATTTTAGATAATAGTTGACTATCTTCAATATATTTGTAGGATTCCTCATAGCTACAATAGTTCATTGCGGCAGGAAAGTCACTACCCCACATTAGTTTATTACTGCCTACAATATCTATTGCTTCCTTAATATAGCTAATGGCCTCATCAAAAGGATACGGTTGTTTAGTATTATTAGGTAATGCCGCTAAATCAAAATAGACATTTTCAAAATTTAGTTTTTTCATATTATCCTTTAAAATATCTATTTGATTATGTTGAGGTGCAGTTAAATGACAAATAATAAATTTCATTTGCTTATATTTTTTACAAACCTTAACTAAATTATCAATTTGATAACAATTATTTCCAGGTCTTCCAATGTCTATATAAAAAATTAATCTTCTTTCATTAGCCATTTTGTAAACTTCATTCATAACTTTACCATTTAAAGAAATAGTATGATGATTAGCCATCAATCCTGAACCATTTGATACCTCCATTTTAATAATTTTAAATTTTAAATCATCAAATAAATTCTTTATTATTTTATCCTTATTTTTAAAAAATGGATCATATGTTGCAGCACCTAATAGATTTGGATATTTATTCATAGCCTCATAGGTATATAAATTTTGAAATCCTGCGTAATTACCCTGAAGACATATCGAATATTCAACATCATTTTCCTTCATTACCTTAGTTAATATCTCTGGTGTTAGTGTGTAATCGCCATATTGTTCTGGTATAAGCTGAATTATCTTACCTGAAGCATATTGCGCCTTACCATTTCCAATTGGTCTTAATTCTCCTTCACTACCAATACCACAAATATTTCCGATTAAATGAGCATGTACATCAATTTTTTTCATAGAAACCTCCAATGATTAATTAAATTATACATCATTAAGCAATTTATTTCTATATTATGTTAACCAAAATAAATATAGATTTTAATTATTAACTATGATATAATAATTTTTGAAATATTACATTTTGGAGGTAGTAAAGTGCCAATAATTATTCCAATGGATATACCAGCATATAAAATATTAAAGGATGAAAATATTTTTGTTATGTCAACTAATCGTGCCAATACACAAGATATTAGACCAATAAATATTTTAGTATTAAATTTAATGCCTACGAAGGTTGAAACTGAAACTCAATTATGTAGATTACTTGCTAATTCTTCATTACAGGTTAATTTAACTTTTATTACTCCTTCTTCACATGATTCAAAGAATACTTCAAAATCACATTTAGAAAAGTTTTATACTACTTTTAATAAAATAAAGAATAATAAATTTGATGGGATGATTATAACTGGCGCACCAGTAGAACAAATGAAGTTTGAAGATGTTGATTATTGGAATGAGCTTACTGAAATATTTGAATTTTCAAAAACAAGTGTAACTTCTACTATGTTCATCTGTTGGGGTGCTCAAGCAGCATTAAAATATTTTTATGGAATTAATAAGCATCCATTAGAAAAAAAATTATTTGGGGTATATAAGCATAAAAAAGCTGTTATTCATGAGGTTCTATTAAATGGTATTGATGACATATTCTACGTTCCACAATCTAGACATACTTTTAATAGAGAAGAAGATTTAAGAAAATGTGATAAACTAATTCCTTTATGCACATCAAGTGAATGTGGTACAACGATATTGAAGAGTTCTGATAATAAGCAAATCTTCGTTTTAGGCCATTTAGAATATGATAAATTTACTTTAAAGAATGAATATGAACGTGATTTAAGTAAAAATTTACCTATTGATGAACCAATAAATTACTTTTCAGAGGATAAAAATGATGTTGATGTTTTGTGGAGATCAACAGCTAATATTTTATATTATAATTGGCTAAATTATTATGTATATCAGCTTACTCCTTTTGATTTTAAAAAACCAACAATTAAATATTTAAATGAATAAAAAAAGATGAAAATTCATCTTTTTTTTATATATGTGTTTTTATTATTTTTTTTGAAGAGATAATATATCCTATGTATAATGATATAATAGTCATCATTATAATAAAAATTGAAGAAAGTATGATGGATATAAAATTAAATGTTGGAATATAAATTCTAGATTCTACAGATAATTTTATATAGAAATCAAACAAAGAATTTAATAGATAAGATCCTATTCCTCCAAATATTGTTGCTGATATGATAGGTATAAATAAGTCAAATAATAATAGTATTAGTTCATTACTTTTTTTACTTCCATATATTAATAAAATTGAAAATTTATGTGAATTTAATTTATATGTTGTCAAAACGGAGTAAAGTATTAAAAACATTGATAGCACTATTAATATTGTTATTATAACAGCAAGAATATCTTGGTACAAATCTATATATCCAAATATTTGTTCAACACCGAAATAACCAAAATATTCTATTTTATAATCATTTTTTATTGAATAATTAATAATTGATGAAACATCATTAGGAGAATCGAAGCTTATGCAATAGCCAATAGTGTTTCTTACAAATCTATTAAGCTGTTCTTGATATTTTTTATATAATTCGTCTGAAATACATATCTCATAGTATTGATTAAAATCTTTTATGGATTCATAGGTATTTATTAATGTTATTTTCTCATTTGTCGTTATAGGATAATTAGTATTTGTTAATTCTAAAACGAATGAATCACCTATAGAGTAGCTTGTAGAATTAGTTTCATTTATTAAATTAAGAAAATCATAATTCATTTCAATTTCATTTCCAGTTAATTCTTCTTTAATTGTTACATAAACGAAGTTTTTATTGTAATTTGTAGAAATAGAGAATGATTCAAAATTAAATTCATATTTATAATAGGTGTTTTCATTAAGTATAATATTTTGATAACAGTTTTTTATTTCATTTTTTATAGACCAAGATAATTCTTTTCCTTTTTTATAATAGTCAGAGAATTCAGTAATTATCACATCCTTTATCGTTAATGATAATTGTACTTTTTTTCCATCTACATAGTATTGGCTTCTTATTAAAAAATTTGTTCCTATTGCGTCTTCAGCATTATGTATTCTAATTACTCCATGATAGTTTAATTGATAAATTGAATAATCGGTTAGAATCACTTCATTATCATTTAATGAATTATCTATTATAAAATTATTAAAGATTAGATTCGTATTAAAATATTGACTACTATTATTCTTATTTACTTTATATAATGAGTTAGTAGTGATTGATGCATTTGATATAATACAGTTCTTTAAATTTGATTTTAATTCACTTTCTTTAATGTTATGTACATAAATACTATTAATATTTTCTTTTGCTAAGAACTTTAAAGTAGTCCTTTCCTTTGAATAAAGATTAATTGATAGGGTAAATGCAAGTATGGAAAATAAAATAAAAATAAGAATAGATATTATAGTCTTGTTCCCTTTTTTTGTTTTTATTATTTTTTTATTAATAAAGCGAAATGTTTTAAAATCTAAATTATTTTTTTCATCATTGGCTGGTAATAAATTTTCATTATTATTTATATTTTTACATCCATAGTTCATCAAATCTATAATATTGTCACAATATTCATTTATAATTGTCGTATTATGTGATGAAAAAATTATTAATCTTTCTTTTGCTAATTCTTTAAATATATCAGCTATAATTTTTGAATTTACTTCATCTAAGGATGAAAATGGTTCATCAGCTATAATAACCTTTTTATCTAATAAGAGAGCTATTGCGATTGATACTCTTTGCCTTTCTCCTCCTGATAAATTAGCCACCAAGGTTTTTTTATACTTTTTTATTTTCATTTTATCTAATATAACATCTATTTCTTCATCAGAAGGATTAATTTTGCTGACTGCTGTTAAAACTTTTATGTTATCATAAACACTTAATTCATCAAATAGATTATTTTCTTGAAATATAAGTGATATTGATTTTGCTAAATTGGCTATTTCTTTACTGTATAAAATTTCACCCTCATAAATATCAACAATTCCTGCAATAGCATTTAATAGAGTTGTTTTACCACTACCAGATTCACCTTTTATTGCATAAATACCAGTATCGTTAAATTGGTAAGTGAAGTTATTTATTACGGGTTCTTTATCATATTTTATACTTATATTATTTAATGTAATCATAGTTTATATCCCTTTTTATTTTATTATATGACTTTTTATTTTTCTTTTTAATGAAATTAAATATCCTAAAATAAAAGATATTAAGAGCGTAATAAAAAGAATTATTATGGAGTACAAAGACGATAAGTGATTGAATGTTGGTATGTAAAGAATAATATCTAATGATTCTACTAGAAAATTATCAAGTGCTAAATTTAAACCGTAAGTAGATAATAAACTTAATAATAAAGAAAAAATAATTATTTTAAAATTATTATAAAATATTAAGTATAATTCATATATTCTTTTAATACCATATAATTCTAAAATTGAAAAAATAATAATATTCAAAGCATATGATGCAAAAACAAAATGGATAATAAATAATATAGCAATAGCTAATAATATTATAGTTGAACCTAAAAACATAACTTCAAAAATATCTATGCTATCAAATAGTGTTTCAATATTATATGAACCAAAAAAATTTAAAGTTAGTTTATTATCTATTGCTTCTTTGATAACCAACTCAATTTCTTTAGATGAACTATATCCTGTAATGAAATATCCATCGGTTCTATTTTTAGCTTCTGATAATTCATAATTTATATTACTATAAAAATCATTTGAAGTATAAATGAAATGATTATCATTATTTTCAATTTTAGATATTTTTACTTCCTGCATTGAAATATATCCATTAATAAATTCAATTAAAATTGTGTCATTAATTGTATATTCTTTTGAATATAAGCTATTAAGATACGATAATAGTCCTTGACTAATAATAATATTGTTATCAGACAATGATTCTTCTATATAAATATTAGTAGATATGTCATTTATAATTACTTCTGAAGCTATTTCATTGTTTTCCTTAATTTTATGATATGTTTGTTCATTCACAATTAAATTCATGTAGCATTGTTCAATTTGACTATAAATATCCATCGGTAAATTTTGATTCGTTTTATAGTAATTTGAAAAATCTGTTCTTATTATTTTATTTATTTTAAGCATAATTGTTTCATTATTAAAAGGATTAATTACAGCAAAGATATTCCCTGGTGCTGATGTAATGTCATTAAAATATAATGATTTATAGTGTTTAAGCATATAAGCGCTATAATCACTAATTATAGCTTCATTATCATCTAATGAATTGTCAATTATTATGTTTTTGAAAACATTTTGAAATGGACTAAAATACATATTATTTTCATCACTATTTATGATAATGGAATTTTTAGATATCTCTTCGCTAATGATTCTATAGTTATTAAGATTGGTATTTAATTTTTCTTCGACAATATCATATACTAAAATGCTTTTAATTTTTTCTTCATCAATAGTTTTATTAATTACTATAGCTTTTGAATAATTAGTTATTGAAATGGAAAAAGCTATTGTAGTTGCCAATAATAATAGTATCACTAGTAAAAAAAATTTCTGTGACTTATTACCATTCATTAATTTTTTATTAATAAAGCGAAATGTTTTAAAATCTAAATTATTTTTTTCATCATTGGCTGGTAATAAATTTTCATTATTATTTATATTTTTACATCCATAGTTCATCAAATCTATAATATTGTCACAATATTCATTTATAATTGTCGTATTATGTGATGAAAAAATTATTAATCTTTCTTTTGCTAATTCTTTAAATATATCAGCTATAATTTTTGAATTTACTTCATCTAAGGATGAAAATGGTTCATCAGCTATAATAACCTTTTTATCTAATAAGAGAGCTATTGCGATTGATACTCTTTGCCTTTCTCCTCCTGATAAATTAGCCACCAAGGTTTTTTTATACTTTTTTATTTTCATTTTATCTAATATAACATCTATTTCTTCATCAGAAGGATTAATTTTGCTGACTGCTGTTAAAACTTTTATGTTATCATAAACACTTAATTCATCAAATAGATTATTTTCTTGAAATATAAGTGATATTGATTTTGCTAAATTGGCTATTTCTTTACTGTATAAAATTTCACCCTCATAAATATCAACAATTCCTGCAATAGCATTTAATAGAGTTGTTTTACCACTACCAGATTCACCTTTTATTGCATAAATACCAGTATCGTTAAATTGGTAAGTGAAGTTATTTATTACGGGTTCTTTATCATATTTTATACTTATATTATTTAATGTAATCATAGTTTATATAGTTCCCACAAAAATAAATTTTAATAATGATGTAATAAATAGACTAAGGTAAATATTGGTTTTCATTTTATCCCCTCTTTTCCGCTAAATTGTAGCATTATAGAAATATTTTGTCAAGAAAAAATGTTTATAAGAATATTTCGACAAAAAAAAGACCATATGTATAGTTAATACATACAGCCTAAATTTATAATTATTTCTTTTTTGAATTGTAAAAAGATATTCCTAAATAAACTAATAATACTAATGCTAGGATACCAGCATATAAATAATCTTGAATATCAATATAACCTTTATGCTTAGCTAAGCCTCTAAAAAATTGACCTAAGGAATAAAAAGATATTAATGCAGTAGATAGACCAAATGAGACATAAAATTCTTTTTCATTTGTAGGTAAATTTTTATTTTCATTGTATAATACTATTAATCCATATGTAATGAAGATAATTGCACATAATAGCATTACAACAGCATCAGTACTAAATGATATATCTGTACCCCATTCATCTGCATAAAATGAATAGCTTTGAATAAAATAAATTACACTTACAACTGCAAGAACTGAGCCAAATAAAGTAATCATTAATGGCTTTAAATATTTATTATTAGTTAGTAGCTTCTTCATTTTTTACCTCCATTATATCAGTTGGATTCAAGAACATAGGATATGCCTTGGCAATTATTACCATCACTAAAGTACAAATTATAATATTTGGTATACAATACAATCCATTATATAGGAATGAGTAGGCATTACCTGAAACTCCCCACATCTCACCTGGCCAGAAAAAGATTCCAGCTAATGTATGACAAGCATATTTTAGTAAGCCTCCAACTACACATCCAACAACAATCCATACTAATTTCATTTTTGTTGTTGTACTCTTTTTGTATAGACCAGCAAATGCACCTGTAAAGCCAACAACTGTGTAAGCTAATACATAATCAAGCATAACCTGACTGATCCAATAAAATGTTTGTAAAGCTGCATTATCAACAGTTTTACCAATAATGTAGATTCCTCCAAGCATTTGGATAATACTTAGAATAAATCCACATAAAATTCCTGGCAATAATCCTCTACGATAAGCGATTAAAAATACAGGAACCATAGCGAATCCGATTGATCCACCATTAACAAAAACGCCTTTAAAGATACCACCTTGTAAAGCGTCAAGTGCGAAAGCTAAGGCAGCAAAAATTGCAATTTCAGCAAGCAATTTAGTTGAAAATTTTTTTTCTTTCATTTTGTTCTCCTTTTTAAAAAATAAAAAATGTCCACTAGGACATGCATAAAAAAGAATATAAATGAGTTTTTAGTTTCTCACATTATTCCCTACGCTAGCATTACCTAGATCAGGTCAAGGGTCGATAACTAAATATCCTCTCAGCATAAAGCTCCCCTTAATATGACAAAGATATTATATTACAAATTGATATTTTTTTCAACAAACTTATTAAAAATATATTATTTAATTACAATTTATCTAAAAATATATAGATAAATGAAAAAATATTTCACTATAATTGTATAAATATATTCTAGAAAAGATTCAATAAATAGTATAAATGAATAAAATTTATATAATAAAACACCTTAAAATTGATAAAATGAGAATTGGCTAGAAATCAAAGAATCAATATAAGGTGTTTTATTATGTTAGATAACGAAATTTCAAAGAAATTAAATATTAGCATCTATTAATGATAAATCGGATAGACTTTTTGTTTTTTTAAATGATATAATTGAAAATAATATAGTAAATAAAATAATCATTGATCCGCATAATAATGGGACATAAAAAGGAAATAACATTATTATATTTGTATTATTTTTAATTAATGATGGTGCAACAATGGTAAAAATAAAATATAATATTTTTTTTAGTAAACCAGAACAAATTATTAAAGAAAAATAAGAAATAATTACACCAACAATAATTGAACAAAAACATTCCAGTATATTAATAATTAATATGTCCTTATTTTTCACTCCTAAAACACTCATTATCCCAATAAACATACTATTTTCATCAACAGAAATCTTTACTGTATTAACAATGCATCCAATTGACATTAGTAATATTATAATGATAAAAATACTTGCTAGTGATATTAAAATAAGCGACAAAGAATGAGCTCTTGAGATTAATTCAATACCTCTACTTACTAGATAATCCTGGTTGATAATTTTATCACATAGCTCTTGATATAGCTTTTTCATATTAGAAATAGTAAGACTATAATTATCATATTTTTTTAATTCTATTATAATTGTATTCAAGCCGAAATTATTATAAAGAAAACTAAAATCAATTAAATAATCATATTGTAGATTATCAATAAATCCAAAGATAATAAATTCAATGTTTTGTAATATATAAGTATCACCTACATTATAATCAGATTTAAATTTAGAATTTAAATAAATTGAATTTGTATTTGATAAGTTTTTATCTATTTCTTGGTATAAAGAATATCTAAAATCACAGGAGAATAAACCTTTACCATAACCATAAACCATTTCTATATTATTAGAGTTAGAATTGATTGTTCGCTGTATTATTCCGTATTCAATTTGATCAAGGCTTTCTCCTTTTTGTACTTCAATAGTTGCTCCTGTACTTTTAATTTCTTCCTCATAAATGGTGTTCATATTTTTTGCAAATGATATTGATAAGCACAAAATACCCATTGTTAGAAGTCCAATAATCCATACTATTATTATCGTAAATATTGTTCTTGATTTGTGTTTTTTTATATTATAAAATGCAAATCTTAATATGTCAGATATTCTCATAATGATTCCTCATTATTTTCAATTTGTTCTAAAACATGACCATCTTTAAGCTTAATCAAAATATCTGCTTTTTTAGCATCATCCATATTATGAGTAACCAAAATTACCGTATTTCCATTATTTGCTATATTGCGTAATAGCTTCATTACCTCTTGACCATTTTCACTATCTAAATTACCAGTAGGTTCATCTGCTAAAATTACCTTTGGATTGGTTATTAAAGCTCTAGCTATTGATACTCTTTGCTTCTGTCCACCTGATAGTTCTTTTGCTTTCTTCGTTATTTTATCCTCTAAGCCTAAGGTTATTAACAAATCCTTAGCTTTTTTTTCTCTTTCTTTTCTTTCCATGCCTGCAATTGTAAGAGGCAAGCAAACATTTTCTAGAACTGAAAAATTCGGTTCTAAATAAAATGATTGAAATACATAACCGATTGTTTTATTTCTATAGGAAGCTAACTCTTTATCATTAAATTGCGAAATATCTATATTATCAAAAATAATTTGACCTGATGATGGTCTATCAAGACCACCGATTAAATTCATTAAAGTAGTTTTACCACTACCGGATTTACCAATTATTGCAGTAAACTTTCCATCTTGGATAGTAGCATTTACATTCTTTAATGCTTCAACCTTATTATCATTTTCACCATACGTTTTACATATATCTTTAATATATATCATTTTCTTACCTCTCCAGCAAATCAATAATATTATTTTTTACCATTTTATTACATAATATTTTATTAATAATAAACACAAAGATAATCATGTGTAGTAAAACTAATAAAAAAGCAATAGGATAGTAATTTAAGCTTAATCCAATGATATTTGATATAGAATCATACATTGTACTAGTAGAATATTCAAAATATAATTGGATTGCAAAGCAAAGCATAAATGAAATTATTAATGAAAATATTGCTGATTTTAATAATATAAGAAGCATTTCACAATAATAAATATATGATATCTTCTTTCCATCTAATCCTAGTGCTTTCTCTATTCCAATAAATCTTTTTTTACTAGTAATTGAGTATTTAAAGGTATTGAGCAAATTTAATATAGTTATAAATAATATTAAACCACCTATAAAATCAAAGGATATTGTAACACCAACAATAAAAGGATATATATCAATATAAGAATATAATATAGAATTTGTAATAGTAATTCCACTATTATTATATGCATCAATTATATTAATAACAGTTTTATATCCATCATAAGCATATGAAAAGTTTTTAAATAAAACTATCTCATGTAATGAATCTTCAAAAAAAGGAGAATCAGTACCTAAATTAAGACCATAGGGCAAAAACACCTTGCCATTAGCTATGATATCATTAGAATATTCTAAAGGAGAAGTTTCATAAAAATAGACTTTTTTATTCTCATCATTTATTAATTTATATCTATATTCTGGTACAATTCTACTTCCATTATCATATAGTGCATTCTTACTAAGCCAAAATTCTAATCCATTTTCAGATTGTTTAATCGATATTTCTCTTGAAGGAACATTATAGATATCACTATTAAAAATTCCAACTATTATGTAATCCTTAAAAATATAAACCTCTTTTCCATCAAGTGAATTATTGTTATCTTCTGAAAAAAAATCTCCATTATTATCAATTGCATATGTTGAATCTTGTAATACTGTTTTATATGATATACTTTTACCTATTACATCACTTGCATTTAATCCTAGTATCTCTAGATCTCGTGAAGAAAGCATAATTTCATTGTCATTCTTTATTACTTCTCCCAAAATACAATAATCATATTTATTTTCTTTCATATAATCAGCTTCGCAATCAAAAATAATTGACTTATTTAAATCAAAGAATTTAAAATTGTCTACTGAATTTGGGTTACTTCCATAAAATAAATTATTTGTGATTGTTCTAGAATTTATATCAATTTTTTTAGGTACTATTGGGTAAGTAATATCAATTTCTAAATCACCAATGTATATGGTATTGTAAGTTTTCAGAATAGAATTATCATCTGATTTGAAAGTCTTTGTTAAAATAGGATAATATTCATATGATATTTCATCACTTATTCCAGTTATTTCGTTTAATATAGATTGTTCTTTATTCAAATCAGTTAATTTAATATCTATTGAAGATATTGATTGTATTGAATTCATTTTATCTAATGATCCCACGTAAAAGGCAAGTATTAAAAAAACAAAGGATATTAATAATATCATACTGAAGGATAGTGAATATATTATGTTATTTTTCTTATTTTTTTCTGAATTTAATGATATCTTAGCAAGATAAAAATAATCTTTTCTTTTCATAATAATTGTTTTATATACTATTTAATACTAATTTTATACGCCATTAGTAACATAGTAAACTCCATTTAATTTTTTTTGTTCTCTTGGAAGATAAATTTGTTTTTCTAAATTTTTTTTATAGAAAATGATGATATCGTGTTGTTGGTGCTTATAACTAGAAAAATCTATAATTACATTTGATAAATATTTTTTTACAATCTCTTTGAAGTACCAAATAAAATGATACAAAAAATTAGTAGAAAATGTAAAAAATTTCTTAATTTTTTTCATAATTTTATCCCCTTTCTGTCTAAAATTATATCATATTAATGCATTATAGTCAAAGATTTAGTATTTCATCACTTTTTCTTCATACAAATCATCATTATATATATAATAGTCATTTTTACCATTGTTTTTAATTTTATACATTGCTAAATCTGCTTTTTCATATAGCTCTTTGGAAGTCAAAGCATTATCAGGAAATTTAGCAATACCTATTGAGGCAGTGAGTTTGAAATCATGCTTTGTATTAAATCTTATACTATCTATATATTTACATATGCTAGATGCTATAGTATCCAAGTCATTATCATTATTATTTTTTGGAATGATTACAATAAATTCATCTCCACCGAATCTACCTATAATATAATTGTTAGGTAAAACTGCCATCAAAATATTTGACGTTTTAATCAAAACTTCGTCACCAAAAATATGACCAAAATTATCATTTACTTTCTTAAAATCGTCTAAATCTACCATCATTAAGGCAAAATTATCTTTATTTAATATCATTTCTGTTATTTTGTTTTTACAATAAGCAGTATTATAAAGTCTTGTTAAGCTATCTCTTTGGACTTTTTTGTTTAATTCAATTGCATATTGTTCAATTGTCTTTTTATTGTATTCTGAATTTACTAATAAATTTACCATTCTACCAAGTAGAAAAGCTGAAGCCCTTATTGCTTCTTCAGAACGTATTTCAACCTTATGAAGAGCACTAATATATTCTTCTTCATTAATATTAAATTCTTTTGCAAGATTTATAAATTTTTCTTCGCTAGGTTTTGTTGGTAATATTTGACCTCCAATTATTTTACCTAAATAAGTACCATTGTCTAATTTTATTTCTATACTGAAGTCCATTAGACCTGCATGACAATAATAGGTGCCAATCTTATTTTGGTCACATTCAATGCATCTTTTTAGTCCTTCTTTGCTTCCTCTTGTATATTTAGTACAAAAATCAGTAAAACCAATCCGTTCTGATATATATTTACCATTTGCATCGATTGCAATTGTAGCCATTCCTGTTGCTTTTGACCATGATTCCATTAATTCAGATAAAACGTTTAAGTCGATCACATCACTAATATGCATAATTCTATCCCTCCAAAAAGAAAAGTTAATAATATTTTAACTCTATTATAAGAAAACTACAATAATAATGTGGAAATATGAAATTAATTATTATAAAAAAAACTAAAGATAGAATTTAAAAATATTATTAATTCTATTCTTTAGTTTTAAAATATGTTATTGTAGAGATAACAATCTATTTATTTATGCTTGATAATGCTTTTTAATATTTTCAATTACTTTATTTATTTCTTCATCTGAAGCATAGTTATTAGTATTCATAACAAATGTTCCACCCCATTCAAATTGATCCTTATATTTTGGAACTAAGTGAATGTGAAGATGACCTAAAGTATCGCCATATGCACCATAATTAATTCGATCAGGATTATATGCAGCTTGAATAGCTTTGGCAACATCTGCAACATCCTTCATGAATTTATTTCTTTCATCATCAGATAAATCTTGTATTTCTGCGATATGATCTTTTTTGTAGGCAACAATCGCACGTCCTGGATGAGATTGGTCCTTAAATACTATCACTAGTGATGTTTCTGTTTCAAATGCTAAAACACCAAATTTTGCTAATGCTTCACCTTGATTGCAATATGGGCAATTTTCTTTCTTCATTATATACCTCCCTTTAATTTTCATCAGTTGAAAGAATAGCTAAGAAAGCCTCTTGTGGAACCTCTACACTTCCAATAGCTTTCATTTTTTTCTTTCCTTCCTTTTGTTTTTCTAATAATTTTTTCTTTCTAGATATATCTCCACCATAGCATTTTGCTAAAACATCTTTTCTTAATGCTTTAATATCACTTCTAGCAATTACTTTATGATTAATAACTGCTTGAACAGGAACCTCAAATAATTGTCTAGGAATTATTTCCTTTAGCTTTTCAACTAAGATTCTACCTCTATCATAAGCAAAATCCTTATGAACTATTGTTGATAGGGCATCAACTACGTCACCATTTAGCATAATATCCATTTTTACAAGCTTAGACGCTTGATAGTCACCTAATTCATAATCAAATGATGCATACCCTTTTGTATAGCTCTTTAGTTTATCAAAGAAATCATATACTATTTCAAGAAGTGGTATATTATAGTGTATAACTGCTCTTGTTTCTTCAACATAATGCATATCAATAAATAAACCACGCTTTTTTTGACATAAATCCATTATTGCGCCAATATATTCGCTTGGTGTCATTATTGTAGCTTTTACGAATGGCTCTTCAATTCTAGAAATCACCTGTGGATCTGGTAATTGAGATGGATTATCTATAATAATCATATCGCCATTTGTTAAGTATACATGATAGCTTACAGATGGTGCTGTAGCAATTAAATCAATTCCATATTCTCTTGATATTCTTTCCTTAACAATATCCATATGAAGAAGTCCTAAAAAACCTGTTCTAAAGCCAAAGCCAAGAGCTTGTGATGACTCTGCTTCAAAAACTAGTGAAGCATCTGAAAGCTTTAATTTATCTAATGCATCTCTTAATTCCTGATATTGCTTTGAATCGATAGGATATAATCCACAAAAAACCATAGGATTAAGCTTTCGATAGCCTGCAAGTGGTTCATCACATGGATTTTCTAATGTAGTAATTGTATCACCAACTCTAACATTATTAATATCTTTAATTGATGCTGTAATATAGCCAACATCTCCAGCCATCAAATAGTCTCTTTTTATTTCTTTAGGTGTTCTTACACCTAATTCAACAACCTGATAGGTTGTATTAGTTGCCATTAGCTTAATCGTGTCTCCTTGTTTAATGATACCTTCTTTAACGCAAATTAATATTACAACACCACGATATGGATCAAAGGCACTATCAAAAATTAAAGCTTTAGTTGGTGCTAATATATTACCTGTAGGGGGAGATACGTAATTTACAATTTGTTCTAATATGTCTCTTACACCAACACCTGTTTTTGCTGAGGCTAAAACTGCTTCATATGCAGGAAGACCAATAACCTCCTCTATTTCATGTCGAGCACGTTCAGGATCAGCGGAAGGTAAATCAATTTTATTAATCAGTGGCAGTATCTCTAGATTATTATCTAAGGCTAAATAAACATTGGCTAAAGTTTGTGCTTCAACACCCTGAGTAGCATCAACTACTAGGATTGCACCCTCGCATGCTGCAAGTGAACGAGATACTTCATAGGTAAAATCGACGTGTCCAGGTGTATCTATCAAATGAAACTCATACTCTAAACCATTATTAGCTTTATAGATTAAAGCTACGGAATTTAGTTTAATTGTTATTCCTCTTTCTCTTTCTAAATCCATAGAATCAAGAATTTGTTCTTGCATTTCCCTTTGTTCTACTGATTCACATATTTCAAGAATTCTATCTGCGAGAGTTGATTTTCCATGATCAATGTGAGCAATTATGCAAAAATTTCTAATTCTAGCTTGTCTTTCTTTAAGCTTATTTATATCCATTTTAACACCTCACATTCTTTCTGTTACATTGTACCAAAAAATCCTTTTTTTTTCAATAAAATTACATATTTACATAAAAGAAAAGGGAGGAATCCTCCCTTTGTAGCTTATAAGCCATGTTCTGTACCCTTACGGGTGGTAATCATTTATCTACGAATACTCGTTCCTGCTTTTCTTCTTTATTTGAATTACAAGACTCCCCTACCATAATTTGGGTTTCTGACTTGAGGGGTTTACCAACGTTTCACTCTTATTTTTCAATAAGCATCGTTTCTGTGGCACTTTATAGAATACACCATATCCAAAGGACTTAGGCTTCTTCCGCCGTAGCCTAAAAGGCTCCTAGCCTTATTTTTTCAGCTAGCACAATCACTACAACCATCACAGGTTGTGTCAGCATGGACTTTCCTAACAATTACTTGCTCGATTACCAAGCTACGTTAATAGTATAACAAAATTTGAAAATAAATCAATTATTCTTTATCTTCTTTATTTGAAAATCTTTTTGCTGCATCCTTTAGAGCATCTTTTCTAGATAAATCAATTTGTCCCTTTTCATTTACACTGATGCATTTGACAATTATTTCATCATTAAGCGATACAACATCTTCAGGTTTTTCGACTCTCTCAAGAGCTATTTTAGAAATATGACATAATCCTTCAGTACCAGGCCATAGCTCAACAAATACACCATATTTTTCGATTCTTGTAACTTTTCCAGTATATATAGCTCCTACCTCAGCTTCTCTTACTGAATTGATTATGTAGTCAAGACAATTTTTAGCTGTTTGCATATCTGAATGCATAACATATACTCTTCCGTCCTGCTCAATATCAATTTTGACATTATCAAACATTTCTATAGTTGCATTAATATTTTTACCACCAGTACCAATTACATCCTTAATCTTATCTGGATTAATTAATGCAGTAACAACCTTAGGTGCATATTTAGACAATTCAGGTCTAACCTCACTAATTGTTGTAGCCATATGATCTAGGATTTCTAAACGTCCCTTCTTAGCTTGATCTAAAGCTTCCTTTAGAATTTGATAGGTAATACCTCTTACCTTAATATCCATTTGTAAAGCTGTAATACCATCTTTTGTACCAGCAACCTTAAAGTCCATATCCCCTAAATGATCTTCCATACCTTGTATATCGGTTAAAATAGTATAATGATCATCATCAGTCATAATTAAACCCATTGCAATACCTGCAACTGGAGCTTTAATTGGAACACCTGCAGCCATTAATGCTAAAGTTCCTGAGCAAATTGTTGCTTGAGATGAAGAACCATTTGATTCTAAAATTTCTGATACAACTCGAATTGTATATGGGAATTCAGCTTCAGAAGGAATAACATAGGATAATGCTCTTTCACCTAAAGCACCATGACCAATTTCACGTCTTCCAGGTGCACCATATCTACCAGTTTCACCAACAGAGAATTGTGGGAAATTATAATGTAGCATAAATCTTTTATTAGATTCTTCTCCTAAGCCATCAATTATTTGGTTATCATTTAAAGATCCTAATGTTACTGTACCTAAGCTTTGAGTTTGACCACGAGTAAATAAGGCAGAGCCATGTACTCTTGGTAATACATCTACTCTTGATGATAAAGGTCTAATTTCATCAACCTTTCTTCCATCAGGACGAATTTTATCAACAGCAATCATTCTTCTAACTTCACCATGAAGAATTTCATCTAAAGTATATTGAACATTTTTTAAGTATAGAGCTTTAGCATCAGTATCAATAACCTTTATATCTCCAACCTCTTTAATAAATACTTTTTCATCAAAATGTGCTAAAGTCTCTTCGTTAACTTTATCGATTGCAGCATAACGTTCAAGCTTATCTTCAATTCTAATAGCCTTAATAAGCTTTTCCTCAGCATATTCCTTTACTGCTGCTTCAATTTCTTTATCAACCTCAAATAATTCTACTTGATATTTTTCTTTACCACATTCGGCAACAATCTCATTTTGGAATTCACATAATTTTTGAATTTCTGCATGTCCAAATTTTAAAGCTTCCCACATAGTTTCTTCTGATACAAATCTTGCACCTGCTTCAACCATATTTATTGCCTTATGTGTACCAGCAACTGTTAAATTAATATCAGATTTTTCTAATTGTTCAGGTGTTGGATTAATAATAAACTCATCACCAATTTTACCTACTACAACTCCAGCAATAGGTCCTTCAAAAGGAATATCTGATATCATTAAAGCAATAGATGAACCTAGCATTGCAGCCATTGCTGTTGAACAATCTGGATCACTTGATAATACTGTGTTAATTACTTGAACCTCATTTCTAAAGCCATCAGCAAATAATGGACGAATTGGTCGGTCAATTAACCTTGAAACTAATGTTTCATGCTCACTTGCTCTACCTTCACGTCTTAAAAAACCTCCTGGAATTTTTCCAGCAGCATATAATTTTTCTTGGTATAATACCATTAATGGGAAAAAGTCTGCGGTTGATGCTACATTATTCGAAACAACTGCTGATAAAACCGTACTTTCTCCATAAGTAACCATACAAGCTCCTCCGGCTTGTTTTGCTACTTCTCCGATTTCAATTACAAGTGGACGCCCCGCCCAATTGTATTCGAAGTGTTTTACTTCACTCATCTTCTTTATCTCCTCATTATTTTTTATAACCTTTTTTATTATACCACAATAGGCTAAAAAATCTACAATAAATAAAAAAAATCCTATAAAAGGATTTTAATTATCGACGTAAGCCAAGTTTCTTAATTAATTCTTCATATGATTTTAAATCATTCTTCTTTAAATAAGCAAGTAAGCTTTTTCTATGACCGATTTTCATCATAAGACCTCTTTTTGAATGGAAATCATGAATGTGAGTAGAAAAATGCTCATTTAATTGATTGATTTCTGCTGTTAATAATGCAATTTGTACTTCGATTGAACCAGTATCCTTTGCATCCTTACCATATTCAGAAATAATTTGTGCTTTTAATTCCTTTGTTAAAGCCATTATTGTTTTCCTCCATACTATTTATATTCACGTATAACATAGATACCGATGAGGAATATCGAATATCCAAGTAAACGCCGTTTATTATTTTACTTTAAAACAAATAAAAATGCAAGTATTTTTTTTATTTTGTATAATTTATATCTCCAGCCAATTCTAAACATATAGATTTATCTTTTTTTAATTGATTTTGGAGTTCTTCAATTGTTGAAAACTTCTTTTCATCTCGGATTTTATCAACAAAAAATACTTCTATTTGCTCATCATAAATATCCTCATCAAGACCAAATATGTTTACCTCCATCCTTCTTTTTTCTGAAAAATTAAAGGTTGGATTATGACCAATATTACACATACCTAAATATACAATTCCATGGACAATAACATTAACAAAATATACTCCATTTCCAGGTAAAAAGTAATTCTTATAGTCGATATTTGCTGTTGGGAAGCCAATTAATCTTCCATTTTGGCTTCCAAATTGAACCTTACCCCTTATTGAAAAAGTTCTTCCTAATAATCGTTTAGCTTCATATACATTACCAACAGTTAATAATTCTCTAATATATGTGGATGATACTCTTACGTCATCAAAAATATATTTCTTAACTTCATAAAAATCAAATTCCTTTGCTAAGTCTAGAATCGTTCCTTCTGCTCTTTTTGCAAAAGTAAAATCATATCCACAAACACAAGATTTTATATTCATATATTTCATATTTTTAATAAAATCTTCCTTTGACATTGTAGCTAATTCATCATCAAACTCAACGACAATTAGATAATCTATTCCCATTCTAGCAATAATATCAGTTTTATGTTCTAATGGCGTAATAAGTGGATAATTAGGTATTTTCTTTAAGAATACAGATGGGTGTGGATAAAAGGTCAAAACAGCAGATTTATACCCATGTCTTTTACATTCATCTAATAATCGTTGATGTCCTAAATGAACACCATCAAAATTACCAATGGCTGCACACACTTCATCGGGAAGTGGAAAAAAATTTTGTTCCTTTATAAAAATTGATTTCATATAAATCACCAGCTTACTTTAAAATTAGAATTGGCTTATATTTATTTTTGGTAGTTTCTTCATATATTGCTATTATATCACAATTGTTTTTAACATAAAAGACTCCATTTAAAGTTGTTTGTCTTTCATCCAACATTACACCATTTCTAACAAGTTTAGCTATATAATCATTTACTTCAATGCTTGGGAAATCAAAGAATTTATCAATTGAAATAATGGAATTTTTGGTTAAGTTTTCAAAACTAACTGTATTTTCAATTTTTAATTTTCCAATGCCTATTCTTCGTAAATCTTTGATTATTGCACAGCCATTTAGCATTTCACCTAAATCATGAGCATAGCTTCTTACATAAAATCCCTTCGAAACTCTTAAATAGATATCAATTTCGTAATGATTATTAATAAGTCTTAGATCAGAAATAATTCTTGAATCATATATTTTTACATTTCTTTTTTTTATATCTACAGCTATTCCCCTTCTTTGATATTCATATAATTTTTTTCCATTTACCTTAATTGCTGAGGTCATTGGTGGCATTTGTTCAGTTATTAATGATAATTCATTTGTTTTTTGAATTAATTGTTCATAATTAATATCCATATTAATGTCTTTAGTAATATTACCATAAACATCATATGTATCAGAGTCTAAGCCAAAGATAATAGTTGCAATATATTCTTTATCCTCTTCATTGACAAGCTTAAGCAATTTAGTTGCATGATCAGTTGCTACTAAAAGTAATCCTGTCGCATCTGGATCAAGTGTACCACAATGACCACATTTATTTAGATTAAGAACTGATTTAATTTTATTACATGCTGATAAGCTTGTCATTCCTTTTGGTTTATCGAGTAGTATAAATCCGTCCATTGTTCTCCCCCTCATATTTTTTTACTAAAAATAAAAATAAAATACTAATGATTAATAGAATAATTTGTATTACTAAATATCCAATCCATAAGCCATTTAATTTTAAAGATGATAAAATTAAATAGATAAGTGGAGTTAAAATAATAGGTTCTACTAGTATTAAAATATTTGCATATACTTTTTTATTAATTGAATATAAATAAGAACATATAACCTTTGAAATAGATATAAAAACAAATGCAATAAAATAATATTTCATGCCATCTAAAAAATATACTTTTGCTGTGTCAGATAATCCATATAATGAAATTATTTGTTGGTGAATAATCAATAAAAAAATGATTATAAAAAAGCAGATTGTAAAATTAATAATCAGTATTTTAAATAATAACTTATGTGTAATTTTATATTCATTCCTCTCATAATGGAATGAAAATAGTGGCTGAATAGAATCAGCAGAGCCTTGACTTATAGCATTTATGATATACAGTATATATGATAGAACGGTATATGCTGCAACTGCGGCATCACCTTCATACTTTATACATAATGCATTTGTTAATATTATTATGATTGAATATGAATAATTTAAAATTAATGGAGCTAAAGCACCTAAAAGTATTTCTTTGAATACATTTTTTGAATAATATATAGTAATCTTTTTTTTAAAAAAAGGGATTAAGCATATTATTAAGGCGACACCCTGTGATATTACAGATGCTACAGCAGCTCCAAATAAACCATAGTCAAAAAAAATAATTAGTATATAATCTAATAAAAAATTTGTAAAAACAGAGATTATAGAGGCGGCAGCTGCTGTTTTAACTTTTTCATTATTTCTAAGTAATGGAATTAAACCACAGCCAAGAACCTGAAATGACGATCCTGCTAAAATAATAGATAAATATTCGATAGCCATGTTTAAGGTTTCATTCTTTGCCTGAAATTGTACCAATAATTCTTTTTTAATTAAAAATAGGAATGTACCTAATATTATTGAGGAAAAAAATAATATCAAAATTGAGGTATACATTACACCTTCGCTTTTTTCTTTTTCTTTTAATGCTTTTAACCTAGATATATAAATTCCAGAAGAAATACCTAAAGACATACCTACAGACTGCAATATTGAAGTAATAGGCCATGCTAAATTGATGGCAGATAGGCCAATATCACTTAATTTAGCACCAATAAACATTCCATCAATTATAACATAGGTTGACATAAATACAGCCGCAATAAGCGAGGGGATAAAATATGACTTAAATGTTTTCATTTTTGTCATCCTTTGAATAGATTACTAATAATCTACCATTTAATAGCTCTACCTTAGAATTATTGGTCTTTTCATTTGAAATACATAGGGTATTATTATAACTCAACGTATAATTATCTAAATTATATTTAAATCCCTTTAAATTAATTAATGATTCATTTGTTAAAGAAAAAAATGAAACATACTTATAATCATTTCTAGGTATAAAGCTTGTCCTTTTTGTTTCAATTAAAGAATTATCATCAATCATTATTATTCTTTCATCATTGATTAACTCAATAATGTTTGCAATAAAATGCTCAATTCTTTTACCAGTTATCCCACCTAAAATGTATATACTTTTTGATTCCTTGCATAAGTCAATTGCTTGTCCTGTATCTGTTTTATCCTTTATAGGATTTAAAAATATTGTTTTTTTTGAATTCTTTTTAATTTTATCAAGCATTTCGTTACTTACTGAATCAAAATCCCCTATTGCAATATCTAGTTTAATGTTATTTACAAAAGCATTATAGGCGCCTCTATCAACACCTATAATGCTTTTGTTTTTTAATAATTCCTTGTCTATTTTAGTTATATTATTTAGTATTATTACTGAATCCATAAATTTATATCCTATTATTTTTTACCCACTTAGATAAGCTATAACCATCTTTATATCCATCAACTCTACTTACTATTCTATTGTCGTTTAAAAGAATAAATGTTGGTATTTTATGTACATTATACTTTTGCTTTAAATTGGGGTATTTCGTTGTATTTATTTTGTATATATTTAGATCTTTATTTTCTGATGCTATTCTTTTTATTGCATCTTGATGTAGGTTGCAATTACTACTCCAGGATGCATAAAAAAATAGTAAAGCATAACCATCAATTGATGATTGAAAATTGTATTCTAATATCAAATAAATCCGTCCTTTATTTTAAATATACGACGGTAACACCATTTAAGCCTTCTCCTTCTTTTCCATATCGATAGCTCTTTGCATAAGGACACTTCTTTAAATAGTCTTGAACTGCATTTCTTATTGCGCCTGTACCAAATCCATGTATTATTGTTACACAATCTAAATTACCTAAAATTGCTTGATCAAGATATTGGTCCATTAAATAATTTACCTCTTCATATCTTTTTCCTCGTAAATCTAATGATAATCCGACATGAGAGGCGGGGTTATACCCTGATAATCTAGTTTCTTTTTTCTTTTTTTGAACAGGCTTTGTAGCAGGCATTAATTCATTTCGTTTAAAATCCATTGAAAATTGTCCAATATTTACTGAATATTTATCCTTTTTTATTTTAGATATTGTTCCATATTTTTCATAGGATTTAACATAAACATAGTCTCCCTCTTTTAATTCGACCATATCAAAATCATTAGCTTCAGTTTCTTTAACATCAAGATTTCTTGTTTTTCTTTTTAATTCTGCTAGTTCATGCTCTTTAAAATTTTCATCACTTAAATTTTTAATTTCATCAATTAGTTTTTGAGCTTCTTCCTTCGCTTCACTTAGTATTTTAGATGCTTCCCTTTTAGCATCGGCAATAAATTTATCACTCTTTTTTGCCAATTCAAATTTTTCAGTTTTAAGCTCATCAAGCATTACCTCATACTGCTTTATTTTATGCTCAAGAGTAGTTTCTTTATTCCTTAGTTTAGTCATTTCTTCTTCTAAATTACCAATTAATTCTTGTGACTCAGAAGACATTGAATTTAATTCCTTTTTACTACTTTCAATTATTTTTTCATTTAAGCCTAATCTAAGTGATATTTCGATTGCATTAGATTTACCAGGTACGCCTAATAATAATCTATAAGTTGGCTTTAATGTATTTGTATTAAATTCTACTGATGCATTTAAGATATCATTCTGTCTAAAGGCATAGTTTTTTAATTCGCTATAGTGAGTTGTACAAATAATTCTAGCACCTGCATTTTTTAAATAATCTATTATCGCAATTGCTAAGCTACTTCCTTCCTTAGGATCAGTACCACTTCCTAATTCATCTAATAGTACTAATGAATCAAAACTTATGTCATTAATTATTCCGACTATTTTAGTCATATGACTTGAAAAGGTAGATAATGATTGTTCAATTGATTGTTCATCACCAATATCAGCAGCTATTGAATTAAAATAACCAAAAATTGAATCAGAGGCTACAGGTACCATTAATCCATAATATGCCATTAAATGTAGGATTCCTACTGTTTTTAATGCAACTGTTTTACCACCTGTATTAGGTCCAGTTATAATAATTGCTGTATGTGTTTTTCCAAGTTCAATATCAATAGGAACACAGATAGCTTTATCAATTAATGGATGTTTAGCCTTTTTTAAATTAAAATATTGACTATTTTCTATTTTAGCTTCATTATAATCATTTTCCTTTGACATTAATGCTTTAGCAAAAATAATGTCTAACTTAGTAAGCATTTCGACATTATTTATTAAATCATCTGCTTCACTTCCAACAAGTAATGATAAATTTTTCAAAATCGTTTGAATTTCTTTTTTTTCTTGTGCTAAGTAGGATTCAATTTGATTTGATGTTTCTAGTGTTGATTCAGGCTCGATGTATACCGTTGTATTAGAAGCTGAAACATCATGAATTATACCCTTAAAGGTATTTTTATGCTCTATTTTAACAGGAAGACACATCCTACCATCTCTTTGAACTATTAATTGCTCTGTTAGCATTGAGGCCTTTGTTGTTAATAATTCGTTTAATTTACTTCTTAATCTATTCTCTAAAGATTTTAAACTTCTTCTAATCATAAATAATTCGCGTGAAGCATTGTCTAAAATTCTTCCATCACTTGATATTGCAAGTGTTATATTCGTTTTTAGTGTATTTGATATTTTTAGATTATTTGTGTATTTTGTTAGTTCATTTGTTTCTATTTTAATATCATTAATCTGCTTAAAGTATTTTATGACATTAGTTGAGCAATCTAAGAGTCCTACAACATTTAGTAGTTCATTTGTTTGTAATGTTCCACCTGCTAATGCAAGCTTTAATGAATCCTTGATACTATATAATCCACCTAATGGTATATCTGATAATTTAACTATACAATCAAATGCTTGTTTTGTTTCTTTTCCTAGGACAATAATTTCATCAAGATTATTGGGTATTTCAAAGTTTTCAATACATTCTTTCGCATAATCTGTTTTAGCATAGTCTTTTAATAATTCAATTATCTTATTAAATTCTAAGGTCTTGTAATCGTATTTCATGCTAATTTCTCCTTAAAAAAATATAGGATAACCTATATTTTATAATTTTATTATATCTAAATGTTCTTTTAAATTTATAAAGGTAATAATATTGCTGCCATATACATCAGTATTTGGATGAACAAATTCCATTTCGCATTCATTAATATACTTAAGTAAGGATCTTGCATTTGGATATATTAAAAATAGTTTTTTATTTATTTTTTTATCCTCTGCTGTAGGTATATCTAATCTCATTAATTCTTCAATATTTGGAACAAATCTTAATGATTCATCGTTAAAGGATTTTCTTAATTGCCATTTTACAGAGTTATTTACACATATTTCTTGATTACCTGAATTAAGCACAATTTTAATATAATAACGATATTTCTTGGTTTCTAATATATAATCATATGGTAATACATCATCTTTTTTAGCAATATCCATTTTTTTAATGCTTGTGTTTTCTTTGTCCAATAAAACTATTTCATTTAATATACCTTCAATTTCATGAGTCATTTTTGTAATTTGTTTCTTTTTAAAGAATTTATTAATAAATATTATTATTAAAATTGTTATAATTAATAAAGCTAAAATAATAATTCCATATTTAATTATTTTATCCATTTAATCACCTACTTTTTATTTTATAAAATACTATTGTAATAATAGCTAAAATAATATAAATTATAAATCCTGAAAATAATAAAATTAATGAAATAATCATAATAAAATCATTTAATTTTAAGGAACCGATTATTAGGAGCATAGTTCCTAAAATTATGATCAAAAAGCCTAATAACAAAAATGTTGAAATAAATATTTTAAATTTCTTATCCATTTTTTATACCAGAATTAATAATATCTTCAACCATATGACCTATAATAGTAGTGTTCATTCCTGCATATTCTTCAGGTGTTATAGGATTATGATAAATTATTTTTACAGTTTTTCTTTTGAAAAAACCTTTTTTAGTAACATTTGCAGTTCCAATGATACTAACAGGTAAAATTAAAGCATTAGCTTTTGTTGCAAGCTTGTAGGCACCAGCACGTAAATTAACCATTTCTTCTACATCCCTACTTTTAATTCCACCTTCTGGAAAAATGATCATTGGTAATCCCTCTTTTACACTTTTTATGGCAACAATCATTGACTTAGCTGCTTCTCGATCATTTTCTCTATCTAAAGCAATTGCTCCAAATGTTTTTTGTAGTTTTTTCATAATTGGATTTTTAAATAAAGTTTTCTTGCCTATTGCAGAACAAATTCTATGGACTGAGTTATAAATAATAACTGGATCTAAATTTGATTTATGATTGGCATAAATAACAAAATTGTTTTTAGGTATATTTTCTTTTCCAACCACAATAAGCTTTATATTGAATATTTTAATGATAATTGAAGTAACATCTCTTAAAAGAAAATGCCTAAATTTACCTTTCGGATTCTTTTTTGGACATAATGTAATAAATATTAAAATGAATACTACAACAGTTAAGATACTTGAAATTAACCCACATGGAATCCATAAAAATAAAAACCAGTTAGATAATGGTATCAAGTTAAATAAAAATGCATAGATTACAGTTAATATTATAATAACTAATGTTAATATCATTATTTCACCTTCTCAAAGATAGTATACCTTACTAATTCAGTTTCATTTTCCCAAATTAAATTATATTTTGAATAATCAATTGTTGGGAAATATTTATTTCCTTCATGATGACCCTTTATGAAGGAAATATATAATCTATCTGCAAAAGGTAGACAAATATTGTAAATTGTTGCTCCACCAACAACCCAGATATCTTCTTTAAAATCACTAATGAATTTAGCTAAATCATAAACCATTGTTACACCTTCAATTTTAAGCTCCTTATTAATAGATGCAACGAAAATTTTTCCATAGGGAAGAGGCTTATCTTTATAATAACCTTTTAATGAATAATAGGTAGCATCTCCCATTATTACAGTTTGACCTTTTGTTTTCTTTTTATAATATATTAAATCTTCTTTAATGTGCCATGGTATTAAATCATCTTTACCTATTAAGTTTGATTCATCCATTGCCCAAATCATATTAATCATTAGACTGCCACCTTTCCTTTTATTGATTTATGAGGATGATAGTTAACTAATTCAAAATCTTCATACTTAAAATCATAAATTGATTTAACCTCTTTATTTATATTCATTGATGGTAGTTCTCTTGGCTGTCTTGAAAGCTGGGTATTTATTTGTTCAATATGGTTTAGATAGATATGGGCATCACCAATTGTGTGAACAAATGTGCCTAGCTTTAAATTTGTTACTTGTGCAATCATCATAGTAAATAATGCGTAACTAGCAATATTAAAAGGCACACCTAAAAACACATCGGCACTTCTTTGGTATAATTGACAAGAAAGCTTACCCTCGTTAACATAAAATTGCATAAAGCAATGACATGGTGGCAAAGCCATATCTTTAATTTCTGCAGGATTCCATGCAGAAATAATTAATCTCCTGCTAGTAGGATTATTTTTAATTTGATTGATTAAATCATCTAATTGGTCAATACCATTGAAATTACGCCATTGTTTGCCATAAACAGGACCTAATTCACCCCATTTTTTTGCAAAATCGTTATCTTCTTTAATTTTTAACGCAAATTCTTCAATTGTTTCTTCTTGGTATTCTGTAGATTTTTTGTATTTATCATATGGCCAATCATTCCATATTTTAACATCATTATCAACTAAATATTTTATATTTGTATCTCCAGATATAAACCATAATAATTCATGAATTATACTTTTTAAATGAACTCGTTTAGTTGTTAATAATGGGAAGCCTTCTTCTAAATTAAATCTCATTTGATAACCAAAGTAGGATATTGTACCTGTACCAGTACGATCTTCTTTTTTAATACCATCATTTAGTATTTTTTTACATAAATCTAAATATTGTTTCATAATAAAATCACCAAATCCATTATATAACATTTTTAAATAAAAAAAAAGTTAAATATTTTATATAGTTACATTATGAAATTATTTCTTTAGCTGTTTTATACTTAACTTTCTTGATATTTATATAATAAATAAAATAATAACGGATATGTTTCATATCCGTTATTATTTTATTCAGCTTCTATATTATTATCATTTGTAGCAAAATCATCAAAGAATATTAATCTATCAACAATTAACTCATTCAATTGAGTTACATATCCTTGAGCATTAGTATCCTTCTTTGGATAAATTCTTCCTTTAATTCCAATCTTGCTTCCCTTTTTAAAATTTTCAGCCGCTATTTCTGCCTGTAAATCCCAAAGATTAATATTAAAAAAATCATATCCGAACTCACCATCAGTATTCCTAAATTCTTTTCTGACTGCTAGTCTTAATCTAATGACCTTTTTATTATTTGCCACCTCCTTTAATTCAATTTCATCTACGATTGTACCTATTAGCATGAAATAATTGTACATCTTATTTTCCTCCTTCAAATGTTTTATAACATTTTTAATAAGAAAATATAAATTTCCATAATTGAAATCCTGATTAAAAAAATATTCTTTTTTAGAAAATAAAATCTATTTAAGAGAAAAATATATTATTTTTTTTAATAATTACATTTTTATAGGAAATAGGCTATAAAAATTATAAATTTATAACAAAAGAAAAAAACCTTAGACATCGCTAAGGTATAATGATTTAATTATTATTTAAATATTTATCTTGATATTTTTCAATGACATAGTCAACATCCTTGTCACCTCTACCTGATAAATTGACAAGTATTGATCCAGTTTTCATTTCTTTCGCTTTTTTCATTGCATATGCTACTGCATGTGATGATTCTAATGCAGGTATAATACCCTCTAGTCTTGATAAAGCAAAGAAGGCATTTATTGCTTCATCGTCAGTTGCAGTATCATATTTTATTCTACCAATATCTCTTAAAAATGCATGTTCAGGTCCTACAGATGGATAATCGAGTCCAGAAGCTATTGAATATACTGGATCTGGATTGCCATTTTCATCCTGTAGCATTATTGAATTAAAGCCATGCATTATTCCTTCAGTGCCATATGACATTGAAGCAGCGTGTTCACCTTTATTTTTACCCTTTCCTAAAGGTTCAACACCAATAATTTCAACACACTTATCATTTAAAAATGGAGTAAATAGACCTATTGAATTACTTCCACCACCAACACATGCACAGATTACATCAGGAAGCTCTCCAGTCATTTCCTTGAATTGCTCTCTTGCTTCAATACCAACAATACTTTGAAAATCTCTAACCATTAATGGAAACGGATGTGGTCCTAAGGCTGACCCAATACAATAAATTGAATTCTTGTAATCTTTTGCATAAGCAATAAAGGCACTATCAACAGCTTCCTTTAATGTTCTAGTTCCATCCTTAACAACAACAACTTTAGCACCTAGAATTTTCATTCTAGCAACATTTGGAGCTTGTTTTAAAACATCAACCTCACCCATATGAATTTCGCATTCTAAACCAAAAAATGCTGCAGCTGTTGCAAGTGCAACACCATGTTGACCTGCACCTGTTTCTGCTATCAATTTCTTTTTACCTAAATATTTTGCTAAAAGGCCTTCACCCATACAATGGTTTAGTTTATGTGCTCCTGTGTGATTTAAGTCTTCTCTTTTTAAATATATTTGGGCTCCGCCGATTTCTTTTGATAATCTTTCACAATGATATACTGGTGTAGGTCTGCCTTGAAATTCCTTTCGAATTCTTCTTAATTCATTGATGAATTGAGCTGATTTACAAATTGTTTGATATGCATTATTTATTTCTTCAAATGCTGCTTGTAATTCTGGAGTAATATAACATCCTCCATATTTACCAAAATAACCGTCTTTAGTTGGATAATCCTTTAAATAAGTTTCAAAATCTACATTGTTAATTTTCATTTTAGTTTTCCCCTTTTTTTATATTTTTTAGATTTTTAATGAACTATACCACCAATCACTACTCATAAAACCAACTCCTTTGTAAAAAAAAAAGCACCTGTCCATAAAAGGACAAGTGCTATTGTACCAATAATCACCTGTGGTGCCACCTTAATTGCTAAAATTCTTTAGCCTCTCTAAATAGAATGCAATCACATTCCTACTCTATAACGGGAGTTCCCGGCATTAGCTACTATAATTCACCATTGCCCTCTTAGGCCCACTTTCTAATCCGCTTAATGTAACTCTTCCACCATCAGCTACTCTCTATAAATGCGCTATTAGACTAACTTCCTAATCATCGGTTTAGAATAGTATACTATACATTTTTTATAAAGTAAATATGTATTATATTCATTTTTTTGCATTTTTTATAGTTTGTTATGCAAAAATAACACATTTATAATAAATAGTATATTCAAATGTCTATTTGTTTGAAGCAAGCTCTAAAGCTATTTTCATCATATTGTGAAATGAATTTTGTCTTTCTTCTGATGATGTAACCTCATGAGTAACAAAGGAATCAGAAATAGTAAGTAGACATGCAGCTTTTTTTCCTAATGCTTTAGCATTTGCAAATAATGCAAAGCTTTCCATTTCGACTGCCTTACAACCATATTCATTATGAAGCTTCTTCCAATGCTCTGGATCATTTCCATAAAAAACGTCTGATGAATGGATCCTTGCTTTATGAAGTGGAATATTTAACTTCATTGCTGCTTTATCCAATTTATTATTTAAGGATTTAGAAGATTTTTGTATTTTACCACGCATTCCAAAACCAACTTTAGCATAATTTGATTCCGAAAATGCTTCTGTTACAAGGACTGTATCATACACCTTTAATGAAACGTCATATGCTCCTGCTGAACCAATTCTAATGATATTTTCCACACCATAAAACGAATATAATTCGTATGAATAAATACCAATTGATGGCATACCCATTCCAGAGCCCATTACACTTATTCTTTTACCATTATAATATCCAGTATACCCTAATATATTACGTACAGATGTAAAGCATTCTACATCAGTTAAATAATTATCAGCTATAAATTTAGCACGAAGTGGATCACCTGGCATTAGTACAGTTTTTGCAATCTTACTAGGATCATCACATGAAATATGTGGGGTAGGTATATTATTCATTATTATCTCCTTCTTGATATTCTTCAATTATTTTTACACCAGCACTACATCCAATTCTATCTGCTCCTGCAGCAATCATTGCTTCAAAATCAGCACGAGATCTAATACCACCTGAAGCTTTAACCTTAGCAGCATCTCCAACAGCTTCTTTCATTAATTTGACGTCCTCAACTGTTGCACCGGCAGTTCCAAAGCCTGTTGATGTTTTGACATAGTCTGCTCCTGCCTTAACAGCTAATTTGCATACCTCTACCTTTTCTTCATCGGTTAAATAGCAGGTTTCTAGTATTACCTTAACTAATACTCCATTGGCTGCTTTAACAACAGCCCTAATATCTTCATAAACATAATCCCAATTATGAGCCTTTGCCATACCGACATTAATTACCATATCAATTTCGTCTGCACCATCTGCAATTGCTTGAGTAGTTTCAAATGATTTAACTGATGTAGCGTTAGCACCTAATGGGAAACCAATTACTGTACATACTAAAACATTTGAGCCGAGCAATAATTGATGTGCGAAATCAACAAAGGCAGGATTAACACACACAGAAGCAAAATCATATTTATTTGCTTCAGCGCATAAATTTAATATATCCTTTTCTGTCGCTGTAGCCTTTAAAATTGTGTGATCAATATATTTTGATAAATTCATTTTTTTACTCCTTAGATATCTAAAATTTTATCCATTGATAATTCCTCAAGCTGCACATGAAGTGGGGCAAAACGATCCTTAGATAAAATTTTATTAAGTTTTTTGATTGATTTTGGGTCTAACACTAAAATATCTCCATAGCCATCTATTGGCCTAAACATTTTCTCTACCTTCATCATAATTTCTGCCATTGGTAAATATCTTTTCATTTTACCATCGTCATAGCACATAATATCAACAGCTGGAGGTAATATAAACTGTTTATCCCCATTCCATGTTATACAAACATAAGCACTTCTTGATTTTTCAGCATGTAAAAAAGAATAATTTGTAATCATTATTTTAGATTTATCAATTGTCAATTCTAATCTTTTTCTTTTTTGCAGATACCCATAAACAGCTGAAAATGCTTGAGGATCTAAATAATTGTACTTGGCAACTGCTTCTGGATATTTAGCAGCATACGCTTTTTTCCATGATGTAAAAGCCTTTATCATCATTGCTCGTCTAAATACTGATACATCACTAAAAGCTTGATTATAAACATGAAATCTAAATTTTTTTGTTATTTCTTCAATTATATCAAGTAATATTTCTACTGCATAATTTGATAATAATACATCAAATTCAACATAAAAATTGACATCAAAAAACTTTGGACTTAATGTTTCTAAATGGGGAACTACTGAACGTTCAGACATTACGAATTTAGCTTCAAAGTTTAAAACAGTATGATGATATAAAAAAACTCTATTACCTGTTACCTTATTTTTTTCAAGCGGTGTAATATTGGGATTAGCAGATAAGAATGTTATGAGTTCAGTCTTTTCATAAATTCTTGTACCTTCTTTAAGAAAGTAAAATCTAAAGTCCATATCGTCACCGCCTTTTTAGTTATTTTATCATTTTTTAATAATATTGTCAAAAATAAGATTATTTCTTTACAATTTGACTACATCTTGGACATAATTCATCTTCATTTATACTTGGAACAATCATCCAGCATCTTGCACAAACCATACCACTTGCAGGAGCAACCTCTACTTTAAATTCTGATCCCATAACAAATTCAAGTTGAGATACAATCAATAATTGAGCTGCTTCATTTTTTATATCGTTAAATACTTTCTGTGCTTTTTCATCAAGAGTAATTGTAAGCTTAGCATTAAAGCTCTTACCTATAATTTTTTGAGTTCTAGCTTCCTCTAATGCTTTTAATACTATATCACGATATTTCATAAATTCATCAAAATTAGCTTCTAGCTCCCTATCATTTATGTCTTGTGCTTCTGGCATATCTGTCAAATATACATCTTCTGCAGTCTTAAATGGTAGATTATCATAAGCCTCTGACATTGTATGAGGAATAATTGGTGCTAATAATTTAATTAGAGCATCAAGAATTTGATAGAAAATGGTTTGAACAGATAATCTCTTCTTTGATTTTGGATCCTCAATATATAATATATCTTTGGTAAAGTCTAAATAAAATGCAGATAAGGTATTAGTAATATAGGCATTTACTTCTCTATAAACTTCTCCAAAATCAAAATTATCATAATTATTTTTAATTTTCTTAATGAAGCCTTGAAGCTTTATAAACATATATTTGTCTACTGGCATTAATTCATCATATGGTAATGAATCAATTGGATTAAAATCTGAAGTATTACTTAATAAAAATCTTAATGTATTTCTTATCTTACGATATGACTCTGATACTTGCTTTAAGATATCCTTAGATAATGGCATATCAGCACGATATTCAACAGATGCAACCCATAAACGAAGAATATCAGCACCTGATTCATTACATACCTTGATTGGATCTACAGTATTACCTAGAGATTTACTCATTTTTCTACCTTGCCCATCAAGAGTAAAGCCATGAGATACAACAGTTTTATATGGAGCTATTCCAGTTGTAGCAACTCCAGTAATAATTGATGAATTAAACCATCCACGATATTGATCTGAACCCTCTAAATATAAATCAGCTGGGTATTGTAATCCTCTTCTTTGTAATAGCATATAGCTTGATCCTGAATCAAACCATACGTCCATAATGTCATTTTCTTTAGTGAATATACCATTTGGACTACCTGGATGAGTAAATCCCTCTGGTAATAAATCTTTTGCTTCACGTTCAAACCATACATTTGAGCCAAATTCACCAAATAAATCAGCAACATGCTTTAAAACTTTTTGATCTAGAATTTCCTCTCCATTTTCAGCATAAAATACAGGAATTGGGACACCCCAGGCTCTTTGACGAGAAATACACCAATCATGTCGATCCTTAATCATATTAGAAATACGAACATCGCCCCATTTTGGATTCCATTTTACCTCTTTAATTGCTTTTAGAATGTCCTCCTTAATTGGATCAATTGATGCGAACCATTGAGGTGTAGCTCTAAAGATAACAGGCTTTTTTGTTCGCCAATCATGAGGATAGCTATGTGTAATAGGATCAAGTAATAATAATGCACCACAGGTATCCAAATCCTTAATAATTTCATCCTCTGAATCCTCATAGAACATGCCTGCATATCTTCCTGATGCTTCTGTTTGATATCCCTTTGAATCAACAGCAACCATAATATCTAATCCATATTCCTTACCTGCTATGTAGTCTTCTTCACCATAGCCTGGTGCAATATGTACGAATCCTGTACCATCAGTTGTTGTAACATAATCTGCATTTATTACTGGCTGAATTCTTTCATATAAAGGATGTTTATATTTTAAATCTAATAATTTACTTCCTTGAATATGATCAAGTATTTCAACTTTTTCCAAATTTAATTTAGTTGTTAAGGATTCAAGTAAATCACTTGCACATATCATTTTTCCCTTGTTTGAATTAAATAATACATAGTCAATAAGTGGTCCTGCAGCAACAGCAAGATTACAAGGTAATGTCCATGGTGTTGTAGTCCATACCATAAAGCTTGCATCCTTAAAATTATTTTCGCCATTAACAATAGGAAATTTAAAGAATATAGCTTTTGAAGTTATATCTTTATATTCTATTTCAGCTTCAGCTAAAGCTGATTCACTAGATGGAGACCAATAAACTGGCTTTAGTCCTTTATAAATCAAACCTTTTTCTGCCATCTTAGCAAATACTAGGATTTGATCACGTTCAAAATCATGCTGTAGTGTAATATACGGATGCTCAAAATCACCTAATACACCTAATCTTTCAAAACCAGCCTTTTGTCTTTCTACTTGTTGATATGCATATTCAGTACATAAATTTCTAAATTCAGCAAGTGGTTTGTTTTTTCTTGAAATACCTTTCTTTTGAAGAGCATTTTCAATTGGTAAGCCATGGGTATCCCAACCTGGAATATAAACAGATTTAAATCCATTCATATTTTTATATCTTACAACAAAGTCCTTTAATATTTTATTTAAGGCATGTCCTAAGTGAATATCACCATTAGCATATGGTGGTCCATCATGTAATGTATATTCTCTCTTTCCTTCATTTTTTTTAATAACCTTATTATAAAGATCCATATCCTTCCATTTTTGTTGAATTAATGGTTCTTTATTATTTAAATTACCACGCATTTCAAAATTTGTTTTACCCATATATAGGGTATCCTTATAATCCTTCATATTCCCTCCTAAAAAAAAAAGTCCTTAGATTACTCTAAGGACGAATTATCGCGGTACCACCTTAGTTCCATATATGTATAAATATATGGCACTCCATTATAGCTATAACGTAACAACCGAATACGACTTATCCTCGTATCAACTCCCCCATTGATTCAAATAATAGTAATCATCCACTTTTCACCAACCAGTAGCTCTCTAAATCATAACTTATTATTTCGGATGGGATTATCATTTTTACAAATTGAATTATACTATTATTTTAAAAAAATGTAAATATAATTTTTATTTTATAATGTAATAATAAACGTAATTATATTTTGATTATCACAATAAGCTTGAATTTTACCATTATGGGCTTTTACTATTGATTGAGTAAACCTTTCACCCTAGATATATTGCATACCTCTTAAAGCTTAAAAAGGATGTGATTTTTCACATCCTTAATAAATTATTCTAATTCAAATGCACCAGTATATAGCTGATAATATGTTCCTTTTTCTTCAATTAGAGAATCATGAGTACCTCTTTCAATAATTCTTCCCTGATCTAATACCATAATACAATCTGAGTCTCTTACAGTAGATAGTCTGTGTGCTATAACAAATACAGTTCTACCATGCATTAATTGATCCATACCTTTTTGAACTAAAGCTTCGGTCCTTGTATCAATAGATGATGTTGCTTCATCTAGAATCATAACTGGTGCATCAGCACATGCAGCACGTGCTATTGATAATAATTGACGTTGTCCCTGACTTAAATTAGCACCATCATGGGTAAGCATAGTATTAAAGCCATCAGGTAATCTAGTTATAAAATCATAGGCATTCGCTATTTTTGCTGCTTCATATACTTCTTCGTCAGTTGCATCTAATCTACCATATCTAATATTTTCCATTACTGTTCCAGTAAATAGATTAGTATCCTGTAAAACTACACCTAAAGATCTTCTTAAATCATCCTTTTTAATTTTATTAATATTAATTCCATCATATCTAACCTTACCATCAGCTATATCATAGAATCTATTAATAAGGTTTGTAATAGTGGTTTTTCCAGCACCTGTAGCTCCAACAAGTGCAATTCTTTGACCTGGCTTAGCATAGATATTAATATCATGTAAAACAACCTTATCCTCATAATAACCAAAATCAACATTTTCAAGAACAATATCTCCCTTTAATGGTATATAGGTTATAGTTCCATCAGCTTTATGTGGATGCTTCCAAGCCCAATTTCTTGTTCTTTCAGTTGTTTCAATAATATTATTATTCTCATCTAATTTGTATTGAATTAAGCTTACATAGCCATCATCTGCTTCTGGTTTTTCATTAATAAGCTTAAAACATCTATCAGCTCCAGCCATTGCCATTGCAACCATAGATATTTGCTGTGAAACCTGAGAAATTGATTGACTGAATTGCTTACTCATTCCTAAAAAGGATGAAACAATTCCAATCGTTACAAGTGGTTCTTTAAAACCAAATAATCCTGATAAAGATAAATTATAACAATTGTATATTGCTAGGATAAATCCAACACCTGCAATTACTATATATATAATGTTACCAAAATTATTTAGTATTGGCATTAAAATATTTCCATAATATTGGGCACTTGCTGTATCATTAAACAACTCATCATTTAGTTTATCAAAATCCTTCTTAGCTTCTTCTTCATGATTAAAAACCTTTACAACCTTTTGTCCATTCATCATTTCTTCAATAAATCCTTCAACTTTACCGGTTGAAACTTGCATTTTCATATAGTTTTTAGTAGATTTAGAGCCAATATCTTTTATTATTTTTAGGATGATAAAAACACCAGCAAAAGAAATTAAGGCTAACCAGATACTATAATATAACATTAATACAATAATTGTAATTACTGCTACTGTCGTAGAAATAACTTGAATTAAGGTTTGAGTAATAAATTGTCTTACAGCATCAACATCATTTGTATATCTTGACATTATGTCGCCATGTGGCGTTCTATCAAAATATTTAATCGGTAGCTCCTCCATTTTATTAAACATATCTTTTCTCAAATGATTTAAAAAACCTTGTCCTACTACTGCCATAACCTGTGTATAGATTATTACAGCGATAAAACCTATAGAATAGGTTATAATCATTTGAATTAATATTTTATTGATAGTTGGCAGCATTGATTCAAATGTTTCGATTTTATCGATTACTATTGGAGTTAAGACATCATCTATAATAGAACTTAAAAAAATTGAAGATATTGAAGACACAATAGCTGTTATAATAACACAAATAATTACGATAATCATTTGAGGAGCATAATATTTGAACAAATATTTTAATAATGTTGGGATAACCTTTAAGGATTCCTTTGTTAAAGGTCTTCTTCCTTTATTCATTGGGCCTGGCATTATAGTGAACCTCCTTCTTGATTTAATGAAACTTTATTTTGAATTTCGTAAACCTCTTGATATATTTTATTTGATTTTAATAATTCTTCATGATTACCGACTCCATTAATTCTACCATTATCTAATACAACAATCATATCAGCCTCCTCAACAGAAGATATTCTTTGAGCAATTATTATTTTTGTTGTATTAGGTAAATCATTTTTTAATCCCTTTCTTATCATTGCATCAGTCTTAGTATCAACTGCGCTTGTAGAATCATCTAAAATCAATATTTTAGGATTTTTAAGTAAAGCTCTAGCTATACATAATCTCTGTTTTTGACCACCAGAGACATTAGCACCACCTTGTTCAATATGGGTATCATATTTTTCTGGAAATTTTTCAATAAATTCATCAGCACAGGCAATTTGGCATGCATACTTCATCTCTTCATCTGTGGCCTCCTTATTACCCCATCTAAGATTATCCTTAATTGAGCCTGAGAATAATACATTCTTTTGTAAAACAACTGATACATTATCTCTTAAAGTCTTTAAATCATAATTCTTAACATTATTACCGCCAACTAATAATTCACCTTCTGTTGTGTCATATAATCTAGAGATTAAATTTACAAGGGAGGTTTTAGATGAACCAGTACCACCAATTATTCCAACTGTACTACCTGATGGTATAGATAAATTAATATTCTCAAGTGCATTTTTTTGAGCATGTTTATTATATTTAAAGCTTACATTTTTAAATTCAACATCACCATTTTGAACATCATAAATAGGATTTTCTGGATTAACAATAGTTGGATTTTCTATAATAACCTCAGCTATTCTTTTTCCACTTGCAAGTGACATGCTTAGCATTACAAAAACCATATTAAGCATCATAATTGAATTTAAAATTTGAACATCATAGGTTAACAAAGCTTGTAAATCACCTATTTCTAAATCTATTCCCATTGAAGTAGCTACAATTTTAGCTCCAACAATAACAATTATAGTTAGTGTAATATACATAGCTAAATTAGCAATTGGTGTGTTTAAAGCGACAATTTTTTCAGCTTTAGTAAAATCCCTACATACATTATCTGCAGCTTTATCAAACTTTTTTTGTTCATATTCTTCTCTAACATAAGTTTTAACAACCCTTATACCACTAATATTTTCTTGTACAGATTCATTTAATTTATCATATTTTTTAAATACTTTATTAAAAATTGGCATTGCAATTTTTGTTATAATAAAATATGCCAAGGCAATAAACGGTACAATCATTAAAATAGATAATGAAATTGAATGATTAATATTAAATGCCATAATAAATGAAAAGGCTAACATTAATGGACATCTCAATGCAGTTCTTATTATCATACCATATGCCATTTGAACATTATTTACATCAGTTGTCATTCTTGTAACAAGTGATGCAGCTGAAAAATTATCAATATTTTCAAATGAAAAATTTTGAACCCTATAAAACATATCATGTCTTAAATTTTTAGCTAAACCTGCAGCAGCAGTTGAAGCATATTTAGCTGATAAAAAACCAAATAATAATGACAAGGTTGCTATAATTAACAATAATAAAACTAGAATGATCATTTTATTTATATCTTTTTGTTCCATATTGTTAATTAAACTAGATGTTAATAATGGTAATATACATTCAAGTAGTACCTCCATAGATATAAAAATTGGTGTTAATATACTTGCCTTTTTATATTCTCTAATACTTTTTAATATTATTTTAACCATATTAATCCTCCTTCAAATTATTGAGTAATCTATCTAAATATGATAAAAGTTGTTTTTTTTCATTTTCAGTAAAGTCTTTAGTTAACTGCATTTCAAAGTAATTAATATCTTTTATTACATCCTCACAATAGCTATTTGCTAAGGGGGTTAATACTAGCTGCTTAAGTCGGGCATCAGCATTGCAGCTTTTTCTTTCTAATAATCCCTTTTTTTCCATTAAGGATATTATTTTTGATGTTGTTGACCTAGTTATTCCAAATGAACTTTCAATATCCTTTTGATAAACAGGATTATTTGATTTGTATATTTCTACAAGAATAAAACCATTTGTTCCCGATACCTTATCAAGCTTATTTATAGATTCTTGATTAGAAATTCTTCTTTTTATTATATTACTGATTCGATTAATTTTTGGACCAATGTGAATAAACATATATTCCTCCTTAATTTGTTTGATATACAACATTATACTCATTTTATTTTAATTTTCAATATTCATTTTCTTTAAATTTAAAAAAAAATAACAAAAAATTTTGTTATTTTTTAAAATTTTTCTGGGCAGGACCAATGATAATATTACCATCCTTATCAAATTTTGAACCATGGCATTTACATTCATATATACCTTCTTTTTCATTATATGATAAAGCACATCCTAAATGAGTACATCTATTTATAGAAGGTGTAAGCATTCCTATTGAGGCATTAGATATATTATTTATCAAAGCTTTTTTTTCTATTTTTCGTTTAGGATTGTATATCTTCTCATATACATTATATTGGTCTAATATCAAGTCTCTAATTAGTAATGAAGAAATCATTGCTGCTGTCATTCCCCATAAATTAAATCCTGTAGCAACATAGACATTTTTATAGTTAGAATATCTACCTATATATGGAAGAGAATCTAAGCTAATTGTATCTTGATTTACCCATTTAATCATTTCTACATTGCCATAATTGGCAGATATATAATCCTCTATTTCTTCATATCCTTGTTTATTATCTGATACTTTTTCTTGTGAACCACCGATAATCATATATTCCTTATAATTTCTAAAGTATAGATCATCTTTATTAATTCCAATTGCGTTACCATTTATTTTCTTATTTGTTTTAAATGCTATTACATATGATTTTTCTTGAATAAGCTTCAAAAAATATTTGCCTTTAAGCTTCATAAATGGATAACCTGTACATATTATTATATTTTTGGCGGTTATTTTATTATTTTCGCTAGTATAGGCTACATTGTTTTTAATATTAATGATTTCAGTATTTTCATATATAGTAAAATAATTTTTCAATGAAGCAATTAGTTTTAAGGGATTCATTTGAGCTTGATTTTTAAACTCAATTGCGCCATTTATTTTATGAAGATTTGAAATATTATTACAATAAAAGGCTTTATAACCTAAGTCAGCTATTGAATTTAATTCCTTAAATAAGTATTCAACACTATCATTAGTGTATTTATAGGAGGAGACTCTTTCAAAATCAAAATCGTAAATTTTTGATAATTGTTCATACTCCTCTATCGCATTTAAATTTGCTTCTAAAACTAATCTAGCCTTTTCTTTACCAATTTTTCTTATTAAATCATAATAATTAAAATCCTGTAATGCAGTGATAGTTGCAGTTGTTTTAGCTGTCCTTTTTTCGCCGATTCTACCTTTATCAACTAATATAACATTAATTCTTCTAATTGCTAGCTGATAGGCACAAAGAATACCGCAAATACCACCACCTATTACTAATGCTTCCACTTCAATATCATATGTTAAGGGGGAATATTCGGTATTTTTATCAAACCAAAAAAAATCATTCATTTTATCACCAGTATTATTATTTCAATAATTAAGTTAAAAATACAAAAAATGTAGCAATGGCTACATTTTAATTTAATATTTTTAATATTACTGATTAATAATTCTTCTTTCTTAAATTTGCAATTTCAAAAATTAATTTTTCAGTTTTCTCCCAACCTAAGCATGGATCAGTTATTGATTTACCATAAGTACATTCATTTGCCTTTTGAGAACCATCTTCAATGTAGGATTCTATCATTAAACCCTTTACTAGCTTATATATTTTTTCATTATGATTAATACTATGTAAAATTTCCTTTGCTATTCTAGGCTGTTCATACCATTTCTTATTTGAATTTGAATGATTTGTATCAACTATAACTGCTGGGTTCTTTAATCCTAGTTTATCATATATATCATATAATTCTTCTAAATCCTCATAGTGGTAATTAGGATAGGAATGACCTTTTTCATCAACATAGCCACGCAATATCGCATGAGACAATAGGTTACCCTCAGTTTTAACTTCCCAGCTTCGATATATAAATGTGTGTGAATGCTGAGCTGCATTAATTGAATTCATCATTACTGATAGATCACCACTTGTAGGATTTTTCATTCCAACAGGTATATCTAGTCCACTAGCAGTTAATCGATGTTGCTGATTTTCAACAGATCTAGCACCGACTGCAACATAAGATAAAATATCTGATAAGTAACGATGGTTTTCTGGATATAGCATTTCATCAGCACAAGAAAAACCAGTTTCCTCTAAAGCTCTCATATGTAATTTTCGAATTGCAATTAATCCCTTTAACATATCTGGATCAGATAATGGATCTGGCTGATGTAGCATACCTTTATAGCCAGCACCTGTAGTTCTAGGCTTATTAGTATAAATTCTAGGGATTATAATTAATTGATCTTTAACAGCTTCCTGAACTTGCCTCAATCTTTTTATGTAATCTATTACAGCATCCTCCCTATCAGCAGAGCATGGGCCGATTATTAAAATAAACTTGTCACTTTCACCTGTAAATACTTTCCTTATTTCTTCATCATTTTTTCTTTTTATTTCTTTTAATTCATCACTTAAAGGATATAATTCTTTTATTTCTTGAGGAGTTGGTAACTTCCTTAAAAATTGCATATTCATAAAACTTACCTCTTATAATTATTTTTTTTGATTATAGCATAACTATTTTATACTAACAAGAAAAAAATTTATAATTTATAATTAAAAAAATCAGCTAAAATTAGCTGACATATTTTAAACAAAACATTTTTTTACAATTTTAATTATCAGTTCAAATATATTTCGTTTCTTTATTTCATTATCATTTATTATCTTTGATGAACTTATTTTTTGATTATTCAAATAGATATCAATATTACCATCGCAGTTATTATCATTAATTTTATATGAATAGTGATATTCATAATCATTTTTTTCATTTTTTTTACATAGATAAAAAACATCTTCATCCACAATAATATTAAAGCTATTTTTATATAAAATATGATCTACATTCTCCAAAACTGTTCCTTTTTTAATTACCAATTCTCTTTTATAATTATTGAATCCATATCTTAATAATTCTAGTGATTCTGCATTTCTAGTTGTAGATGAATCATATCCAAAAACTACACTGATTAAATTCATATTTTCTTTAGTCATTGATAATGTTATACAATATCCTGAAAATGAAGTATAGCCTGTTTTAAGCCCATTTAAGCCTTCTACTCTTCCTATCATTTTATTTGTATTTACTAACCAAAATGGTGAAGTTGTATTTTTTCTAATATAATCCTCTTTTAAAGTTGTATAATTCTTAACATCAGGATATTTAGTTAATAATTCTTTAGAAATAATCGCTAAATCATAAGCTGTTGTATAATGATTTTCAGAAGTTAAACCTGTACAATCTATAAAATTTGTATTCTTTAAGCCTAAATCTTTAGCTTTTTTATTCATTTTCATAACAAATGCTTCTTCAGTACCAGATATTTCTTCTGCTAATACGACAGCGCAATCATTTGCCGAGGCAATGCATATACATTTCAAGGCCTCATCAACAGATATTTTTTCGCCTTCTTTTAAATATACTTGTGAGCCTCCCATTTTAGATGCATAGGTTGAGGCTGTTAAAATTGTGTCTTTAGTAAATAGTTTTTCATCCATTGCTTCATATATTAATAGTAAAGTCATTATTTTAGTCATTGAAGCTGGAGAAAGCTTTTTATCTTTATTCTTTTCATATAGAATTGTTCCAGTTGACTCTTCTATTAAAATTCCTGATTTTGCTCCATTGATTAGATTTATTTCATTTGCTTTAACATTTATGAAAAGAAATGCTGTAAAAAAAATAGTAATAAAAGTAAATATAAATAATTTTTTCATTAAATCACCTAATAAATAATATGTTTTAATTCTAAAATAATTACTTTATAAAAATGTTTTTATATTGACATTAGGCACTCTTAATAATAAAATAAGACTATATTAATGGGAGGATATGTTATGGAATTTGAACTTGTAAATAATGATCAAGAGATTAAAAATATTGAAGTTATGGCTTCTATTATTTGGCCAATTACATATAAAAATATTTTAAGTTTACAACAAATAAAATATATGCTTGACAAATATTTGACTATTAATGCAATTAAGGAAAATATAAACAAAGGCTATACTTATATTATATTAAAGGATAATAATGTGAATATTGGATTTATGGCCTATTGCTTTACTAATAATAAGCTATTTTTGTCAAAATTATATATTCATCCTAATTATACAAAAAAAGGCTATGGAAAAAAAGCCATACAATATTTAATGCAATTTAAAATGCCAATAGAATTGACAGTAAATAAAAATAATAAAAACGCTATTGATGCTTATACTAAGCTAGGGTTTAAAACTATTGATAGTACTGTAACAGTTATTGGCAATGATTTTGTTATGGACGATTATATTATGAAGTTAGTTTTTTAAAAATTTAATTTTCTTTTTATTCTTTTGGAGGTTAATTACGAAAAATTCCTCCATTTTTTTATTTTCAAAGCCTGACTTATAAACATATAGAATCATGTATTCCTTCAAATAAAGAATATATTTATCCTCTTCTTCAACTATCTTTTTGACATCAGAATACTCATAGTTAAGTTTATTTGTTTTATTAGCAGATTTACACACAACATTAATACTTTGCTCCTTAAATTTATATTCGTAAATTACTCCATTCTTACAAATATCTTCATTTTGTGACATTACGTATTTTGGAATTTTAACTAAACTAATACTATTTATAATAGTGTAAACAATTGATATAGCAATAAATAATGTACCCATTGTGAATTGAAATGTTTGATCATTAAAATAGCCTACAAGGGTTACAGGTATACCACATACCATTAAGACAATAGATAGAATATATTTTTTTAAATAATTTTTTCTTGTTGAAATGCATAATATTTTAATAGCTTCTTCACTAGTTATTTCTGTAATATTTGTTGCAATCATAGTTTTAATCTCCTTTAAATATTGAATTATATTCTGCGTTAATTTTTTCAAAATATTTGATAAAGCATTTATAAAAGCCCTTACTTTCAGCAGTTATATATGGTTTTAATTTCAGTTTATTTATTTCATTGTAATCATATTCTCCATTAACCTTCCACGCATTTAAAAAACCAATTTTAATAGCATCCTGAGGACAATAAAAGGAACATCTCATACACATATCACATTTATGCTTAAATTTAATTTTATCTTCTTTAAATATAATGTTTTTTTCTGGACAATCGTTAACACATTTAAGACATTTAAGGCATTTATCCATATTTACATGATAGAAAAATGAATTTACATTACCTCCAATTTTTTGAATTGAAACAATAAATGATGCTAAATCATAAATAAAATTACTTTTTATTATATTTACCATATTATTATCTATTTTATGAAGTAAAATATCAAGCAATTTATCATTCATATATAGTATTTCTTTAACAAATTGATTATCAAATCTAAAATGAATATTATATGGCATGACAAAATGATACTCACCACAAAATGAAGCCTTTTTATGCTTCATTATTCTTTTTATAACTCGACTTGAAGAATTATTTATTGCCATAACCTCGCCACTATTTTTATAAATAAAGTATTTTTGCTTAGGAGGTAAATTTAAACATCTTAAATATTTATTAAATGGTAATGGTGAATTAAATCCATAAATAGGATAGCCTAAGCCAATATAATCATAATCAGCGTGTGTTATATATTTTGTATTGCAATTAACTTCAATTTTTGTAATATCATGATTATTCTTTAATAGTTTTTCTTCTAGCTTATTTGTTAAATAACGAGTATTATAGGTACCAGTATAATAAATCAATAAAAACTTCATAATTTCACCATATTATTTTCTATTAAAAAATCGATATGATCATTAACTGTTTCGGATAACTCTCTTGGATTATAACCAAATTCTTTTTTAGCTTTTTCAATTGGAAAATCCGTTTTAGCACGTAAGGATGCTAAAGCAGTTGAAGTATATAAAGGTCGTCTACCAGTAATCTTTGACCAAATAAATAAAAATGGAAGTCCAATATATGCTAAAAATAACGGTAAAGTAACTAGCTTTTTACAATTTAGCTTCTTGGCAATTATTGATAATATATCATTTATTTGATCTGGTTTATTAGCAAATAGATATGCTTCTTTATTTTTTGCTTTCTCAATTATTGTAGGTAAAACATCTGCTACATCTCTTATATCAAAATCATTATAGCCGCCCTTAACTGAGGCTGGAAGCTTTCCTTCAATATAATCGATAAACATTTGACTCATGTGACTATTACTATAATCACCAGGTCCTAATACTCCAGCAAGGAAAAGTATGGATGCATTTAAATTAGAATTAATGCATGCATCAAGAACAATCTTATCTGCAATACTTTTTGCCCTTGAATAGCCTTTTCTAACTTTTTTAGGATTTGGAATATAATTGCTCAAGTCTGATTTTAAAGCTAAATTGTGAGGTAATGCTTCTGTTGATGAAATATGCAATAATTTTTTAACATTATGCTTTATGCATTCATTAACAACATTAGAGGTTCCACCAACGGTTACATCATATAACTCCTTTTTACTACCCTCACCTATAGTGACCTTAGCTACAGTATGGATAATAACATAATTATTATTAGCTGTACTAAATAGTCTTTTTACATCTTCTTTTCTTGATATATCTCCATATATTAAAGTTGGCTTAATATCCTTAAATACTTTATCAGCTTTTTCAAAGCTTCTTGCAAACCCTATTACCTTACAGCCTTCACTTAATAATTTTTTTGTTAATACATTTCCAACATAGCCAGTACAGCCCGTAACTATATATACATAATCCTTATACATAAAAAATTCCTCACAAATCGATTTAAATTATACCATATGTTTTATAGCAAATTCAATCTTGAAAAATGATTAATTAAAGTGTATAATCATATGTAGTTAGCAGCTTAGCCAAGTGGTAAGGCACGAGACTCTGACCCTCGCATTTCATAGGTTCGAACCCTATAGCTGCTGCCAAATAAAAAATGTTCTCTGAAATTTATTTTCAGAGTTTTTTTATATAAAAACAAAAATTTATAACTATGCTTGCTTTATAAAAACAGAAAACTAGATTATATGAGGTTCTATTAAATAAGCATCATAGATGTATATTAATAGTATAAACACATAATTTATAAATAAAAAAGGAACTGAATTAACAGTTCCTAAACTATATAAAATAATTACTTTACACAATAAACTGATTTCTTACCAGCAAATACTGATACACCAGGGAATTGTCCACGACCATTTAAATCATCTTCAATTCTAATTAATTGGTTATACTTAGCAATTCTATCTGTACGAGATGCAGAACCAGTCTTAATTTGACCTGCATTAGTACCTACAACGATATCTGCAATAGTAGTATCTTCAGTTTCACCTGATCTATGAGAAACAACTGCTGTATAACCAGCTCTCTTAGCCATTTCAATAGCTTCAAATGTTTCAGTTAATGTACCAATTTGGTTAACCTTAATTAAGATTGAGTTAGCAACACCCATTTCAATACCCTTAGCTAAACGCTTAGTATTTGTAACGAATAAATCATCACCAACTAATTGGATCTTATCACCTAACTTATCAGTTAAATACTTCCAACCTTCCCAATCATCCTCAGCAAGACCATCTTCGATAGTAATAATTGGGAACTTTTCAACTAAGTTTGTATAATAAATATCAACCATTTCCTTAGATGTGAATTCACCCTTATCAGCCTTTAAGATATATTTTCCAGTTTCTGCATTATAGAATTCACTGGCAGCAACATCAATACCAAGACAAACATCCTTACCAGGTACATATCCTGCAGCTTTAATAGCTTCAACAACACGTTCAAATGCTTCTGTATTAGAACCAAGCTTTGGTGCATAACCACCTTCATCACCAACAGAAGTTACGTAGCCATTTGCCTTTAATATTTTCTTTAATGCATGGAATACTTCTGCACCCATACGTACTGCTTCCTTAACAGATGGTGCACCTACAGGAAGAATCATAATTTCTTGGAAATCGATACAGAAATCAGCATGAGCACCACCATTTAGAATATTCATCATTGGTAATGGTAATTGCTTTGCATTAAATCCACCAAAGTAATTGTATAGAGGAATTCCATAATAGTTTGCTGCTGCACGTGCACAAGCCATAGAAACACCTAATGTTGCATTTGCACCTAATTTTCCTTTATTTTCAGTACCATCTAATTCAATCATTAAATGATCAATTGCAACTTGTTGTGTTACATCTAAACCTAAAATTTTTGGTGCAATAATATCATTAACATTTTTAACAGCCTTTGTTGTACCCTTTCCTAAATAACGTGACTTATCACCATCACGTAATTCTAAAGCCTCATGTTCACCTGTTGAAGCTCCAGATGGAACTAAAGCACGTCCAAATGCTCCTGATTCAGTAGTTACTTCAACTTCTACAGTTGGATTTCCACGTGAATCTAATACTTCTCTAGCGTATACGCTTGTAATAAATGGCATAAAATTTACATCTCCTTATATTTCAACTGTTTTTTTACCATTGCTATTATACAATATAAAACTATTGTTTTACTAGTTATCAAAGTGTTTTTTTAACTTGAAAACGTTTTATTTAATCTTATTATAATTCAATTCTAACTTTTTTATACCTTACTACCAATAATGTCATATAAAACCTTTAATCTTTTATGAATAGGTGCTGTTATTATTACTACTATAAATGATAGCATTAAATTAAATGGTATTACAGCAAACAAAATGTAAACAAACATAAAGTTTTCTTTTGAAATACTAACCTTACCAAATGTAATTATATTGGTAGCAGCTCCAACCATTCCTATTAATACATCAGGAACACCATCCTTATAATAGTTTGTTTGAAAATAGAACTTTGAATACCAAGGTATATTAATAAAGATATTTGAAATAACTCCAGAAAGAACCCAACAAATAATTACGCTTAAAAATGCATAAAGTGTTTTATGCTTAAATTCAGTTTTATGATATATGATTCCGGCTGGAATACAAGCACTTAAACCGATAATTATATCAGCAATTTCACCTACAAAGCCTGTATTTGTTCCTGGATAAAGCCATTTAATCAAACACCTTATTATTACGCATAGTGCTGCATCCCAAGGTCCAAGCATAAATGCGCATATTATTACGGGAATCATTGAAATATTTATTTCCAAAAATGATGGAAAAAAAGGTGTTTTAATGATTTCTCCGATGTTAAATACTGCATATAGTAATGCAGTTAATGCTGCAAAAACAGCATCAAAGGCGACCCTTTTAATAATCAAGCTATTATTAAGGGGCTTTTTTTGTTTTACTTCTTTAGACATACTAAAATCCTCCATAAAAAAATATCCCCATATATAGCTTTGGGGATATAAAATCACAAAAGATCTTATTTTACTTCTCTCATCCAGACTCTACTGTCGGTACAGGAATTACACCTGTTCATGCTAAATAGCTCGCGGACTATACCGCCGGTATGGAATTTCACCAAACCCCGAAGTTTATATGTTCATTAATATTTTAACACTAAATAACATCCATGTAAATACTTTTTTAATTTCTACCTTTAACAGTTTTATAGCAAATCATAAAGGCCCACACATAAATTATTATGTCTATAATTCCTAAGAATAGATAAATTACATCAAATGATTTAATACATATATAAAAATAGTATAATGGTCCTAATATAAATGCTAAATAAAAGCTTGGTGTTGACAATATTGTCGGTAAAGCACTTATTGAATTATAAATCATACACATTTTTGTCACATCAGAAATAAATAAAGCAATTACCATAAATATCAAAGATAATACAGGATATAAAATATGGTAGCTATAAAATGATTTTTTTACCTTATAAGCAACTAAATAACATATAATTAATAAACCAAATGCTAAAGGAAAATTAATCATGCTAAACAAAAAATCTAAAGCACCTGCTAAAACACCTGCAAGGATTGCTGTTAATAGTCCATTTACTAGCACACTAATTAAATCATTTCTATATAATGGCTGCTTCCAATTGTACAATTTAAACATTTTTATCATCCTTTCTTAAATGATAATATTATTTTTTCAAAAAAAATTCAATCTATTCCAACAATTTTACATAATTTAAATGCAAAAGGCTCTTATAGAGCCTTAAATTATTTTATTATTAAAGATTTAGAAGTCATTTCCTCAGGTATTTCAACCCCTAATATATCTAATAATGTTGGTGCAATATCAGACAATATACCATCCTTAATCTTTATGTTCTTATCTGTAATTACAACAGGTACTAGGTTAGTAGTATGTGCTGTAAATGGTTTACCCTCTTCATCTAAAAGCTTTTCAGCATTACCATGATCGGCAGTAATTAAAGCAACACCACCAATAGAATCAAGTGCATCTACCACCTTTCCAACACATTCATCAACAGCCTCTACTGCTTTAACTGCAGCAGGAATAACACCAGTATGACCAACCATATCACAATTTGCAAAGTTTAGAATAATAACATCATAATATTCTTTTTTTATTGCATCAACTACTTTATCACATACCTCATAGGCACTCATCTCAGGTTGTAAATCGTATGTTGCTACCTTTGGAGAATTTACTAAAATTCTATCAGCTCCAGCAATTTCTCTATCAGCTCCACCATCAAAAAAGAAAGTAACATGAGCATACTTTTCTGTTTCAGCAATTCTTAATTGCTTTAATCCATGCTTTGATACAACATCTCCAAATAAATTATCTAGTTTTTGAAGACCAAATGCTAAATCACCTTTAACAGAATCAGCATATTTCATCATTGAAACAAATACAACATTCTTTGGTCCCTTTTCGTAATTTAAGCGATAAGTCTTTTCTGGATTGTAAATAATTCCTTCTGGATTAGATATAGCAGTTGAAATTTGAATAGCACGATCAGGTCTAAAGTTAGAAAATACTACTGAATCACCACTCTCAACCATACCGTTTTTGTCAGAAACAAATGGTACAACAAACTCATCAGTTATTCCTTTTTCATATGATGCCTCAATACCCTTAATTGGATCTTCAAAATATTCACCCTTTGCCTGTGTCATTGCATCATAAGCAATTTGAATACGATCATAGTTCTTATCACGATCCATTCCATAATATCTTCCACCAACAGTAGCAACCTTAACCTCACCATTATTAATTATTTTAGATAAATATATTCCTGCAGATTTTGGTGCAACATCACGGCCATCTAAAAATGCATGATAGTATACATCCTTTACACCCATTTTATGAGCTAGCTTTGCAATAGCAATAATATGAGATGTGTGAGAATGAACACCACCATCTGAGCAAAGACCAAAAATATGAAATTTTTTATTATTTTTTATTGCATTATTTATTGCATTTAAAATAGCTGGATTTGAATCAAAATCGCCTGTTTTAATAGAATTATTAATTCTTGATAGTGATTGCCAAACAATCCTACCAGCACCAATATTCATATGACCAACCTCAGAATTACCCATTTGTCCTTCAGGTAGTCCAACTGCTTCACCACTTGCATTTAATGTTTTTGTATCAAACTCACTAAAAATACGGTCCAAATTTGGCTTTTTGGCAATACTAACAGCATTTGAATTGCCTGATTTTGCTAAACCATATCCATCCATAATAATCAAACATACAGTTTTTTTCATTTTTTATTTCTCCTTATTACTCTATTCTTTCAAATTTTTTTAACAAATAATAATTATTTACAGTTTCTGCACCTATCCATTTTAGCATAGCACTATCTTCTTCTGCATATTTATCATAGCCCCAGGTTGAGTTATGATTCCACAACCCATGTGGTGCAATACTATCAATTATATGGTCTAATTGCTGATTTTTTGCAGCATCAAGCTTCTCACTAGAAATATATAATGCAGCATCTAATGGTTTTATAGAATTAATATCATTAAAATCAAGACTAATAACCTTTTCAGCGTATTCTACAAGTTTTTTTGTAATTATTTCATAAGCTTCTGGAAACAAATTAGCCTTTTTAATTGAGTTTAAAAAGCTATTAAAAGATATTAACTCATATTTTGTAAAATCATTTTTTTCTTTTATTATATTTATCATTTCAGCAGCATATTTTAGGGCCTTCTTATAATAAGCCTTAGTTGGTTTAATTAATATTAATGTATAACCTAAAATAGCTGCAGTTGGATGATAACCAAATTTCGCCATATTTTCATCATTATATGTAAAATCTTGTCCATGGGCAAAATCATTATTTGTAATTGTATTAGGATTCCATTTTCCATCCTTCATTGGCTCACGGTTGTATAAATAATTGCATGCTTTATTTACAATTGTTTCAAATAAGTCTAATTCACAATTTGAATCAAAGTCTAACATATCTAATAATCTAAAGGCCTCATAAATCTGATAAACACTTGTATTAGTATTGTAATTATCTATATGTAAACCTCCAGCAAATCCACCATCTCTATTCTGATAAAACATTAAACAATCTAAAAGATAATCCTTAGTCATAGATCCATCAAGAGCATTAATCATACACATGTCAATATCTCTTGACTTAAAGCACATTTGCCTTGAAATATCTGCTTGCATAGCTTTTGTTAATAATTTCATAGATTATACCTCCAAGTACCTATTTTACAATAAATTATAAAAAAATAAAATAGATACTATAAAAAAAAACCAAATTATTTTATAATTATAGTAGGTGATTTTTATGAATGGTGAGATGCTACAATATTATTTTTATAAAAATAGAATTAATAATTTACCAAATAGTATAAAAAATGCTTTAGAGTATGATGATGATTTATTGTTTTGCTTATCAACATTTAGCAGCACTGGGTTTTATTTTAGAATTTTAAATCCTTTTAAAAAAGATAGATATAAATTAGATAATTTTTTTAATTCTAATATGGTTGAAATAATTATAAAAGATGCCTTATTAAAAATTAAAAAGGATGATAATTTAAAAGAATTAATGTTTATTTATGCTTTAGAATGTAGCTATTTGCTCAACAGTGAGATAAATAATTATTATAAAGAATTGAATCTTGATATATCTAAGCATAGTTTTTTAAATATGGTAGATTACTTTTATAGTTTAAAATATGATAACTTTGATGTTAGTAAAAATAAAATTTCAAAAAAATTTTTAAATGGCTTTAACTATTATGATTACATGGAAAATATAATACATAATCCATGTATTAAATATTATAATTTCTTCTGTAGTAGAAGCTACTATTCTAGATCAATAAAAAGAAAAAAACAATTTTATAAATATCTTTCAATATCTAAGCATAAAATTAAATATTTTATACTTAAATTCTATGATTTACTATTCAATCATTTTGGAAAGCCTAAGGCAGCTGATTATGTTTATTTATCTAAAGTAGATACTAGAATTTTAAATCTAACAAAAGATTTATATATCCATTCTTTAGATGAGGTAATAGAGAATACTGCAAAAAAATGTGATGAAAAAATAAAAGCAATTAATGATTTTTTATTTAATAATAAAGAAAAAAAATTTAATGAATTATTTAAAGAATAGGGGGCTATTTAGCCCCCTATTCTTTATCCTTTATTTCCTTACATGGAACATCCATGTATATCTTTTCAATCGCAAAATGCTCACGTTCCTCACGAGTAAATATTGATACTATTATGTTATAGCAGTCGATTAAAACCCAAGATGTGTTTTGTCCTTCAACACTACGAATTTTGAAGGCATTTTTTTCAGCCTCTTCAGCTATATAAGATACTGCAGAGGTAGCTTGGCGTTCAGAATCAACTGAACAAAGAATCATTTTTTCATAGAATGGGCTTCTTTCTTTAGTATCATATACTAATATATCTTTAGCCTTTACCTTACCTAAATTTTCAATTATTATTTCTTCTAATATCATATTTTTAACCTTTCTTTTATATTCATCTAAAACTTTAAGCTGCTCGGGATGAGGAATTGAATTTGAATCTTTTACAAATTTAACCATATACATTAATGATTTATAAATAGCTAGATTCAAATTACCATCAAGCAGTATTTTTCGACATTCTATACAGCTAGGATAGGTTCTATTCTTTTCTGTATAATCGGCTATCATTATTATTTCTTCAAGCTTTGTCATATTAGTTCTACCAAAAACATGATTTCTAATTGCTAAATATATTTCATCATCATCACCAATATACTCTTTATAAGCCCACGCAGAAAGATATGCATGGTATAAGAATGGATATTTTTCACATTCTTCAATATCATTGGTAGATAATTTAGTTTTTTCAATTTCAAAATCATCATATTTTGCATAATCATGCATATATGCCGCAATCATAGCCTTATTTTCATCGATACCATAGATTTTAGCTAGATATGATGCCATTTCTACTACTCCTATTATATGTTCAAGTCTGCTTTTATGATTATTGCTATACTTTTCTATAATTAAATTTCTTGCCTTATCCAATGATTGCATCTGCAACAAACACCTCTGTATTTATGGGATATTTGACTACTACTTTACATTTACCTTTAATTGAAACAAAACCAAATCCAGAAAACCATATATCCTTCTTTTTTAACCCATCAAATTCATATTCAACATACTGATATTTTATTTCATTTATTTCATCAATATCAGGTGGAGTAAGCAGTTTCCCTAGCTGTGAACTAAATAATTCCTCTACTCTTTCAGTTTTACATCTATGTATATACATGTTTGGTGAAACATAAACTATAACTGAAATTTTTTCTTCACACTTAAAGTTTAAAGCAGCTAACCCAGCAACTATAATTGAATTATTAGTTGATATTTGAAACGTTAATGGTTTAATTTCACAAGCCGGAAGAATCTTATTATAGCTTTTTGGCAATAATTGATTTAAAACATCAGCTGTATTTATTAAGCCTGGAGTATCAATAAATCCCTTGTTGTCCTCGAAAAAAGGAATTCTTATTTCATTTAATGTTGTTCCAGGTATTACTGATGTAGATATTACATCATCTGTAATACTAGTATTTTTCTTTAATAAAGCATTTATTAAAGAGCTTTTTCCAACATTTGCACAGCCTACAAAATATACATCTCTATCTTTTCTTGCTAAATCAATTGTTTTTGTTAAATCCTCAATAAAGTATCCTTTTTTTGAAGAGACGATATGAATTGCATCAACCTTAAAAAAGATTTTTTCACACTGCTTTGATAACCAATTAACAATATTTTCGATATTTGTGCTTTTTGGGAAGATATCATATTTATTAGCTACTAAAATAACATTTTTATTTCGAAGCTTATCAATCATCTTTTTATTAAAAGTAGCTTTAAATGCAAAAATATCAACAACAAAAACTATTAATCCATTTCTTTTAATGACATCATCAATTACCTTTTCATAATCATCATTAGAAGCAACAATTTTTGGTAATTCATTGTAATGCATCATACGATAGCATCGTTTACAATACTTTGATTCTAGTGTTAATTTTGGTATAAAGCCAGGCTTTGCTTCATCTTCCTCCTGGAGTAGTGCACCACAACCCTTACATTTTTTTATTATCATTTTAATTACCACCAAATTCTTTTAGTTTATTATTATATTCCTCAGGATATTTCCTTTTTATTCTTTTTAAAAAAAATTTTTCCAATTTACGATTAAATTTTGTCGTACTAATATCAGTTGCTTTATCAATTGGATGAATTAGACAAGACTTTATTTTACACCTATTAGCACCCAAAATATCTGTCATAATTTGATCACCAAGTAAAATAATTTCATTTCTATTATATGATGCCTTTGCAACCTTATATATTGCTTTCTTTATACCTCTTTTTAGAGGTTTTGTTGAAAACTTTACATATGGTACATCAAATTTTTTTGAAAAATTATCTACCCTTTCCTTTCTTGAATTAGAAACAATTATTAATTCAAAGCCTAATCGTTGAATGGTCTCTTTTAATTCAAACAGTTTTTCATTTGGCATTGTTTCCTTATATGAAATTAGGGTGTTATCTAAATCTGTAAGAATAAGTCGAATACCATCTTCATATAATTTAGTGAATGGAATTTCATAGATTGATTTAAAACAATAATCTGGAATCATTTTTTTTACCATAACATAAATACCTCGATACATATTATACAATAAATTCCGTTAAAATAAAGGAGTTTTTATAATTGATTTTGTTTTTACTTCCAATTTTAGGAGCTATTAAGAGTGAATCATATCCTAGAAAATTAACTACAGAGGAAGAAATGAAGTACCTTACAGATTATAAAATTAATAAAGATATGAATGCCAGAAATAAGTTAATAGAACATAATTTGAGATTAGTTGCACATATAGCAAAAAAATATGAAAATACTAGTGAAGATAAGGATGACATTTTATCAATAGGAATTTTAGGTCTAATTAAGGCTGTAGATACATTCCAAATCTCTAATGGCAATAAGCTCGCAACATATGCTGCAAGATGTATAGAAAATGAAATATTAATGACTTTACGAAGTAATAAGAATAAAAAAAATGTTGTATACCTTCAATCACCTATTTCCGTTGACAAAGATGGAAATGAACTAGAATTATTAGATTTACTTGAAGATAAGGATGTAGATTTATATAAATCATATCAAGAAAAAAAGTTGCAAGAAAGTTTAAATGAAGCCTTAAAAACATTAAGTATAAGAGAATATGATATTATTTGTAGGCGTTATGGCTTAACTAGAGAAGCTCAAACACAAAAGGAAATCGCTGATGAATTAAAAATTTCAAGAAGCTATGTTTCAAGAATTGAAAAAAGAGCGCTATTAAAGCTCTACTTTCTATTAAAAGAGAAAAAATAGAGGAAGATTTTTCTTCCTCTAAACTAATAATTATTTTGATTTTAAATCATCTGCGGTAATTTCTCTATACTCTGCATCAGTACAATTACCAAGTAGAACAGTAATAACTATGCCCTTAATTGTTTTACCATCATCAATTTTGGCTTTAATGTCTTCAAGAGATTTACAACCTTTAACAGCAATAATAACGCCAGTTTTAGCAACTACAATTGATACTGCTTCATCACCTAAATCATCCATTGCTTGTTCATAAGTAATATATTCCTTCTTTTCTGCTGCCTTATCAATTTTATCAGCATATGATTTTGAAATATTACTACAAGCAACAAGTAAAACAAGTGTAAATATAGCTACAAATGTAAAAAACAATTTTTTAATGTTCTTCATAAACTTATCCTCCTCATATAATATATGATAACATTTTTTTTTTAAAAGTAAAGGGTATTATATCATTGTTGATACATTTTTAAAAGATTCCTCTATAAATGGACTTGATAAACCAGCTGATGTAATAATTTCTAAAAAATTTTCATTCATTGAAGGATAATTACAAATATCTAAATAAGCATTTCTAGCATTATCAAAATCTTCACTTGCAATTTTATAAATACTCATAGATGGTATTAATGATACTGCATAGCTTATATAATATCCAGCATTTTCAACTGCGACATATTTCCAGTAATCCTTTGGATCCATACCAAATAAATTTTCATAATTACTATAACCACCAAATTCATCAAAAATTTGAACAACTAAACTATCTAAATTTGATGCAACAAGATTTGTTGAAGTATAGACCTTATATTCAAATTCATTAACTACAGCTGATAAAATAATTGATGATAATGCTTGAACATAATTATATAATTTTATAATATCTGTAACAGAGGAGATATATCCACCCTCTTGCTCAAGATATGCCAGAAATAGAAATTCATCACTTTGAGAATGCGTTTCAGCTAAATCAAATGAACCAACACTACCATTTTGACATTTCATTGAATAGTAATGCCCAAATTCATGAACAACTGTAGATATATTTTGATAATCTGGACCAAAATAAACTGCAGGAGTATCCAATGAATATAGGTAACAAGTATATGCTCCATTTGTCGCTTTACTGTCATTAGACATAAAATAATAACCATTATCCCAAAGACCCATATAATTTAAGTAATATGTGCCTCCAATTCGCTTTGCATATTTATCTACAATTGCTTTATTATTTAAAAAACTGCCGTATATCAATGAATTAATCTTAGTAGAGTTCTTAAAAGATATATTCATAGATTCTTTTTGAAATCTTTCATAAGCATCAAAAAATGCTGGAACAATATATTTTTTTACATTATTGACAAAATCGACTGTTTCAGAAGGTGTATAATCTCTTGAATAAATCTCTTTATAGGCGTATGTTAAATAATCATCATAGCCAGCATATTTTGCCATTTTATTATATTTATTAACTAAAGAAACATAAATGTCTGGTGTCTTTTCAAGAACCTCATCCTCTGTTAAAATACTATAGTTTTGAATTATTTCATCAGTTTCATTTTGTAATATATAGAATTCATCATCATAGGTTTCACTTAAATACTCTCTTATTTGTTCTTCTGTTAGCCCAGCAAAGAAACGTTCTTTAAATGGTGAATCATATACCATATTGAATAATTCCTTTTCCCATTTAAGATAATTATTTAGTAATTCAGAAAACTTTGCATATTTGCTTTGAGCTTCTAAATCACCATTTATAGAGTATTTTAAATATTCTATATTTGAATAGGTTGCAATTTCCATAATGTGTGACTCTACATCATTAAATAAATCGTAAAATCGATCAAACGAGCCATTATTTTCTATCAAGCTATTTATTTCTGCTTGCTTCAAAGTAATTATTTCAGTATCATTTTCATTATAGACATAGTCTAAAGTATGATATTCAATATTTTCATTAGAAATACATGATGTTAATGAAAACAATATTACTACAAATAAAAATAAATTTAAAATCTTTTTCATGTTTCTCACCTCAATAAGTTAAAATAAAGGAAATTTTGAATAATCTTCTTTTTCAGAAGCTTTCAATGTAGGAATTTCAACTAATGTTTTCACATCAATTACTAAATAAAGCTTTTTAAAATAAAAATTAATAATTCTTTCATCATTATTAATTATGTTATTAAGAAGTTGAACACCATCAAATTCAATTAATTCAGGTAATCCTGTTTTTACATTATAGCCTAAAACAATTGATAAACGTGCTTCATTGTCAAAATTAGGTATTGAAATATCCATTGAAAAATTAATAATATCATTTTTTGATGATATAATTGAAATATTTAAAGCTTCACAAACATCTTCAATATTTGCATCAGTATTATCTTTAATGTCCTTAATAAATTTTTCAAAACTAAATGAATTTAGCTTATTTTTAAGCTCAACTAACTTTTCCTCTGAAAAATCAAATTCCGGATAATAGGATTGAATTAAATCAATAAGGGAATTCAATGAGAAAACATATTTTTCATTTATAATCTTTGTATCTTTAGCCTTTATATTTCTAAGATTAATATATACATTTTCCATATTTCCATAAATATCACAATCAAGTTCTGCATTATTTGAATCCTTTGATTGAGCTAAAACAATGTCATTATCAGATTTGGCATAGTAATCCATATTTAAAAAATCTATTCCAAATTCTGTATTAGATTTTATTGAATAGTTATACTCAGTACTTTTATCATCCATTGAAATATCAGCATTCATGCTAATAAAAACAGAATTTACATCTTTTTTTTCTATTTCTATTTGATTTAGCGCGTATATCACTTTTGCAACCTCTTGCTTATCCTCAGTTGCTTTAACCTCAAGTATTACTTCTTCATTTGTATCATGATCTATATAGTTTAAGCATACATTTTTATCGCATCCGGTAACAATAAATATAGAGATTAATAGCAAAATAAAAATAAAATATTTTGATTTTCTCATTCTTGACCTCCTAACATATATTTATGATTATATCATAATATTATGAATTAATTATGAAAATTTATATTTTCTTTATCATTTAATTTATAATATATTAAGTCATTAGAATTTAAATTTTCTCTATTCATATTAACAGCAGATATCTGATGATTATTATAGGTTGTATAATAATAGATACCTTTAGTTGCATTACAGCAAGAGGTATATAATGTTATCTCATAATTATTATCCTTGACCTCGCAACAGCCTCTTTGCTGATCAACAGAATTTAAAATATGGAAAAATTGGCTTACACTATCTATCTCGTCATCATTTGAAATTGAATTTAATTTGACAAAACTAGCTCTAACAAATCGAGATTGGCTAGATAAATCACCAGGTAACCCAATTCCTCCCATACCTCTACTATAGCTAGCTAGGTCTATTTTTGAAGAAAATGTATTTTCCATTGTCCTCGTCGACAAATATCGATAATTATTCAAATTAAATAATTGATAAGGAAAAGGAGGATTATTTGTTAAAACACCTATAGGATTGTCATAAACCTTTACTCCGTCATTAACTGATTCTAAAGTAACTGATTCCTCTGAGTCAGCAATTAACCAATGAAGTTCAGCTAGAGGCAAATCACTTCTAAATCTTTTATTTATCAAATTTAAATTATTTAATTTAACTCTTACCTCCTTAACACTTTTACAGGTTGATAAAAGATATGGAATTAGTTCATACTGAGCTAAATTAATTTTGTCCTCACTATATTCAAAGTACTTTGCATTTCCAACGAAATTTAAACCAGCAATGCCTAAACCCATTTCATTAATTGCATCATAATATAATGGATAGTTATCAATTATAGTTCCCATACCAATTATTGCATAATGCTTAGTTATTGTTTTTTCATGAGCAAAATTAAACTGATATTCACGTGGAGTAATAACAACTTTATCCCCATATGAAAATTCATAATCTAAAGTTCTCCCAAAATAAAAATCTTTTGTTTTATATATGACTGCAGTACACATATTAATCCTCCTCTATTTATTTTATATCATGAAATTTTAAACTAATATCTAAAGCTTTTGGTGAATGTGTCAAGGCACCTACCGAAATATAATCAACACCCAATTTAGATACTTCTTTTATTCTATTTAAGGTCATATTTCCAGATGCTTCAAGCTTCTTTTTATGATTATTTAAAGCAACGCATTCCTTCATTATTTCATTTGACATATTATCAAGCATAATAATATCACACTCTGTATTTAATGCTTCCTTAAATTGCTCTATTGTTTCAGCCTCTACTTCAATTTTAACATTAACCTTTGGTTTTATTATCTCAACTGCTTTACTTATACTTCCAGCAGCATCAATATGATTATCCTTAATCATTACCATATCTGACAAAGAGAATCGATGATTTGTACCACCACCATGCTTAACAGCAAGCTTTTCTAAATATCTTAAATTTGGAGTTGTTTTTCTTGTATCTAAAATTTTACAATTACCCTCAAGTTCATTAACATATTTCTTTGTTTCAGTAGCGATTCCTGACATACGCTGAATTAAATTTAATGCTACTCTTTCTCCTTTTAAGATTGTTCTTGTATCACCTTCAATAGTAGCAATAACATCATATGGATTAACCTCACTTCCATCAGTAACCATAAAATGTATACTAACCTTGCCATCAATTTGTTCAAATACACGCTTAACAACCTCACAGCCTGATATAATACCTTTTTCTTTTGCAATAAACTTAGCTTTGCTTTGATGATTTTCTGGAATTAAATTATCAGTCGTAATATCACCGGTAGGCATATCCTCCTTTAAAGCATATTTGATTATTCTATCAACAACTGGTAAATCCATATTATATTTTATACGATAATGTGAACCAATTGAATCCTCTCTAGCTATTGCGGCATTAATGATTAATAAAGCACATGTAGCCATATTTAATGTTTCATAATAATATCTTGTCATTACCTTAATCTTCATTAGATTATTATAATGCTTTTCAATGATATTTTTAGCTATTTCAAGTCCATCATTCGTTCTTACAATAGAAACATATTTATCCATAATTTCTCTTATTTCAACTCTAATTGACTTGAAATTAAACTTCTTATTTATTGAACAAATCTCAGGTATAATAATTGTTCTATTACCATTATTATCCTTTTTATTGATTTCATCAGCTATTCTTTTTCCAAAAACAATACATTCAAGTAAAGAATTAGATGCTAAACGATTTGCACCATGAACACCTGTATTAGCACATTCACCAACAGCATAGACATTCTTTAAATTAGTATGTCCATAGACATCAGTATTAATACCACCACATAAAAAATGCTCTATTGGTGCAACTGGTATTAAATCCTTTGCCATATCTACTCCAATTGATAAACATTTTTGATAGATAGTTGGGAATCTTTTCATTAAAAATTCCTTATCCTTATGAGTAATATCAAGATATACATGATCACTCCAGGTATCAAACATTTCTCTATATATACTTTGAGAAACAACATCTCTTGGTGCAAGCTCCATTCTTTCCTTATCATACTTAGCCATGAAGCGTTCTCCTTCAATATTTCTTAATATTGCTCCCTCACCGCGAACTGCTTCACTAATTAAAAATCTTTGACCTTGTTTTTCCTCTTCATATAATCCTGTTGGATGGAATTGAACAAATTCCATGTTTTTAATAAAAATTCCTGCGCGATTTGCCATTGCTATTCCATCACCACATGCAAATTTTTCATTTGTTGAATTCTTGTAAATACCACCTAAACCACCAGTTGCAATAACAATATTATTTGAAAAGAAAATTTTTGGATTATTTTCTTGGTTAATTGAAATAACACCAATAGCTCTATCACTATCCTTTATAATTTCAAATGCCATTTCCTCTTCGAAAATATCAATATTCTCTCTTTTAGATAAAGCTTCTCTTAAATCAGCCATAACCTTAGCACCAGTAGCATCACCACCAGCATGAAGAATACGTCGACTACTATGACCACCCTCTAAAGTTTTTACTAAATTACCTGCAGAATCCTTATCAAAATGAACACCAATATTAATTAAGTTTTCAATATTTTTTGGTGCTTCATTAACCAAAATTCTAGTTGCTTCTGGATTATTTAGATAAGAACCAGCCCGAAGTGTATCATTATAATGCTCTTGTATTTTTTCAGGATCATACACTACCTCAGCAGCAATACCTCCCTGAGCTAAATTAGATGAGCCCTTATCTATTTTATCCTTAATTAAAATAGCAATTTTAAACTTTGAGTCAATATTTAACGCTGTATATATACCAGCCAATCCACCACCAATTATAATCGCATCATATTCTAAATAATTTCTCATAAAAAACCTCCTAGCTTAGCTCAAGCATTTTATCTAAGCATTTTTTAGCTTTAGTTGCAGTATCAGTATCAATGATTATTTCATTAGATTCATCTCTTAAGCACTTATATAAATCCTCTAATGTAGTTAGCTTCATATCATAACACTTTAGAGTTTCAGAAAGAATTATGAAGTTTTTTTGAGGGTTTCTCCTTTTCATTTCATATATAACACCCATTTCAGTACCTACAATAAACTCATTACAATTACTATTAGTTACATATTCTATTAATTGTTTTGTTGAACCTACATAATCTGCCTTTTCTAATACTTTTAATTGACATTCTGGATGAGCAACAAATTCAGCATCTGGGTGTTTTTGCTTCATTTCATCAACCCATTGAGGCTTTAAATTATGATGAATACAGCAAAATCCATTCCATACATCAAATTTGTATCCCTTTAGCTTCATTGCATACTTACCCAAGTTTTGATCTGGACAATATAGTATTTTTTTACCCTGCTTCTGATAATAATCAATTATTTTTAAAGCATTAGAGGAAGTAACGCATACATCTGATAATGCCTTGACCTTTGCAGTAGAATTCACATAAGCTACTATTATAGTATTAGGGTTATTTTTTTTATATTCCTCAAGCTGAATTTCATTAAGCATATTTGCCATTGAACAGCCTGCTTCCATAACTGGGAATAATACCTTTTTATCTGGTGATAATATTTTAGCTGTTTCTGCCATAAAATGTACACCACAAAAAACTAGTATTTCAGCTTCTGTTTTAGCTGCAATTTGTGCAAGAGCAAGCGAATCACCAACATAATCAGCTATTTCTTGAATTTCATCTCTCTGGTAATAATGAGCTAATATAACAGCCTTTTTTTCATTTTTCCAACGATTAATATCGTTAAACATTTCCTCTTTTGTCATTTTATATATCTCCTAATGTTTTTTTATATTTATATAAAGATGCTGGTCGATGTCCACCACCAACCTTCAATTCATCTGTTTTAATAACCTTTTCCTTTATATTTCTTCTGAAATCAGGATCTAATAGTTTTTTATCTAATATAGCTTCATAAACTAGCTGAAGCTCTTTTAACGTAAACTTCTCTGGCATCATATGAAAAACAATATCAGTATAGCTTACTTTATTTTGCAATCTATTGATAGATGTCATTATTACTAATAAATTATCGAAAGCAATATAATTATTCTCAACTTCCTTATATTCAACAAGACCATATTCATCAATTATTTTTCTTACCTTACATTTAAATGATTCAACTTCATTTTTAAACTCAATTATTATAATTCCATCATTTTCAGTCAATTTAATTGTAAAGAAACTGGCATTATCCTGCAATTTAGTATTTATTTTGTTCTTATCAACTAAACCCAAATAGCTACAGGATAAGACTCTTGCTCTTATATCTCTATCAATATCACTAAAAGTATATAATTGCTCTAAATAGATGTTTTCAAGATTTGTTTCTGTGAATAATACCCTTTTCGCACAATCCTGTAGCGTTTCATCAAGTGACAAAAATCCACCTGGCAAGCACCATTTTCCCATAAATGGAGGTGTATTCCTTTTAACAAGTAAAACGCTAAAGGCTTTTTTGTTTAGATGTCTATAGTTATCTTTAGAAATATCACTTATACCAAATAAAGTTATATCAGTTGTGATACTCATCTTTTCATAAGAATTACTATCATATTGCTTCAAAAAATCTTCATCTGATAAATATTCTAGTTTAGAATCTTCTTTATAATTTGGATGGTAGAATCCTTTTTGAATAATATATTTATAGACACTTTCATCTAAATATTTTGCTGCCACTTCATCATCATATTTGGCAAAACAATCTCTTATCATGCTTGATGAGGTAGAATCTAAATCTAAATCAACACACAAAATTTCACCATCATATGACTTATACTTTTCTAATTCATTTGTTATATCAATATTCTTTCTTTTAATAACCAATAGATTATAGTTATTTAAAATATATTCATATTTTTTCCAGGTATGAAATGATTTTAAATTATCACTTCCTAATATAAAATAAATTTTATCTCCCTTATACATATTTTGTAGGTAATCTAAGCTACGATATGTACAAATTAAATTATTCTTAAATTCATAGTCGCAAATAATAACTCTTGGATTATCTTTAAACATTAATTCAAGCATTTTAATGCGCTCTTCACCCTTTAATAGATTACTCTTCTTATAATAATTACCAGTAGGTACGACTATTATTCTATCAAAAAAATCATTCTCTAATAATGATAAAACAAGCTTTTTATGCATTAAATGACATGGATTAAAGCTACCACCATAAACACCTATTTTCATAATTCATCAAGTTCCTTCATATACATATTATAATATGTTTCACTACTCATTCTTAAATCACCTCTAGGAGAGACAGATACACTTCCAACCTTTATTCCATCAGGAACACAATTACGTTTAAACTGCTGTGTGAAGAATCGCTTTATAAACAATGTTAAAACTCCTTTAATTTCTTCCTTTGTATAAATCTCATTAAAAGTTTGGCAAGCTAAAAAATAGATTTTCTTTATTGATGCACCATATCTTAAAAAATGATATAAGAAGAAATCATGTAATATGTAAGGTCCAACAACCTTTTCTGTATCCTGTTTAATATTTCCATTAGTATCAAGTGGTAATAATTCTGGAGAAATAGGTGTATCTAAAATATCTGTTAAGGTTTCCTTAATTATACCTTCTGATTTATCTCTTATATGAGCAATCAATGTTGTAACTAAGGTTTTGGGAATTGAACAATTTACGCCATAATTTGACATATGATCTCCATTATATGTTGCCCATCCTAAAGCAAGCTCTGACATATCACCTGTACCAATAACAATTGCATTTTCCTTATTTGCTATATCAAAAAGAATTTGTGTTCTTTCTCTTGCTTGAACATTTTCATAGGTAATGCCAAGCTTTGAATAATCATATTCAATATCCTCAAAATGCTTTATACATGCATCCTTAATAGAAATCTCTTTAAAAGTAGCCCCTGATTCTAAAATAAGTTTTTTAGCATTTTCATAAGTTCTACTACTTGTTCCAAAGCCTGGCATAGTAATGGCCAATATATTTTTTGGACTAATATTTAAAATTTTAGTAGCATTTAAGGCTACAAGAAAAGCTAAGGTTGAATCACTTCCTCCACTAATTCCTATTACCATTTTACAATTTAAAAATTTAACTCTTTTAGCTAATGCCATTGTTTGAATTGTAAATATTTCCTCTAATGCATCCTTATTATGGCTTAAAAATGGAGTTTTAGAATATTTCTTTACTAGTTTATTATTATTTTTAACTAAACTAAAGCTTACTTCTTTATATTCTATATTAAATAATTTTTTATCATAAGTACGCTCTTTAACTCTATCATTATTAATTCTAAAAATATCAACATCTTGATAAATTATTGATGATTCAAATGAAAATCGTTCATTTTCAACAAAATCTCCATTTGCTTCAGCTATCATCGCATGTCCTGAAAATAATAAATCACTTGTAGATTCCCATATACCACTTGATGCATAAACATAGGCAGATATAGTTTTTGAAGCTTGATTCTTAACTATGCTTCTTCTGTAATTAACTTTACCTACTGTTTCATTACTACTTGATAAATTAAAGATTATGTTAGCACCATTTAAAGTCGTAAAATTACTAGGTGGATTGCTCATCCACAAATCCTCACAAATATCAATAGCGTATGTTATATTATAATTATTGCACTTATAGCATAACATGTTTGATATGATAATATCTTCACCAAATAAATTTATAGTGTCAATCTTTAATTCACTAGCGCTATTAAAATATCTTGCTTCATAAAATTCTGAATAATTAGGTATATAGGTTTTAGGCGTAATACCAATTATCCTTCCTTTACAAAAGCTTATAGCACAATTATATAAAGCATTTTGAACCTTAATTGGTGAACCAACAATGAATACAATATTTTTATTTTTGCTATATTCCTTTAATTTATAAATTCCACTTATGCATTTATTATATAGATCGTCATTTAAAAATAAATCTTGAACAGTATAACCACAAATAGATAATTCTGGAAATGTTGCAATTTCGATTCCTAATTTTTCAGCTTCATCAAGCAAATTTATTATTTCGTTTACATTATAATCAACATCTGCTAATTTTATTTTATTTACAATTGCTCCAACACGAAAATATCCATATTCTTTTAACATAATAATTCATCCTTTCACTATTATTATTTGCAGTATTAATTTTTCTAGTTATATTCTATTGCTAAAGTAATATACTGTCAATATCTTTTTATCATTTTGATAATAACAAATTGATAAAAATAAAAAAGTGATTCTTAATCACTCTATTAATTATAAATGCAACATTTTTTTTGCATATGCTTCAATCATCGCCAAATCTTCTAAGGTAATCAGTGTTTTAAGATCATTGAAGGTCTTCAATTGTTCTTCATTCATATTAGATTTAAAATTTGAAATATCAAATAATTCTTTATTTATATGAAGTAAATTAAAATCATTTTTATCAATTTTAAATTTAGAAACCTTACCATCATAAAAAGAATTAATTAATTCAATATAATAGCTAGCAATCTGAAGTTGAATTAACATTCTTTCTAGATTTCCTTCATTTTTTTCTGAAAAAAAATTCCGAATTCGCCTAATAGTTATTAGTCTAATAATATAAAATAATATTATTTTTAAAATAATTAGAGAAATGATAATCCAAATAACAATATAACTAGTAAAATATAAATCATCCTTACTCACTAATCCAAAGGAATTCATTACTAAAACAACTATATTAAAAATTATTAATGCAATGTCAATTTTTATTATATTTTTTATACTTAAAAGTTTTTCTATATAACGCATAATACCACCTTTTATTATTATACCATTAATAATTCATTTTAAAATATGTAAACTCTTTCAGTATATATTTATTTAATTAGACTGCTCTTCATTATTAGCAAACATGCAAGCTTCTCATTTTCAAGAAGTCTAATTAAAGCAGTTCATTGATATACATTATAATAACCTAGTTTGAAATTTATAATGATATCTAATTCCTTTTAACATCTTGCGCGATAAGAAGCTCGTACCTCAAATTCATATATAACTAAATTCTCAGTTTATTTTTATTTGCAATAAAATATATTATATTTTATAATTATCCTATATAGACGGAGGCTTTCTATGAATTTAAAAAAGAAATTAAGCTTATTATGTAATTTTTTATTAATTTTTTTGTTTGCAGGATGTTTAAAAACTTCTATTTATGGCGAAACCTACACCTTAAACATTCTAGAGTTTAATGATTTACATGGTCATATTGAAAAAATAAATAATCAAGGTGGAATTAGTAATGCTAGCTACTTAATCAACAAAATTAGAAATGAAGATGATTATGATAATACGCTATTACTAGCTAATGGTGATATTTTTCAAGAGACTGCTATATCAAGAGTTAACTATGGTAGAGTATTAATTGACATAATGAATGAAATGAGATTTGACGCAATGACTCTTGGTAATCATGAGTTTGATTGGGGAATTGATAAAATATTAGCCTATTGGGATGGAGACTTAAATAATGGAGAAGCTAATTTTCCACTTTTAAATGCAAATATTTATGATAATAACACAAATTCTTTAGTTCAATTAGAATCAAATAATATACTATCATCGACCATAATAAACAAAGGGCCAATTAATATAGGAGTTATCGGATATATAGGTAATGTTTATAATTCAATCAATCGTAATATGGTGGAAAACTATACATTTAAAGCAAGTGATGAAGATATTATGGCAAGTGTATTAGATGTTGGTGCCACCCTTAAAGATAATGGTGCTGACATCATTGTAGTGTCCATTCATGATGGGGATGCAGATGGAATTACAAATTATAATCTAAACAATTTATTAGCCGAACTAAAATATAATGATAAATATTTAGTCAATGCTGTCTTAAATGGTCATACACATACTGAACAAGGAGGACTTATTGCAAGGAAAGATGATGTAGGTATGCCAGTTATTCAATCCTCACCTTATATTTCGTCAACAGGTGCTGCCAAGGAATTTGGTAGAATAGATTTAGAAATCAATTTAAAAACAAATTCTATTGTTTCAGCAGACACATCACATGTTTCAATATCAACTGCAAAAATAAATTTTGATCAAAGTGTTGAGAAAATAGTTCAAGATTATAAAGAAGCTTCAAAAGATGTTTTAGAAGAAATATACTGTCAAAATTTAAAAACTATTGGTAGGTATGATACAAAACTACAAAATTGGATATGTAATTTAATGATGGCAGGTTCAGAAGCTAATGCTGGTTTATTTAATAATGGTGGTTTAAGAAGTGGAGTTTCGATAGGTAATTTTGGATTTAATGAAGTATATAGTTTAAATCCTTTTGATAATCATATAATACTTGTAGAAATTACAGGGGCTAATTTACAATCATTTTTAAAGCTTAATCCTAATCATTATTTCTGCTATACATCTTCTGGTGAAATCGATACCTCAAAAACATATAAGCTTGCAATTATTGATTATGTATATTATAGTAATTATTTCACTAATTATAGAAATGATAAAGCTGTAGATACTAATCTAATAGTTAGAGATTTAATTATTGAAGAACTTAGATACTATAAATATGATGGTTTTAATATCTATGAAAATTACAATACTATACATATTTCAAAGTATATATAATATTTACAGCTTACTGATATTAAAAACTTCAAAGCATCCACTTTGAAGTTTTTTTTTATAATATAATAGCGATTAAATTATTTCTTTCACTATTCATAATTTTATCCAACACATTTTTAATTTTATCCTTTGAACGATCAGGTATAGAATGTAATTTAGCTTTCATTGAATCATTGACAATATCTGATAATTTTTTACCAAAAAATTCAGTATTCCAAATTTGATCCTCTCCATTTTCATTTAATGAATTCATCAACATCTTAGATTGATCCTCACTACCAATTATTGGAGTAAATGAAGATTCTAAATCTACAGAAATCATATGAATAACCGATGCTTTAGCGGCAAGCTTAACTCCATACATACCATTTTTCTTTACAACCTCTGGTGGAAGCAATTTCATATCTGTTATTTGTGGCACTGAAACACCATAACCAGTTTCTTTAGCCTCATTAATCGCGCTACTTACCTGTTTATATATAGCGAGAGCTTTATTTGATGTATACAAGTATTCAATAAAATCAGCCCTTGATTGAATCTTATCACCAAGTAATGAATCAACTATTTCCTTATATTTAGATTCTTCTAAGTCTAAAATAATATTTGCTTTACCATTAGCTACATCTAATAATTCTAATTTAACATTTTTAAATAAATTACAATCTCTTAAACTACTACAAATGTTCTGAACATCCTTTACCTTTTTATACTTTGTTTGAACCTCTTTAATGACAGTTGATATTGATTTTTTAATTTCAATATCATCACCCAACACTGAAATATAATCAGGTAATTGAATTTCTAAATCAGCAATTGGAAACTCATCAAGAGCCTTTAATAATACATTATTACAATCTTCCTTAGACATATTTACAGCATTAATTGCTATAGTACTTACATCCCATTTACTTTCTATACTTTTAGCCAAATTCAATACTGATTCACTATTTGGTGTTTTAGTATTTAATACAATAACAAAAGGCTTATTTAATTCCTTCATCTTAGGTATTAGATTATTTTCTACTGCTTCATATTCATTTCTCGAAAAATCACCAAAGCTACCATCTGAAGTAATATATATACCTAAATTTGAGTGATTATATATTACCTTTTCTGTACCAATTTGTGCAGCCTCTTTAAAAGGTATTGCTTCATCAAACCAAGGAGTTTTAACTAATCTAGGCTCTTTGTCACTACCATATCCTTCTGCAGATGGAATTATTTCTCCTACACAATCAACAAACCTTAAATTCAATACTGTATTATTTATGTTAAATTCTAAAGTAGTTGAAGGAACAAATTTTGGTTCTACAGTCATTATTTGTTTTCCTGCTGCAGATTGAGGCAATTCATCCATTATTTTATTTTTTACAAATTCATCATCTACATAAGGTAATACCATTAGTTTAAAAAATGAATTAATAAAGCTTGATTTACCACTTCTTACACTTCCAACTACACCAACATAAAAATTATTTTTCATTCTATTTGATAAATCATTAAATGCATCCATAATACATCCTCCCTTAATCTTCATAAGCATTATATGAAAATATATGATCAATTATTCTCTTTGAGAATGAATTTATTATCATATTTTTTATTAAATATGATTTTTTTCTTTATTATAAAAAAATATAGAAGTAATTATAACTTCTATATTAGTTAAAAGTCTTAAAGCACATTAGTATATAAAATATAAAGGTAATAATAGCATAAAAATATTAATATGCCACCAAAAAAAAGTTTTGTTAATGCTCTTCTAAAAGCATATGAAAATACATTAATTCTTCTATAATTTTTTGTACAAAATAATGAATTATCTTCATCCTTGACATATTCAATAAAAGTTTTATTATTGCTAAAAACCCAAAAAAGATAAAAGAATATATTGAATATTGGTATAAAAAATATGGCCAAGATAAACAATAATTTTACATACACAATTAAAAGATAAATGAAAACTGGAATAAAAATAATTATAGTTCCAATAAAAGAAATTAATTGAAGCTTATAATGAAATAGAAAAGCCATATAACTGCTAATATCGAGAGTTTTTATAATATTTTCTAAAACCTCTATAAAAGTTTCATTGTACATTTCTAAAGTGGCAACATTTAATGTTGTAAAATACAGATTAAAAGCCGATATAAATATTAAAAACTTACATAAACTGTTTATAATTCTACATCCAAAAACTAATTTATAGTGATTTAGAGCATAGACTGATTGAGAAACTATCTTTAATACTAGAGTTGTAATCAGGCTTACTATCACTACAAAGACCATAAAATCAAATTTATTTACCTGTAAAATTATTTTTGTATATATTGTAAATAAAGCCATAAAAACAAATAAAACTAAAGAAGTTCTTCTTTGCTTTGCAGTTGGAAAATTTAAATCTTTATAATAGATTTTTCCTGTTTTGTAAATCGTTGATTTTTCCAATTTCTCCTTATATGTCATATTACTACTCACAAAAATCTATTCTAAATCATCAAATAAAGATAATTGTAAAACATTAGTATCAAAATTATTGATGAAATAGAATACATCCTCTAACTCATATTTAATATTATTTTTTTCACAAATATCTTTAATAATATAGTCAAATCTTGATACATTTGATGACTGATAAATGTCACATCTACCCTTAAATTCTCTTTGATATCTTCTCCTTAAAATAGGAAAATTATCATCTAATTGACTATAATAGTATTCTTTTGTACCTTCTCTTAAGGTCATTCCAGGCCCATAATAGACAATGCCTTTGACCTTACACTCCACGCATAATTTTAAAATATTTTTAAAGTTTTCTTCTGTATCATTAATATAAGGTAAAAGAGGAGCAATCCAAACAATCGTAGGAATTCCATTTTTCTCTAATTCCTTTAATACTTCAACTCTTCTTGAAGTTGGACAAACATTTGGTTCAATAATTTTTGATAAAGAATCATTAGCACATGTGATTGTCATTTGAATCACACATTTTGTTTGTTCATTTATTTTTTTTATAATATCAATATCTCTTAAAACCAAATCAGATTTTGTTAAGATAGATGCACCAAAGCCATTTTGTTCAATGATCTTTAGGCATGAACGTGTTAATTCTAAATCCTTTTCTATAGGATTATATGGGTCTGAAATACTTCCAAAAGAAATCATACCCTTTTCTTTTTTCTTGCATAAAGTTAGAGCTAAAAGCTCAGGAGCATTTTCTTTAACTTCAATATCTTCAAAATCATGCTCTAGTTTATAGCATTTACTTCTAGAATCACAATAGATACAACCATGAGTACATCCTTTATAAATGTTTATTTCATTTTTAGGTGTAAGAATTGTTTTTGTCTTTACTTTATGCATAAAATCACCTCAATCTTGTTTATTATCTTTTTTATCTAAACCAACAACATCTTCAACAGGAACTGAAAAAGCAATACCTTGACCTGGAGTATTTAAACCTGCATTTTTATAAACAGCATGTAATATATCATCTTTAATCTCACTAGTCGCAAGAATCATTATTATTTCTTTTTCAGGTGTAATATCAATATTAAACATTTTTTCAGCTTCTTCCTTTGCTGTACCTCTGGCATTTATAACAGTACCACCTTTAGCTCCACATTCACGAGCAGCACTCATTACAACCTCAGAAAAACCCTGATTTACTATACATAATATCAATTCAAATTTATTATCCATTGTAATTACCTCACATTAATATTCGCTAGAAATTGGTATACCATTACACCAATCACTGAAGAAATTGGTATTGTAAAGGCAATTCCACGTCCATTTTTAGTCTTAAAATACTTATCTTCATATGCATTTAATATTTCCTGAACTCTTTCTTCCTTAACAATACTTAGTATTACAGCTTTATCACTACCATTTAACCCTAAGTAGTGAAGAATATCTGTTGGAGCAGTACCCTTAGCATATAATACAGCTTGCATATTAACATCATATCCTTCTAATACTGAAATATAGAAATCGGCCTTTGGTCTCTCCACTATTGAGACTAACACCTTTATTTTTTTAGGCGCAGCTAAGCTAGTATCTTCAATTTTAATAGGTTTACTTTTTTTCTTTTTTAAATCCATCTTGATACCTCACATAAATTTAATGATTTGTTCATCATCTGCGTCAATAATTCTTTTAAGACGTTTATTTTCAACTAATCTCTTTGATAAAACATCCTTAAAGCCTAAGATTTGGATTGTAATAAGTGGGGTCATTGCAACCATTGCAACAATACCAAATCCATTTTCCATAATCTGATTTTGACATAATGTTGTACAGGCACCAATCGAAAAAGGTAAAATAAAACTTGAGGTTAATGGTCCTGAAGCAACTCCACCTGAATCAAAAGCTATAGCTGTATACATTTTTGGTACAAAAAACGATAAGCATAAAGAAATAGCATATCCTGGAATTATGATATAAAGAATAGAAAAATTAAAGACTATTCTTATCATTGCTAAGCAAATTGAAATACCAACACCGATTGATAATGCAAGAAGCATAGCTCTTTTTGATACTCCACCTGTTGTTACTTCTTCTACTTGTTTTGTTAAAACATGAACAGCAGGCTCTGCTAGTACTACAACTAAACCTAATATAAAACCAAAAATAATGATCGCAATAGGGTATTCTGACATCATTTTACCCATTTTAAATCCAATTGGAAGAAATCCTACAGTAGCTGATGTTAGGAATAATAATAAACCAATAAATGTGTATAATATACCAATAAAAATTTGGATTAATTTATACTTTGGAAGCTTTATAAAAATAAGCTCTATGACAACAAAGAATAATACAATTAATGATAGAGCTATTAAAATCTCCTTTGATGTATTTAATAATGTATTTCCAATATGAGATAATAAATCATTAGGTATTTGATAATCATCTCCAATTGAAGATGATAGTATTTCTGATGTTTCCTTTAATGATTCTGAATTAATTGTCATACCAAGCAATAAAACAATTAGAATAGGACCAATTGAACATAAAGCTATTAAACCAAAGCTATTCTCATTTGCATTTCTTCCACCTATTGTAGTAGCAATACCTACTCCTAAGGCCATTATAAATGGTACAGTTATTGGACCTGTTGTTACTCCACCTGAATCAAAAGCTAGGGCTAAAAATGCTCCATTCCCATTTAAAATAACAATTGAAGCAAAAGCAAACATCATCATATAGAAAAACATTAGCATCATTGATAAGTCTTTTTTAAAAATTATTTTTAATATTGCAAGAACAAGAAAAGCACCAACTCCAACACCTATCGCGACTATTAAAACTGTTGAATCAATAATAGTTGAAACTTGACCTGCAAGAACTGATAAATCAGGCTCTGCAATAGTAATTAATAACCCCATTACAAAGCATACTATAATTATAAGTAAAAGCTTTTTTGTTTTAACTAATGATGAACCTACCTGTTCACCCATTGGTTGCATTGATAGGTCAGCACCTAAATTAAATAAGCTAATTCCTATTATTAACAAAACAGCTGAAATAATAAATACAATTAATTCTCGTGAAGTTAATGATAGTAATGGAGTAAAATATAAAAAGATAACGATTAGTGTAACCGGTAAAACCGATACTAATGACTCCTTAAATTTATTCCAAAGAAGTCTTTTCACATAATCACCCCTCGTAATAAAAATATATTTGTAGTTATTTTTAAAAGGAAGATTAAAACCTTCCTTTTATTTTATTTGTTTATGTATAAATATATTACTCTCCAGAATTAATTAATTCGCTAGAATGATCCTTTAAAACAAGATTTAATACAATACCAAGAATCATAGCAACTGCAGTTGAAGATATTGAAATCTTATAGGCACCTGCATAACCACCAAATCCTAATACAAGACCACCAATACCAGCAACCAATATAACTGAGGCAACAATAATATTTTTAGTTACAGAAAAATCAACCTTTTCTTTAATCAATAGCTTAACACCACTAGATGCTATAAAACCATAAAGAACTAATGAAACTCCACCTGTAATACATGCTGGTACAGTTTGAAGAAGCATAGTTAATGGTGCAATAAAGCCTAACACTATTGACATTATTGCTGCAACAATAATTACTGAAACAGAAGCAATTTTAGAAACACCAATTACAGCAACATTCTCACCATATGTTGTATTAGCAGCACCACAGAAAGCACCTGAAACAGCAGTTGCAATACCATCACCTATTAATGTTCTTGTTAGTCCTGGTTCATCATTCAATAAATCCCTATTAATAATATTACCAAGATTTTTATGATCTCCAATATGCTCACATATTGTAACAATTGCTACAGGTATAAATAAAAGTGCTACCTGTCCTACTGTTTCCCAAGTAAATTTAGCTGTTTGATTAAAAGCATTTACAAACATAAAATCTGTTGTAATCCAAGAACTAATACTTGACCAATCACGATTGAACACGCTAAAGTCAATTACCTTTAAGGCCTCTATATTTGCTAGATTACCAATAATAGTTAGCAACAAAGCAAATATATAAGCACCAACCATTCCAATAACAAATGGTATTAATGTAATATTTTTCCTTTTTGATGTAGCACAGATTCCTGTTAGAAAACATGCAAATAGTGCTACACATATAGATACAAAGGTATATTCCCATGAAATATCACCTACTGCATTTTTTATTCCAGCTGTACCATTTAGAACATTTGATACAGCAGATACTGCAAGTGATAGACCTATAACCATAATTATTGGTCCAATAACAACAGGAGGTAATAGTTTATTAAGCCAGCTTGTGCCAACCTTCTTAATTACTAGTGCTATAACAACATATACAACTCCAACCATTGCCATTCCTAAAATTACTGCACTATAGTTAACTGTAGTTACATTTGCAGTTACTCCCAAGGTTAAAGCAGTTGACATTGGAGCAAGATATGCAAATGAGCTACTCAGAAATACAGGTGATTTTCTTTTTGTTGTAAAAATATAAATTAATGTACCAATACCTGCTGATATTAATGTCGGACCAATTGGTAGTCCTGTAATTAGAGGGACAGTAATACAAGCAACCAGCATAGCCAATACGTGTTGAATCGCAAATAATAACCATTGAGATATTTTACTTGGACTTTCTTCAATATCCAAAACTAATTCTTTATTCATTTTGTACTCTCCTAATATATTTTATCTTGAAGGTAAGTTAGCAATGAATTGCTTAAGCGAACCATCTAAGAAATCAGATTTTTTAGCAAATAAGTATGTAAACTCATTTATTTGAATGGTCTTACCATCTAATGCTACTGTAGCACCAATAAAGAAGGCAAGCATTTTATTTCCAGCAGCCTCATCTAAATCCTGAAAATTTAATACTAAAGGATTATCATCCTTAAGCAATAAAACTAAATCTCTAGCTAAATTATCATCATCAATCATTTTTTTAATTACCAACTTATCTGCTGATTTTGCTGACTCATTTAAATCATATAACGCATCAGCATATGGATCTTTCTTTTTTTTAAAAATCATTAGGATTCTTCTCCTTCTTTTCTTCTTGTTACAGGTAATACCTTAGCTTTAGTGCCCTGACGTACCATAATTAATGTAGTATCAGCATAATCCTGTAGAATATCCATTCTTTGTGGTGGACATGCAATAATTACCTGAAGTGGCATAGAACTTATGAAGCTCATCATTGCTCGCATACGATTACCATCCATTTTATCGAAAACCTCATCAAACATAACTAATCCAATTGGATCTCCGCCTGAATAACCTGTTTTAGTATAAACTCTAACAAATGAAGCAATTATAGCAACATAGAAAGGAACCTGAGTTTCACCTCCGGATTTTTCTCTAAAAACCTTAGAGTATGTCATAGTTTCACCATCGCTATTAATGATTCTAATGTCATAATCCATATATGTACGATAGTCTGTAAATTTATTTAAGGCATTTTTACTATTTACCTCATCAACAGATAGGCTTTCAAATAATTCTCTAATTTGTTCATCATATTTGTTTTGAAAATCATATGTGAATAATCCTTGATTTAAATCAACTAATTCAGATGTAACCATTTCATAGAATGAAGCATATTCATTACTTCTAGGGAAAATAAACTCATATCTATCGTTACCAAATTTAATTGCTTTTAAAGTATCATTAATTTTAGATATTTCTTGTTCAGCAGTTAAAATATTATTTCTTAATTTAGCAATGAAGTCTTCCTTAAATACAATCTCAGCTGCCTCACGTGCCTGACGAACCTTTTGTTCGTAAGTAATTAATTCACTTCTTTCAAGCTTATTCAATTCAGCAATAAACTTATTAACCTCAGTTAAACCAATACTAAATGTAGAATTGTACTTATTAACAAAGGCATACTGTTTAGCTACAAGGTTATCAACTAAAGTTGTATATGCTGCCTCTTCAGAATTATATCTTTCTGCATAGCTCGCTAAAGCTTGTTTAAAGCTTTGTCCTTGAATTATATTTTGATATTCTGCTTTAGCTCTTTCTACTAATACAGCATTATCCCCAGATAATTGCTTTAGATTATCACTTAATCTTTGAAGCTCCTGATTTTTTTCTTCAATTAATGTATTTAAAGCCGAAATTCTCTGACCGATAGAGCCAATTTCCATAGAATAGCTCATCTTTTTATCCTCATTGGACTTAATAGTTGCTTGAACATGCTCATAATCATCTTGAAGCTCAGAAGGAGTAGCATTTTTAGTTCTTTGAGCCTGCTTATTTAAATCCTCTAAAGCATTCTTCTCTTTTTGTAGCATTAATGCCTTATCTAAGTCTTCTATTAAAGGTCTAATATCAATTTGTTCTAAAAGCTCTAATTCTCTTTCTAAATTCTCTAATTCTGAGTTTAAAATAGAATAATTATTCTTAGCTTCCTTAGCTTTCTCTTGCCATATCTCTTGTGACTTGCTTGCTGCATTTTTGCCCATAAATGGTTTTTCAATATTAGGATTCAAGCTAGTAACAGTATAACCACGATATAATAAGCGGTCATTAGTAATTGATGTAGGATATTTTTCAAGCTCCATTGCATCATTAACCATAATTACATTACCACATGAATAATTTATATAGGCTCTTGCATCTGAATTTTCACTTTCAATAATAGAAGCAAGTGAATTTTTTTCATATGTCTTATATTTAGCAATTTGTTTTGTATTAATTAAACCAATTCCATATAAACGATATCTATCTTTGATTCTTGCATATATTTGTAATGCTTGATCATAATATCTAGGCTCAACAATAAGATTAAATCTTCTATTACCTAAAAATATTTCAACAGTATCCGCCCAAGCTGGATCAGTGATTTCACATAATTCTGCAAAAATATGAACATTAACATCATAATTATAAATTCTTTTTAAGCCTTCTGCAATTTCTTGTCTCAACGCAACCAACTGAGGATTATAGTTCAATTTGTTTTGTTGGAAATTACGAACTGTACTAGATATTTCACTTATTGTAACAATAAGTTCATCCATTTTATTCTTTAAAGATCCATAATATTGATTTTTCTTATTTTTTACAGTTTGAATTCGACTATTAAAATCCTTTAATCTTATTTTAGCTTCTTCTACAGCACTAGGATTTATCAAGCTCAAATTAATATTTGAACCATCAGCATAAGTTTTTTCTTCTGATATTTTTCTTAATTCAGCTAATATGTCCTTAAATACAGATGCTCTCTTTAAAAATAATTGCTGATTAGTTTCTAACGATGTTATATTTGCCTGAGCTTTAAATATCTCTCTATTAATATATTCTTCTGCTTTAAAGGTATCATTACTTTGTAGAAGATTATATAATTCTCTTGCTCTATCCTGCAATGCAACATTCTCATTATTAATTTCTAATAATTCTTTTTCCTTATTTATTTTAAGAGATTCTTCAACACTAATTCTCTTTTTTGCATCTATTATTTCGTTTCTAACAGCCTCAACATCAAATAGGTGCATCAAATATTCAAGATAGTTTTTGTTCTCTTGAATCTTTAATATTTCTTGGTAAACAATATCGATTTCTCTTAAATCTGATATTTTTGTTTGAATTTGCTTTAAAGTTATTTCTAATTCTTTATATGATCTAACAGCATCTTGAATTGCTGTAATATCAATTTCCTTTTCCTCAAGAATGTTTTGATAAATAAACTCCTTTACATCAGCTATTGGTTTAAATGCTAAAGCCTTAGGAATTAAGCGATAGAAGTCCTCATTTATAGATCCAAAAGCATTTCTAAATCCTTTTTTTGCTTCCTTTTTTGTCAAATAGTATTCAAATAATGGATTATGTTTCCTAAATTCAACAGTACTATAAATGGTTTTCTTTTCAGAAATAAACATAGTATCATTGATTGGCTCTTGACTACGATAGAAAATTGTTTTTACAGGCATTAAATCACCAAATGCATCTATAACAGCACCAACCGTGAAATTTGTGTTAGTCTTTTCATCATGAAACTCTAGCGCAATATGACCAGTAACATCACCATTTCTTAAATATTCCTTATCGTCCATACCAAGCTTACATTTTACATAGCCTCTTAAATCACGTTTACCTTTTTCATTAGCTGCAAGATTAAATTGAGTATCACCAGCAGTTAAAACAAATGTAATTGCATCCATAATAGTAGACTTTCCTGAAGCATTAGGCCCTGTAAGTAATGTATTACCATCGATTTCAACTGTCTCGTTTGATAAATAATGCCAGTTAATTAATCTTATTTTAACTAATTTTTTCATTATTTAGCCTCCTCTGCAGTTATTTTAATAATAGTATTATATATTTCAGTGATATCCTCTGATTTTATTGCCATAAGAATAGTAGGAAGAATAACTAATTTACATGCAGATGATGATAAATCACCTGAAACTTCAATCAAATTAAATCTTCTAAATAACCTTAATGCTGAAACAAGATCAGTTTTATTAAGTTTTCTTTTTATTTCTAAATAATCATATTTTTGATGTATATCAGATACAGAACAAACGATATTTTCATTTAAAGATGTATCTTTCATTTTCTCATGGTATAGTAATCTTAAAATCAATAATACAATTGATTCATCTCTTTTGAGCTTTAATGTTTGGGCAGCATTAGCACCTACAAGCATAACACTTCCAGATGGTAAATCATGCTCTATTTCATATCCAATTATTTTAAAGAATTCTTGGAATACATCCTTATAACTCATAAGAAAATAATAAGCTTCTTTATTATCTCTTTTATCTCTAGATAGAAATGTACAAGATAGTAATTTATTTGCTGTATCACTAAACTGTTGTTGTTGAGTAACAGTCATCTTTTCTAATGTCTCTAACATCTAATCTCTCCTCTATTTATACTAACGTTTTTTTGATTATAAAGTTCTTTATTACAAAGCGCTTAATTTCAATTAATTCATCACGAATCTCAACAGTATATCCCTTTTCAACAGCAAGAATAATTGAATAAACAACCATCATAAATATTGAATGAGGTGAATCATACTCTAATATCTTTGATGCATCAAAGATGCCATCGACAAGATGAGCATCTAAGAAATTAGCAATTTCTTCTTCATTGTATGAACTCTTAAATTGTTCCATAAATTCAGAATCCATAGTAAAATCTTCTAAACCCATCTCATCTAGTAGCTGATTATAATTTCTAGAATAGCCACCACGTGGTTGGTACAATGTATTTTCCTGGGTGAAAACCTTTAATGTAGCTAAATTATATAAGCTATCTACCATTCTCATTGCCTTATCAATTTTATTATTTTTATTAGAGTCCTTTATAAATTTTAAAATTGTATTTAATTTACCTATGACATTATCATCTTCACTCAATAAAAATTTGATTTTACCAATTGTAGAATTTATATAATTTCTATTTTTATTATCAATTTCACTAATAAAATCCTCAATAGCATTAAAAGCATCAATTACTTCATCAATATTCTTAATTGCCTTTTGAATTGCTTCATCTTCATTTTTACTAAGTGTTACATAATTCTTGGATATTGCCTTTACAATAACTTCATTTGATTGCATTTCCTCTAGTCTCGTAATAATTGATAATCTATAACGATCAATATTATCAGATACCTTTAGCTTCACATAGCTCTTATCATAAATATCATTTTTGTAATTAATTAGCTTTTCCATCAAATCTTTAATCTCAGTGTTTTCAATGACAGAAGCGATATATTCTTTCATCCTTGCATCTAATCTTCTTATTGCTCTAATAAGCTGCTTTGTACTAGAGAATACTAGGCTAAATGTTAAAGCATAATCAATAATATCCGGTTGATTCAACAATGAATATATAGAATAAATATATCCTTGATACTCATTTGGATTAACATAATCAGATGGCAACTCATCATCTGCATATTCTACTTGTGGATAGGCATTTAAAATTGCCTCACATATAGTAATTGCCACATCAGAAAAATTAAGTACCTCTTGATAATCATTAGTGACATCAATATATATCCATCCGCACTCTTCCATTCTTCTTAAGATATAATTTGCCAAATCTCTTTTACTTGTTGGATTAGACTCCTCATCCTCTTCATCTTCAACACTATATAAATAGCTACTATTAGAATCCAAAAAATAGACTAAGTCATCAACTACTATTTTTTTATCAATACCTAAAATTGTACCAGTCTCATAAACTTTAAAAACTTGAATTATACTAGCTAAATATATTCTTTTATTTTTTGATGCTAACAAGGAAAAAAAGTTATCCGGGACCATATCAAAAAAATCCATTTTTTCTTCTCCCTTCTTTTTCCATATTTATTAATATTCTATCAAAAAATCTATAATTATTCAATGTAAACGATTTAAATAATAAAAAAAAATATATAAAAAAAGCATCTTGTTGGAAAACCAACATAATGCTTTTTTAGACATTAAATTTAAATAATAAAATGTCTCCATCACAAACCTTATAATCTTTACCCTCTTGTCTAACTAAACCAGCTTCTTTTGCTTTTAACATTGAGCCACATTTAATTAAGTCATCAAAGGCAACAGTCTCGGCACGAATAAATCCACGTTTAAAATCCGTATGAATAATTCCCGCACAATCAGGAGCTAGCATTCCTCGCTTAAATGTCCAAGCTCTACATTCATCTGGACCAGTTGTAAAATATGTAGCATATCCAAGTAATTCGTATGTAGAACGAATAAGCTTGTTCAACCCTGGTTCATTTACTCCATAATCAGCTAAAAACATTTCTCTTTCTTCATCATCTAATACTGCAAGCTGTGACTCAATTTCAGCCGAAATCGCAATACAGCTACTATTTGTATCCTCTGCATACTTTTTTAGTTTTAAATACATCTCATCCTTCTCAGGATCTGCAATAAACTCTTCTGCAATATTAGCAATATACATAAACGGTTTAGAAGTTAAAAAACCATATGTATTTATATATTTCATTTCATTTTCATCAAATGATAAGCTTCTTACAGGCTTTTCTTCAATTAATACATTTTGAATTCTTTTTAATAAAGCATATTCAAATGGAGCATCATCAACCTTTGATTGAGCCTTCTTTTCAATCTTAGGAATACGCTTCTCCACGGTTTCTAAATCTGCTAAAATCAATTCTAAATTGATTATTTCAGCATCTCTTACAGGATCTACTCCACCCTCAACATGAGTAACATTAGGGTCCTCAAAACATCTTACAACCTCTAGGATTGCATCACAATTACGAATATTACCTAAAAACTGATTACCTAAGCCTTCACCCTTAGATGCACCCTTCACAAGACCAGCAATATCTGTAAATTCACAAACAGCAGGTGTTGTTTTCTTTGGATTATACATTTTAGATAAAACCCATAGTCTTTCATCAGGTACTTCCACCATACCAACATTTGGTTCAATAGTAGCAAAAGGATAATTTGCCGCTAAAGCACCTGCTTTTGTTATTGCGTTAAATAAAGTTGATTTTCCCACATTAGGTAATCCTACAATTCCAGCTGTTAATGCCATTTCAATACTCCTTAATATCTAAACATTTTATTATATGACTCTAATGAATCCTCGATTATTTCCTTTGCTTTATCAACACCACAAATTTCAGTTACGACAGTTTCTTTTCCTTCTAATGCTTTATAAACACTGAAGAAATGCTTGATTTCTGCAAAAAGATGTTCTGGCAATTCACTAATATCATTATAGCAATTCATAGATGGATCATTTTCACATACAGAAATAATCTTTTCATCACATTCATCATTATCTATCATAATAACAACGCCAATTGGCTTACATCTAACTAAAACAAGTGGATCAAATGTTTCATCACATAGAATTAAAACATCTAAAGGATCCTTATCCTGTGAATAAGTTCTAGGTATAAATCCATAATTAGCAGGATAGTGAGTTGATGTAAAAAGAATTCTATCCAATATAATCATACCAGTTTCTTTATCTAATTCATATTTTTTCTTACTTCCTTTAGGTATTTCAACGCATGCTAAAAATCTATCCTTTGTAATTCTATCATTATCGATATCGTGCCATATGTTCATAACATTCACCTCGTATTGTATATATTACCATATATCATTCAAAAAATAAAGTCAAAAGAAAGAAAAAAGAAATGTAGAATTTCTATTTTAAGAAATCATACATTTCCTTTAAAGCATTTTTTTCTAATCTTGACACTTGAGCCTGCGAAATATCTAATTCTTTTGCAATCTCCATTTGTGTTTTATCAAGATAATAACGCTTGTAAATAATTGCCATTTCTCTTTTATTAAGCTTTTTAAAAGCTTCTTTAAGCATATTTGTTTTTAAGAATTCATCATAAATATTAACATCATCACTAATCTGATCCTCAAGTTCAATTATATCTCCACCATTATCATAAATTGGAGTTGACATACTTATTGTATCTTGAATTGCTTCAAGTGCTAAAATAATATCAACACTATCTGAACCAATGGCTTCACTAATTTCATTAATTGTCGGTTCTTTATGATTTTTTGCAATATACTCATCCTTAAAAGAAATAGCCTTATAAGCAATATCCTTATATCCTCTCGATACTCTTATTGAACCATTATCTCGTAAATGTCTCCTAATTTCACCTATTATCATCGGGCAAGCATATGTTGAAAATTTTACATTATGCGATAAATCAAAATTATCAATTGCCTTCATTAAACCAATACATCCTACTTGAAATAAATCATCCATATTTTCCTTTTTATCATTAAACCTTTTTAATACAGATAATACTAGCTTTAAATTACCGTGAATCATTTCCTCACGAGCCTTCATATCACCATCTTTTATTCGAACTAGTAAATTTACTTGCTCTTCATGTGATAAAGCCTTAAGCTTAGAGGTATCGACACCAGTTATTTCTACCTTATGCATTATAATCTTTCCCTTCTAATTTTAATATGGGAAACTTTTACGAAACTTATTCATTTAATTTGATTTTAATGCTAATTTTTCTTCCATATCCATCCTTAATTTTTCCATTATTCTTTTTTCTAATCTAGAGATATAGGATTGTGAAATACCAAGCTTATCTGCTACCTCCTTTTGAGTATATTCTGGAGTATTATATAATCCATATCTCATAACAATTATTTCTTTTTCTCTTTTTTTTAAATTTTCAACCGCTTCATACATTACTTTTTCTTTTTCTTCACGTATAACAATATCTAGGGCATGTTCCTGAGGAGTTGGAATTACATCGGATAATAATAGTTCATTACCATCCCCATCTATGTTCAATGGTTCATCTAATGATACCTCAACTTTTTGTTTTGAAACCTTTCGTAAAAACATTAAAATCTCATTCTCTATACATCTAGAAGCATAAGTTCCTAATTTAATATTTTTATCTAATCGAAATGTTTCAACTCCCTTAATTAATCCCATTGACCCAATGGAAATTAAATCCTCTAGCATAACCTTAGGTGATTCAAATCTTTTAGCAATATAAACAACCAAACGCATATTATGTTCAATCAAATAATTTCTTGCTTCTAAATCTCCATTCATACACCTTAAAACATTAGCTTTTTCATCTTCATCGTCTAGTGGTGAAGGTAATGACATTTGATTATATAAATAACAAACTTCATCAGGAACACTAACAACACTTTTGATTAGTTTAAAAAATAACATTATGGCCCTCCTAAAATATTTAATCCAAACATCAAATCAAAAGCTATATCTCCATATGCAATATATACATCCTTTTTAATATATCTACCATTATTGTATATAAAAAATTTATCTACTTGATAGATTCTAAGTTTTTTTGATGTAGAAACTGTCTTAATTATTATATCCTTTTTATATTTACCAAGTTTAAATTTCTTATTTATAAAAACTATAGGTACATTATCATCTGCGTACATAAAGTTTCCGGTATCACAATAGCCACTTAATGTATATTCCATTCCATTGTCATTAATAACTATTTTATATATTAGTGAAGAATTATTAAAATTAAATCTTTTATAAAACATTAAAATAATCATTATTACTATAATTAATGACAATGAAATAACTACCGATAAAAAATTATTTACTATCTGATAAACAAATTCCGATATCCCCCCCAAACAGAAATTTAATAATAAATATATTAACGTTGATAATAGTGCCTTAAATATACCCTTATTAATAAAGGGTAAAAAAGAAATTACAATTATAAATAAGTATTTAAAATATTCAATTTTCTCAGGAATAAGCAAATACAGAGTAACATATATAATGTCAAGAGAGCATGAAATTATATTGCCAATAAGAAATGCCTTTTGATTAAATAGATAATTGCATATTTTTACTATTAATATGTGAATTACTAGATTTATAAGTACTATTATCTCTATATATTTCATGAACATAGTATATACAATCTGAAGTATAATTTTATGACAAAAAAAGAAGAATGATTAAAAATATCATTCTTCTTTTTCAACAAATTTCTATATTGATATATGCTATTTAATTAAATCTACAATTGCAAGAACTTCTTTTGATAAAGCATTTAGCTTTTCATCTGCATCATTTTGTGTTGTACCCTTGACTCCATAATAAACCTTTAATTTAGGCTCAGTTCCTGATGGTCTTAAAACAAACCACATATTATCATTTAAGTAATACTTAATAACATTACTTGATGGTAATTCAATTTTAGACTTTCTATCAGAGGTTTCTAAGTATTCTGTCTTAACACCTAGTTTGACATCGTCCTTAGCTAAAATTGTAAAGCCCTTTAACGCAATATCCGTAGTTCTAAAATACTCCATAATTCTCTTAATCTTTGCAGCACCTTCTAATCCCTTTAAACTAATATTAGTAATGCCTTCCTTATAATAACCATACTCTTCATAAATAGCATTTAATGCATCTACAAGATCCATACCCTTTTCATTATAATAGGATGCAGTTTCACATAGCATTAGAATTGCTTGGATTGAATCCTTATCTCTTACACAATCAGAAATTAAGCAGCCATAAGATTCCTCAAAGCCGAATACATATGTTCCTTTACCATTTTCCATTTCACGAGCTTTCTCGCCAATAAACTTAAATCCAGTAAGTGTAATTTCAACCTTCATTCCATATTTTTCTGCTATAGCAATAGGTAAAGTCGAAGATACATTAGTTGTAAATACATAACCATCCTTTGGTAAAGTATTTAATTCCTTTCTAGTTTTTAAAATATAGTCCAATACTAAAGCAGCAGTTTGATTACCAGTAAATAAAACATATTCACCATTATGTTCAACTGCAATACCCAAACGGTCAGCATCTGGGTCAGTAGCTAAAACTATTTTAGCACCTATTTCCTTTGCTAATTCAATTGCTTCATCGTATGCTTCCTTATTTTCAGGGTTAGAAGTTTTTACGCTACTGAAATCTGGATCATTTGTCATTTGACAAGCAAGAGGCACTACATCATAGCCAACACTTTGAAGCACTTGTGGTGCAAAGACTTGTCCTGTACCATGAAGAGGAGTATATACAAACTTTAACTCCTTCTTTAAATTTGGTCTTAAAATAATTTTTTTAACCTCATTAATGTAAACATCATCAACATCTTTTCCAATATACTGAATTAATTCGTGATTCTTTGAAGTTTCAATGTTAAAATAATCATCGATTTGATTAATCTCTGCAATTACCTGATCAGCATCCTTAGGAACTAATTGACAACCAGTTTCATCATAAATTTTATAGCCATTATACTCTTTTGGATTATGGCTTGCAGTAATCATAATACCACCAATACAACCAAAATGACGAACTGCAAATGATAATTCTGGAGTTGGTCTCAAAGATTCAAATAAATAAACCTTCATTCCTAATGATGTTAAAACCTCAGCAGACATTCTTGCAAATTCAACAGATTGATGTCTATTATCATGACTTATTGCAACACCTCTTAAAGCAGCATCTGGTGCTTGCTTCAACAAATATCTACCAAAGCCTAAAGTTGCTTTTGCAACGATATAGATATTCATTCTATTTGTACCAACACCTAAAATACCTCTTAGTCCACCAGTACCGAATTCTAAATCAGTCGTAAATGCTTCTTTCAATTCGTTGTCACTCATAGCTTCTAGTTCTTCTCTAAGCTTTGAATCTAAATTTGGATTTGATTTCCATAAATTTGCTTTTTGTAAATAGTCCATTTTAATATCGCTCCTTTTCAAACTAATTATATAGCAAAACTAATTAATAATCAAGATAGCAAAAAAACAAAAGCCTATTTAATCCTTAATTTGATGATTAATAGGCTTTATTCTCTTAAATCTAATTTTTTAAACTATTAATTGGTGCAGGGATTTGTCCACCTCTATTAATAAATACATTTGGCTTTAATTTTGATATTTTCATTTGTGGACCATAACCTAATAAACCACCAAAATTTAACGGTTCATTCTCCTTTTTACCAATAGCAGGTATAACTCTAACAGCTGTTGTCTTACTATTTATCATTCCTATTGCAGCTTCATCTGCAATTAACGCCGAAATTACCTCAGCTGTTGTATCACCTGGTAGAATAATCATATCTAAGCCAACTGAACATACGGCAGTCATTGCCTCAAGCTTCTCAATTGACAATGCACCAGATTCTGCAGCAGCAATCATACCAGCATCCTCACTAACTGGAATAAATGCACCTGATAATCCGCCTACACGACTTGATGCCATTACACCACCTTTTTTTACAGCATCATTTAGCATTGCTAAACAAGCAGTTGTACCACAGCAACCACATTGCTCAAGTCCTATTTCCTCTAATATATGAGCAACTGAGTCACCTACAGCTGGTGTTGGTGCCAAAGATAAATCGACAATACCAAATGGTTTTCCTAGCATTTGAGATGCCTCTACTCCAACAAGCTGGCCCATTCTTGTAACTTTAAAAGCTGTCTTTTTAATTATTTCTGCAATTTCTGCAATAGATGCATCCTTTGGTGCAGAAGCAATTGCAGCTCTAACAACACCTGGTCCAGAAACACCAACATTTATTACAGCATCAGCCTCACCTACACCATGAAATGCTCCAGCCATAAAAGGATTATCCTCTACTGCATTACAGAATACAACAAGCTTTGATGCTCCAATGCATTCTCTATCCTTTGTAATTTCAGCTGCTTCAACAATCTTTTGACCCATAATTTTAACTGCATCTAAATTGATACCAGCTCTAGTTGAACCAATATTGACACTTGAACATAGTTTAGAAGTAACAGCTAAAGCTTCTGGTATTGAATCTATTAATTCTCTATCTCCTGGAGCAAAGCCTTTTTGAACAAGTGCTGAATAACCACCGATAAAATCTATTCCTATGTCATTAGCAACACGATCCAATGTTTTAGCATATTTAATAGGGTTACCACCAGAAACACCAACAAGCATTGAAATTGGAGTAACTGCTACTCTCTTGTTTATGATTGGAATACCATATTTTTTTGATATTGAATTACCAACATTAACTAAGTTCTTAGCATAATTATAAATTTTATTATATATTTTTTCACAAGATTTATCTATATCAGTATCCATACAATCAATTAGTGATATACCCATTGTAATTGTTCTAACATCAAGATTTTGTTCTTGTATCATTTTTATTGTCTCAATAATTTCTGCATTATTTAACATACTACCACCTATATTTTATGCATTAAATTAAATATATCTTCATGCATACAATGTATTTCTAAAGATTTCTCTTTTCCTAAATTAACCATTTCATCTACAAATTGGTTAAAATCAATATTCAAATTATCGATATTAATGATCATAAACATAGCAAAATATTTATCAATAATTGTTTGGGTAACATCATTAACATTTGCCTTATGCTCTGAACATTTAGCTGCAACAGCAGCAAGAATACCTACTGTATCTTTTCCTACAACAGATAAAACTGCATTCATAATAAATCTCTCCTTTTACATATTATTCTCTTATTTTACAAGAAGAGTTAAAATAATGCAAGATAAAGTTACTTTTTTACAATAAAAAGACCATTTTTAAACTTTTTCTCTCATATCTAGAAAATAA
>JBJEFS010000050.1:0-3278 GCA_051874325.1 Anaeroplasma sp.
TACTAGTTTTTTTGCATTTTTTATAGAATTTCTTAGGCAAAGTCGGGTTATATCATAATATTTTTTTCTTTAAAGATTTTTAAGAAAAAAATGCTAGCATAAAACTAGCAATTTTTATTATTAATTTCTTTCTTTAAATCTTTATCAACCTTTTTTAAAGCTCTTTTCATTGCAGAGTGACAAGAATTACATTCTGTAGATATATGATTCACTTTTTTATAAATATAATTTCCAAATACAGTAGCAACAATAATAACTGAGGTAATTATAACAATAATTTCAATTGGTTGCATTATATATTTGCCACCTTCTTAGTATCATTATATTTATTATAATAGTGAATACCAATACCAATAGCAATCATAAAAGGTAAGATAATAAATGCAGTCCACCAAGCAGAAAGAACACAATAAACAATTGACGATGCAGCATAGGATGCTACTAGCCAAAAAATAATTGTATTTCTAAACTTCTTCTTTGTCAATTCACCTCTTGCGGTCGCAATTGATGCAAAGCATGGAATAGTAGTCATATTAAAAACTATAAATGAAATCAAAATTGACCATCCTTTAAAGCCACCACCAATATTTATGCCAGTGTTTTCAATAGCCTGAACAGTAGCTGAAACACCATCTTCATCAATACCTAACATATATAAATTTATATATGAATCCTCTGTAACATTCTGATTTGATGCAATGCATTGAGATAATACACTAAATGTTGCAACTACATTTTCCTTAGCAATTAATCCTGTTAAAGCAGAAACGCCGAACATCCATCCATTTTCATTTAGCTGAGAGCCAAAACCAAGTGGTGTAAAAATTGGAGTTATCAATTGACCTAATCCTGCTAAAATAGAATCTGATGTATCTATATAATTTGGATCATTTACTATAGCTTGATAATCAATAATTGCCTTAGAAAATACAGGTTCTAATGCTTCTTCATATTTAGCAATCTCACTAGCATCATTTGCATCACTATAAGCCAATACCAATTCGCTAAGCTTAACAATAACATCTCCATTATCATCAATGTATGAAGAATCAAGATTATTAATAATATTCCTGTATTCTAAGTCCTCAATTAAACTTGCATACGCCTCATCAGCAATAGATATTGGATCAGCCTGCTCAATATATTTCCAATTAAAAGTAAAACTTTGTAAAAACCAAATAACGATAGTTGATGCTAAAATAATAGTAAAGGCTTTTTCGATATAATGCTTTAGTTTATCCCACAAATGAATCATTAGTGCCTTAAACTGTGGCAAATGATATGTAGGTAACTCCATAATAAATGGTGGAACAGCACCACGCATTGTCGTATTACGCATTAATATAACCGCAATTATAGCCGTTACCATGCCAATAACATACATAGAATATGTAATTATATCAGCATTTGGAAATTTAAATAATTCGCAAATACCACCAGCGATAGCTGTTAATATTGGAAGCTTTGCTCCACATGAAAAGAATGGTATTACTCTCACAGTAGCAGTTCTTTCATTTTCATCTGCTAGGGTTCTAGTATTAATCATTGCTGGTACTGAACAACCAAATCCCATTATCATCGGCATAAATGCACGTCCTGATAATCCAAATTTTCTAAATAACCTATCTAATATAAAGGCAACTCTAGCCATATAGCCTGAATCCTCTAATATGGAAAATAGTAGGAACAAAAGCAAAATTTGTGGAACAAATGATAATACTCCAAATACACCAGCACATACACCATCACAAATTAAACCACTAATCCATGAAGGTGAAGATGATAACCATCCTGCAATAACATCTCCTAAAGAAGATGTTAAGCAATCAACTAAATTAAATAGCATAACACCTGGTGAATTTATTCCACCATTAGTCCAAATTAAACCTTCAAACATTGTTCCTTCAAATGATGGGGTCACATTACTAAATAGAGCACCTAAATAAAATAAGTTTTCAGAAAAAGTTAAATGAAATACCAAAAATAATATTAATAAAAATATTGGTAAACCAAACCATTTATGCGTTAAAACTCTATCTATTTTATCAGATAGTGTTTGCTCACTTTGATTAATACGATGAAACTTAGTTCTACACTTTGTATAATTCTTAGTAATATATTGATATCTTTCATCTGCAACAATTGCCTCTAAATCACTCCCAAAAGTTGCATCCTTAAATGATTGTTTGAATTCATCAACAATATTAACTAAGTTAGGGTGATTTTTAACTTCGATTTCATCATTCTCAATTAGTTTAATTGCATGAAATAATGGATTGGCAATGTTAAGACCCTTAAATGCAGTTTTAACATCCTTAACCAAGTGTGCCAAAGAACTGTCCTCTAAAACACTTTTACCAAGCCTTATCTTTTCACATTCATTATATGCCTTATCCATTAAGGTATCAATACCTGTACTTCTTTGAGCAGAAATAGGGACAACTGGAACACCTATTTCCTTTTCTAAAATAGTACAATCAATGATATCACCATTTTTTTCAACTACATCCATCATATTTAGTGCAATAACAATTGGAACATCCATTTCTAAAAGTTGAGTTGTCAAATATAGATTTCTTTCTAAATTTGTAGCATCAACAATATTAATTACACAATCTGGTTTTTCATCAATAATAAAATTTCTTGATATCACTTCCTCTGGTGTATATGGAGAAAGTGAATAAATACCAGGCAAATCTACGATTGCAATCGGTTCTTTACATTTCTTATATGTACCCTCTTTTTTATCAACTGTAACGCCAGGCCAATTTCCAACATGAGCTGTTGAACCAGTTAAAGCATTAAATAAAGTAGTTTTACCACAGTTAGGATTACCTGCTAGAGCAAATCTTTTCATTTTTTATTACCTCCAACTACTGTACATATTACAAGTTCTGCTTCACTTTTTCTTAAAGTGAGCTCATAGCCTCTTATTGTAATCTCAATTGGATCTCCAAGCGGAGCTTTTTTTCTTAAATAAAGGCCCGCCCCTGGAGTAATGCCCATATCGAAAAGTCGTCTTCTAATTCTACCTTCACCCTCAACAAATTTAACAATTCCAGATTCACCGATAGAAAATTCATTTAATCTCTTATCCATATTTCCTCCCAAATACTTTATATTCTAAATATCTTTGAAATATTAAAAATTTTAGTTAGTCATAACTAACTACATAATTATTTTATTACTCAAATAATTATTTGTCAATAGTTTTTTTAAATTTATGTTACAGTTCAGTCGTAAATAATTAAAATTTAAATATTTTAAGGTATGTGAAA
>JBJEFS010000051.1:0-3166 GCA_051874325.1 Anaeroplasma sp.
AATAAATTACACCTTTTCGCATAATTCGACAAACTTTGCAAAAAGATTGTGATAGAATCCATAAAAACAAAAGAAAAATCCCTAAACTACCAAAGATGGAAAAGTAATAAGGAGTTGGGGGAGAAAATGGATATATCACAAAATAAATTGAAAAATATAAATGAATATACTAAGCACACAATTAACCATTTATAAGTTATTTGTGTGTTTTTTTCAATTATTTTAATATCCAATAAAATACTACACTAATTTATAAAAATGTTCTAAGGAAAAATGAAAAAAAGAGATATATGTTAGTGTAGTTTTGAGCATTATTACATAAATCTCAGCCTACACAAAAGGAGTGTAGTTGATTTGAGATTCAGTGTATTAAGAATGTTTGAAAAAATAATCAAAGAGGTTGAATTTATCTGTAAAGGTAGATTTGACCTCTTTTTGCTTTTATATGGATTAGTAAAATGCAGATCTCCACCTCGCATTCAATTCAAAAACGAATTGAATGGAGGAAAGAAGAATGAAAAGGCATTCAAAAATTAAGCGAGAGATAATAGATACATATATTGTTTTTAGTAATAGCGATAATAGCAAAAATATTATTGTATTTAAAGATGGAAACGGAAAATCAAAAATTATTAGAGCAAATGAAACATTAAGAAATGAATATAAGAGAAGAAAAAGTGAAGAAAATTCACAAAATATTAAATTTAGTAGGTATATAGAACATTCAGAACTAACAGATATTTCATTAAATAAGAGATCTATAAATAAAGAAATTAGTCTAGAAGAACAAGTTATTTCAAATTTGGAATCAGAAAGAATAATAAAAGAAATTTGGAAATTACCTACACCACAAAATAGGCGAGTTTATATGTATATAGTAGATGAATTTTCATATACAAAAATAGCAAAAATAGAAAATCGTTCTATTCCTACAGTAAAGGAGAGTATAGACAGAGGATTAGAAAACTTAAGAAAAAAATTAAAGAAATTTTATAAGTAGCCCTAAAAAATGATGTGCTAACTGAAAAAACAAGTGAGAGGAGTTGATCTTTCTTGCTTGTTTTCTTTTGGGAAACGGATAGCACATTGACAAGTAAATATATTAGTTACAAGACTTTAACTAATATAAGGAGCTCCAAGAAGGCGAATGTTATTAAAAATAAATAGCGACTATAATGAGGGAAAAAGCAAACGATGGTAAGTTTGTGTTGGCGAAGATCTATATTAGTAATAATGATACTTCAGCTCGGCTTAATTTATATTGAGGAGTTGCTCGGTTGGATAACGGAGAGGTTTAAATACCTATGTGATAGATACCAATTTCACTTGTAACTAATTTTAAAAGTTTATAAGTGAAAGGATTTGATTAAAATGAAATTAAATAATGTAAAAACAGTAACTAAAAAACAGGCTAAAGCTTATGCAGTTATAGCATTAGATATATTAGGAAATACACCAAACGATATTGATGTAAAAATGCTTGATTCAGAAATTGATGTCGCAATGAAATTATATAGTCCACGAGAAGCTACAGAAAAAGCAGAAAAAATTAAAGCGAAAGGTGGATTAGTGAAATGGATGAAAAAATAGGTATAAATATAAAAGAAGCATCAGAGATATTAGGGATTAGTAAACAATTAATGACAGAATTAACGAAGCTTAAAGATTTTCCTTGTATTAAATTTGAAAGAAGAATTGTAATAAACAAGCCACAAATGATTGAATGGTTTAATAAAAATTCAGGAAGAATCATTGTGTAAGGTTTGGATTTATGAAGATAAGGATTTATAATATTGGTAGTATATTTTACTTCTTAATATTATGAATCCTATTTTTATGGAGGAAATAATATGGGAAGAAGAGCAAAAAATGATAATACAAGGAGAGTAAAAGGAGAAGGCACAATAAGAAAAAAAGGTAATGGATATGAAGGGAGGATTACAGTTGAGGTAAATGGTGTAAGAAAACAAGTTTCAGTCTATGATAAGAGCCAACGAGTAGTTGTAGAAAAAATGCAAGAGCTTAGGAAGAAGAGAGATGACAACTATTATATTGAAAATAAAAACATAACTTTGGAAGAATGGCTAAAAGAATGGATGAGAGTTTATAAAAAGCCATATATATCACCTAGAACTTATCAGGGGTATGTTGAAAAATCTAAAACAATATTAGAACATTTAGGAAATATGCAATTACAAAAAATAGAATTATATCATTTACAAAAATTTATTAGTGATTTACAAAATGAAGGTAAATCGCCTAAATCTTTAAGACATTATTACAGTATTTTAAAAATGTGTTTTGATGATGCAATTATGTGTAGGCATATATCACTAAATCCAACAAGGAATTTAAAATTGCCATCAATGAGAAGAAAAGAATTAAATATAATGACCAAAGAAGAACAACTTGTATTTGAAGGATTTATGAAAAAATATAGAATGGGAACAGCTTATATAGTATTAGTTAATACTGGACTTAGAGCAGGAGAACTAAGTGGACTAACATGGAAAGATGTTGATTTTGAAAACAAAGCTCTATATGTAAGAAGAGGTATGCAAAAAATAACAACTTATGATGATGAGTTTAATAAAGTAAAAAGAGAAAGAAAAGTTACAGATGTAAAAACAGAAAATAGTTATAGAGTTGTACCAATGCTAGATAAAGTAGTAAGGATTCTACAAGAATACAAGAAAAAAGTACAAGCAGAGCAAGAAGAACTTGCTGAATTAGGAGAAGGATTTAAAGAGGATGATTTTATATTTAAAACAAAATGTAATCATCCAATAACATCTGAATACTTAAGAAAAACTTGTCAGGAAATATGTAAAAGTAACAATTTTAGAAAAGTAGGAATACATGAACTAAGACATACTTTTGCAACAAGATCTATTGAAGCAGGAATCGATTTAAGAGTATTACAAGAAATATTAGGTCATGCTAGTTATAGTACAACAGCAGATATATATGTTCATATTTTAGGACAAGTCAAACTATCCCAAATGAATAGATTAGAAGATTATTTAACTGATATAAATATGAACTAAATGGAACTTTAAAATGACATAAAGGGAAAATAAAGGGAAAGCCTAAAAAATAAATCTCCAAACACCTGAGAATAAAGGCTTTCTCTAAAAAAACTTTCTGTCCTCATAACCCGAAGGTC
>JBJEFS010000052.1:0-14203 GCA_051874325.1 Anaeroplasma sp.
CCGTAAGGGCTGAAGTATGTGAATTTCTATAGTTTACTATACTTTTTGTTACGGTTTATTAAATACTTCAAGGTTTCTTTGTTGGCTTTAAATGATCTGATCTAACTATTCTACGTTACGTAGGTTTACAAAGTAGCAAATAAATTATATTATTTATCTGAGGTGTTAATAATGAATCAATATGTAACAGGGAATGTAATAAAAAGTATAAGAGAAAATAAAGGATTTACTCAGTCTGAATTAGCAGAGAAATTACATGTTTCTCCTAAAACCATATCAAAATGGGAGACAGGGAAAGGTTTCCCTGATGTTGCGTTGCTTGAAGATCTATCAAAAGTATTATGTGTATCATTATCTGAACTTTTTTCTGGTGAAATGGTAAAAAATTCTAATACACATTCTAATATATTAAATTCAAACATTTATGTATGTCCAATTTGTGGTAATGTAATTTTTTCTGTTGGTGAAAACTTAGTATGTTGTCATGGCATTGAATTGTACCCTTTAGAAGCAGAGGATGTTGATTTGAATTACCAAATTGTGGAAGATGAAATATATTTTAATATAGACTCACCAATGACAAAAGATGATTATGTTTCATTTATAGCTGGAGTTTCATCTGATAGATTTGAGATTAAGAAGCTTTATTTTGAAGGTCCTGCTGAAGCAAGACTCAAAATGGAGGGATTAAAATATGTTTATTACTATAAAAATAGAGATGGATTATTCAGGTATAAATATAAAAGAATTAGATAGTTTTATAACTAATGTAAGGGGATATAAAATGATGGAAAATAAATTAACATATTATTTAGCTTATTTAACTGAAGAGACTCTATTTGCATATGGAAATTATTATGAATTTTTTAGGGTGTATAATAGTAAAAATAAAGAGTGGGTAACTAGCAAATTAACTTTTTCACAATTACTTCATGATTTTATAACTAAAGAGATTAGTGAGGAAACGGCTAAAGAAATAACTGATGGTAATCTTCCTTTGACTCAGTATCAGCACTATTGTGAGCTCATATCTAGCTATAAGTAATAATTGTAGAATTATTTGATTCAATATCATAAATTTTTTTTAATTCAAGACTATTTATTTTTTATTCTAAATGTATAAAAATATAGAGGTGAAGAAAATGAAGGAAAAAAATATGACAGCGCTAGTTAGCTGTTTCTCGCGATGTTATCATTTTAAAAATAATAGCTACAGAATTTTCAATGATAGTATTGCTGAAAAAATATTAAGTACTGAGGAGTATAATTCTATTTCTAATAGCATGGCTAATGGAATTAAATTTTTCAATCCAAGATTCCTTGGTACGAAAGAGGAAGCATTAAAATGGATTGTAAATAATCAACTATCCCCATCAGTATTAGGAAGATCTATTTTTTGTGAGGATGCATTAGCAAATGCAATTAATATTGGTTGTAGACAGTATTTAATTTTTGCTTCTGGATATGATACATATGCGTATAGGAATAAAATTGAAAATTTAGATGTCTTTGAAATTGATAAAAAAGAAGTAATTGAAGATAAAATTAGAAGGCTAAATGATAGTGGTATTGATTATTCAAAAGTGAATTTTATAGAATGTGATTTTAAAAAAGAAAATTGGATTGATAATATTTTAAATAGTAAATTTAATAAAAATGTTTTATCATTTTGTAGTTTATTAGGAATAGTGTATTATCTAACAAAGGAAGAATTTTCAAATATGATTAAAAATATATCTAGTATTTTATGTAATGGTTGTACAATTGTATTTGATTATCCGTCTTGTAATGATAGTAGAGAAACAAGAATAAATGAATCATTAGCTAATGAGGCTGATGAGCAAATGAAAGCAAAATATTCTTATTTAGAAGTAGAAAAAATTCTATTAGAAAATGGATTTCTAATATATGAACATTTAGATTATGAAGCTATGAACAAATCATATTTTTATAAATATAATATTTTAAATCCTAATGATAAAGTGTTAGCACCACAAGGAGTATGTTATTGCTTAGCAGTTAAAAATATTAAACAGTTATAAACGCTATATAATTAAGTTTTTATGTCATAAAATGTTTATTTTTCTCAGTATTTACATAGTACTTTAAATAATATATAATATTTAAAGTGAGGGTTTATTATGAAAATTACAATCATTTGTGATGTTTTGGGACAAGAAAACAATGGTACAACTATAGCTGCAATGAATTTAATACGGAGTTTAAAATCAAAGGGACATGATGTTAAGGTTGTATGTATGGATTCTGAAAAAAGAAATGAGGATGGATTCTACATTGTACCTGAATTAAATTTATTATTTTTAAATATAATAATTCATCGTAATGGCGTTTCTTTAGCAAAGGCTGATAAAAAGGTTTTATATGAAGCCATTAAGGATTCTGATATTGTTCATTTGCAATTGCCTTTTTCTCTAGGAATTAAATCATTAAAAATAGCTAGAAATTTAAATAAGCCAGTTACAGCTAGCTTTCATTGTCAAGCTGAAAATTTTACAGTTCATTTATGGCTTGATAGACAGGAATGGGCTAATAATCTTGTTTATCGTCATTTTTACAAAAAAGTATATTCTAAAGTAGATGCAATTCATTATCCGACAAGGTTTATTCGCAATATTTTTGAAAGTCATTTTGGCCCAACTAATGGCTATGTTATAAGCAATGGTGTTAATAGTTGTTTTAAACAAAATCAGTGTGATAAGCCAGAAGCTTTGAAAGATAAATTTATTATTTTATCGATTGGTAGATTATGTGGTGAAAAGAAGCATGATATATTAATGAAGGCGATTTACAAAAGTAAATATAAAGATAAAATACATTTAATAATTGCAGGTAAAGGCCCAAATTATCAGAAGCTTTTCAAACTTGGGAAAAAACTTGGAATCAGTTTTGAATTCAATTTTTATAAACGTGACGAATTAGTAAAGGTCATTAATTATTCTGATTTGTATTGTCATTCAGCAGAGGTTGAAATTGAAGCTATTTCTTGTATTGAAGCGATTAGCTGTGGCTTAGTAGCTGTTATTTCAAATTCAAAAAAAAGTGCTACAAGTGCTTTTGCTATTGATGAAAAATGTCTATTTAGGAATGGCGATTATCTTGATTTAGCAGATAAAATTGATTATTGGATAGAACATCCTTTAGAAAAAGAAGAATATAGTAAGCGTTATTTAGAAACTGCATATAGTTTTGATCAAAACTATTGTATGGATCAAATGGAAAAAATGTTAATGGAAACATATGAGAGGTATCATCATGATTCCTAAAAAAACGATTTTTTATTCTGATGAATTAAATGATGATTTTGCAACTAATAATATTAAAACTAAGCAAATTTCAGCTGATTTTAAATATATACATAAAAATATATTTTGGCGTTTTTGTTCTTTTGTTATATATTTTATAATAGCTAAGCCATTAGTATTACTATTTACTAAAATTGTTTTTCATCAAAAGACCATTAATAAGAGGTGTTTAAAGGAAGCAAAAATAAATGGGGCATTTATTTATTATAATCACACAAATTCATTTTTTGATGCTTTTATTCCTAATTATTTATGCTTTTTTAAACGTAATTATATTATAACAAGTCCTGATGCAACTAGTATTCCATTTATTAAAAACATTGTTCAAATGTTAGGTGCTATTCCAGTAGCTTCTGATTTAGTAATGATGAGAAAAATGTATGAATGTATTAAAAAGAGGAGTAATGAAAAAGCTTTAGTTACTATTTATCCGGAGGCTCATATTTGGCCATTTTATACAGGCATTAGACCCTTTTCAGCTAGCTCTTTTAGATATCCGGTTAAGTTTGATAAGCCAGTTTATGCAGTGACTAATTGTTATCAAAAAAGAAAATTTGGTAAATTTCCAAAAGTTATTACTTATGTAGATGGTCCTTTTTATAAAATGGATGATTTGGGTGTGGTTGATAACATGGATTATTTACGTAATTGTGTTTATAATGTAATGGTAAAACGTAGCAGTGAAAGCTCTAATTATGAATACTATCAATATTTTCGTAAAGAAGATTTAAATAAATAGAATTGTGAGGATAATATGAAATTAGAAAATAAAGTCAATGAAATATTAAATGAACGTTTTGGAAAAGATTCATTAATTGCTTTAGCTACATCTGAAGACGATATACCCTATGTTCGTTTTGTAAATGCTTACTACGAAAATGGGTTATTTTATATAATAACCTATGCTTTATCTAACAAAATAAAGCAAATAGAAAAAAATCCAATCGTTTCAGTTGCTGGTGAATGGTTTAGTGGTACAGGTAAAGCATTGAATTTAGGTTATTTCGGTAGAGAGCAAAACAAAGTGATTGCTTCAAAGCTTAAAACAGTATTTTCAAGTTGGATAAATAATGGTCATAATAACTATAATGACGAGAATACAATAATATTATGTATTCAATTGTCAAATGGTATTGTATTTTATAATGGTATGAAATACGAATTTTAAGAAATATTACTCTCTTATGAGAGTTTTTTTTATAATTTGAAGTTAAATATAAAAAATATGTTATAATAGTTTTATCTTAAAATAATTAATGTAGGGAGTGTTATAATGCAATATGCAAAATTACAAATAGGCTGTTTTCTTATTATAGTCTTTTTAAATGCAATTTATATAAAAACGACATTAAATAAAAAGATACCATGTAATAGATATTATGATTTTTTAATGATTTTTTCTCCAATTGCTGTTTTTTTTGATGGGTTAACAGCAATAACAGTAAATTATTTAAATACTATTAATATTGTATGGAATATTATATTTCATTTGTCGTTTTTTGTAACTATGGATATTGTAATCTATTTTGCATATCTTTATATGATTGATAAAACGATTGGTATACCAAAAAAACTATTAAATAGAATTTTAATCTCTTTACCAACTATAATTTCAATAGTTATTATTTTCTTAGGAATAAGTAATCTAGAATTTAGAACTGGAAAATATACTAATTATTCAATGGGATTATCAGTTTTTACATGCTATACTTCATTACTTATTCACTTTGGAATAATCTTTTTCTTAGTCATATATAAATTTAAGTCAATAGAGAAAAGAAAGGTTAGTTCAGTAATCATATCTTTAGTACTATCGTTTTCTTTATTGCTTGTTCAAGTAATATATAAGGAATCACTAGTGTCATCATTATTTCCTACTATTTTAATTGTAGGAATATATATATCTTTGGAAGATCCATCTATTAGAAGACTCGAGATTTATAATCAGGAGATGGTTTCATCATTTTCAACGTTAGTTGAAAGTAGAGATAATAGTACTGGTGGTCATATAAAAAGAACAAAAGGCTATGTTTCAATCATTGTAAGACATATGCAAAATGATCGAAAATATAGGGAAATAATGACAAAGGATTATGCTCAAGATATTATTGATGCTTCTCCAATGCACGATATTGGTAAAATTTCTACTCCAGATAATATTCTACAAAAGCCAGGGAAATTGACTGATGAAGAATTTGCAATAATAAAATTACATGCTGCAAAGGGTGGAGAAATTATACAAGAGACATTTAGTGATATTGAAGATAAGGAGTTCCTGCAGATTGCTTATGAATGTGCAAGATATCATCATGAAAAATTTAATGGGTGTGGATATCCAGAAGGATTAATTGGGGAAGAAATACCACTTCATGCTCGTGTTATGGCTATTGCAGATGTATTTGATGCTGTAAGTGCAAAGAGATGCTATCGTGATGCATTACCATTAGAGGTTTGTTTTAAAATAATTGAAGATGGAAGAGGAACAGATTTTGATCCTTATTTAGCAGATCTTTTTTTAAAAGCTAAGGATGAAGTGACAGATTTTTATAATAATTATAAATAGTTTTTCTTATGATTAATTATTAGTTAAATTTGTTTTATGAGGATAGGTATATGAATATTATAACAAATAGATTAATAATAACAAAATTTACTAATGATATGGCTGAAGCAGTTCATTTAAATTCATTAGATGACGATAATCGCCGTTTTGTTCCTGATGAAGTATTTGAAACTGTTGATGACGCTTTAGATGTAATAAAATATCTTATAAGTGTCTATGAAAATGAAAATGGTCCTTTAGTATTCCCTGTAACATTAAAAGATGGAACCTACATTGGCTATGTTCAAGCAATATTACTAGGTAATGGAGAATATGAAATTGGTTATCATATTGGTAGTTATTATACTAGGCAAGGCTTTGCAACAGAGGCAGTTACTGCTTTTTTACCTGTTATAATGAAAAAATTAGGAATTAATGAAATAAGCGGTATATGTTTATTTGAAAATAAAGCATCAATTAAGGTTTTAGAAAAATGTGGATTTGAAAAAATATATGAAGGTATCGGTAATTATCAAGGAAAAAACAAAAAAATATGTAAATATGTCTATCAGATTCATAAGCTATAATATAATATGAAATAGAGGTTTTGTGATATGAATACTACAGAGGAACATTATCGTAAAATGACACAAACACCTGTTATTAATTTGATATTGCTATTAGGAATCCCAACAACAATTTCAATGCTAATAACAAATATATATAATCTTGCAGATACATATTTTGTAGGAATGCTTGGAAAGAGCCAACAGGCTGCAACTGGTGTTTTATTCACTTTACAATGTATAATTCAGGCAATTGCTTTTATGTTAGGTCATGGTTCTGGTGCTTATGTTTCAAAGGCTTTGGCAAATAAAAATACTAATGAAGCAACAAAATATGTTTCGACTGCCTTTTTTCTAGGTGGTTTTTTAGGTGTTTTATTGTTAACTTTTGGACTAATCTTTTTAAAGCCATTTATGATACTTTTGGGTAGTACTGATACAATACTACCCTATGCAATAGACTATGGGATGTGGGTTTTAATTTCTTGTCCTTTTATGGTGTGTTCATTAGTGCTTAATAATAATCTTCGTTATGAAGGGAAAGCCTTCTATGCTATGTTTGGCCTATCTGCTGGAGGATTATTAAATATATTAGGAGATTTTATTTTTATAAAATTATTAGGTTTAGGAGTGTTTGGGGCAGGTATGTCTACCGCAATATCCCAAATTATAAGTTTTATTATTTTATTAATTCTATATTTAAAAATGGCTCAAAGTACGATATCTATAAAATTTATAAGTAAAAAAATATTTGATTATTTTTCAATAATTAGAGTTGGCTTTCCGTCTTTTTTACGACAAGGCTTAACTTCAATATCTAATGGTATTCTTAATAATATTTCTAAGCCATATGGTGATGCTGCAATTGCTGCAACAAGTGTCATTAATAAGTTTTCATCCTTTGTAATGTGTGTTGGTCTTGGAATCGGTCAAGGATTTCAACCTCTTGCAGCCTTTAATTATCAAGCAAAAGAATACGATAGAGTAAAAAAAAGTTTAATATATACCTTAATGATAGGAACCTTTTTTGTTGGAACATTAGCTATGTTGGGAATAATTATTCCAGATAAAATTGTATATATTTTTCAAAAGAATGAAGAAGTAATAAGTATTGGAAAAATAGGACTAAGAATTGCTTCGATTGGAATATTATTTCTACCAACCTCAGTAACAGTGAATATGTTATACCAAAGTATTAGAAAATCTGGCATAGCTTCAATTCTAGCCTTATTAAGATCAGGATTATTATTTATACCAGTATTACTTATCTTAAATAATTTTTATGGCTTAAACGGTATCTTACATGCTCAGCCTATTGCAGATATATTGTCTGGTTTAATTAGTATACCATTTATTTTTTATTTTATAATTAAAACACCTAGTACCAATGGGAATGCAAATATAACGGAGGAAAAATATGAAAATATTAATTCTAACAGGTGATTTAGCTACTGGCAAATCAACATTTGCTAATATTATATCTAATAAATATAATATTTTGTTATTAACAAAGGATAAGATTAAAGAAATTTTAGGAGATGATATTGGTTTTAACAATAGGGAAGAAAATTTGAAGCTTTCTAAAGCAACAATGAGTATAATGTTTTACGTTCTTTCAAATTCAATAAAGATAAATACCAATATAATTCTTGAAGCTAATTTTCATCAAAATGAAATTGATTGGTTAAAAAAAATTAATGAAGATATACTTATTTTAAATTTTTCAGCGAACGTAGATATATTATATAAGAGATTTAAATATAGAATTGAAAATGAAAATAGGCACATAGTTCATCAGTCAGCTGGTTTATTAGATTATAATAAATTTTTAGAATATATTAATAATTCAAGGAATATAAACTTTAATAAATTAAAGTGTATTGATGTCAATGCTGATGACTTTTCTTATCAAAATGATGATAATTTATTTTTAAAAATTGAAAGCTTTCTAAAAGAATAGAATATCAATTAATCTGGGAGGAAACAAAAATGAATGATATTTTTATTGCTTATTGTGGTTTGAATTGTCAAAAGTGCGAGGCTCGACTAGCAACAATAAATGATAATGATGATTTAAGAACAAAAGTTGCAGAAGAATGGTCAATACTTAATGGTATTGAAATAACTAAGGAAATGGTTAATTGTGAGGGATGCAAAACTAATGGATTAAAAACACTATTCTGTGAAAAGCTTTGTCCAATAAGATTATGTGCTAGTAAAAAAAATATTAATAATTGTGGAAAATGTGAAGAATTAAATAAATGTGATAAAATTAAATTGATAATTTCTAATAATGATGAAGCATTAGAAAGATTAATTAAGTAAAATCAATTTAAGATATAAAAAATCAACCTCAAAAAATCATAAGATATAATTGAGGTTGATTTGAGCTGTTTTAATTAAATATAAAAGTAATTGTTTCATTATATAATAAATCTTTTTTTAAAATATCTTTTTTCTTATCAATGAATTTGCTGTTAATTGAATTTGGTAAATACATACATTCTAAGCATATTGAATCGTACATTTTCCATTTACGATTATTATTCATTATTAAATCTTCAGGATAGTTTGATGTGTATACTACTACAGCTGGATAAGTAGTATTAACTATCAGCTTTTTATTAGATGCTTCATCATATAAAATAATCTGATTATTTGATTGGTTATCAAAAATGTATGGATGGTCATAGCCATTAGTATTATTGATAATTTCATCATCAAATATAAAATCTTTTATTTTATGTGCTATTTTAAACGAATATTTTTTATTACAATCTACAATTCCCTTTGGTAAAGAATTTGATATTTCTTCCATTTTGGATGAGTTTATATATAAAGTATGCTCAAGTATATTATTACCACTTTCAGCGTTTAAATTAAAATAAGCATGATTACTTAAATTTAATAATGTATCTTTGTCACTTTTTCCCCGATAGTTTATTTCTAATTTATTCTCATGCTTATATAATTTATATATAACATGTAATGATAAATTACCTGGATATCCTGATTCCATATCAGGTGAAAAATAATAAAAATCACAGATATATGAATCAAAGTCTTCGTCCAATTTATATGTAAATTCTTTATAGCTTAATCCATCAATTCCACCATGAAGACCATTAGGATCATTTGAGGGAATGTAATAAGTTTCATTATTTAATATGAATTTTGAATCAGATATTCTTCCACCAGTTCTTCCTATTGTTTTTCCAAGATAAGATGTAGTTGTAGCAAATTCGTTTTTATTTTTTGGAGTGATTAAGATAGAACCTATTTTTCCTTTAGAATCTGCAGTTTTAATATCATAAATAGATGCACCTACTGTGCATAAAATTATTTTAGTTTTAAAATTATTAGTTAATTCTATAAACTCCATATTTTTCTTCCTTTGTATTATTTTTTTCATAAGTATTAAATATATATTAATGATAGAAAAAAAATATGGATATGTCAATATTCTATGAAAATAAAAATAGCATAAAATAATTCAACTACCAGTTGAATTAGAATTCTATTAATAATTTATTGATTTATGTATTTTTATGAAATAGAATTAGAATATAATTAAGGAGAGGAGAATAAATTATGGATAAACAAAAATTTGGTGCCTTGTTAGTAGAATTGAGAAAGGAAAATAATTTAACCCAACAAGCTTTTGCAGAAATATTTCATGTTTCATTTCAAGCAGTATCTAAATGGGAAAATGGTGAATCATTACCAGATATTACGACACTTGAACAAATTTCAAAATTTTATGGTATTTCAATTAATAATTTATTGAATGGTGAAAGAGAAAAAGAGATTAAAGAAGAGAAAGAAAAGGTAATAGAGGAAAAAGAAGAAGGCGATAATAAAAATCTTAATTCTAGCTTTTCATTAGAATTCGTAAAAAAAAGAATCCCAAAATTAATCACATGTTCAATTACATTATTCTTTTATTTGATCTTATGCTGTTTACCTGTATTTAATATATATATTGATTATGGATATATATCTGTGTCCTATTATCAATTGGTTTTTTCAAGTAATTTTTTATTTGGTAATTTTATTTTATTAGTATCATTTTTAGCTTTTATTACATCATGTGTTATAGGTATAATATCAAATTTTTATATAAAGAATGTGAAATTAATCAAAATAGAAGAAATATTGTTAATAGGATCTTATATTTTTTTTCTAATACTTTGGGGGATTAATGGTACAGAGCCAACATTTGGATTATTCTTTTTGACAGCTTGTATGACGATATATTTATGTTGTTTTCTATTTTTGAAATCATTAAACTATAATTCAATTTTTGTTAATTCTAAACAACTTTTATTTGATAGTATAGGTTTTTTTTCTATAATATTTTTGATTATATTTAATCAATTGGTCTCAGGCAATAGTATATCCAATGTTTTAATTTCTATTGTTTCATTGACGATATTTATGCTTAGCTTAGTATTATACATAATGTCATATTTTAAAAATAAGAAAAAAATATATATTATTCAAGTAGCTTTATTTATTACTTCCACCGTTATTTGTATTTTTGCAGTGGAATCAATAACTGTATTATTAATTGCCATTTATTACATTGTATATAGTATTGTAAGACCAATTCGTATGAAAAAGTATAATAGATTAAGTAATTAATAAAAAAATTAATAATATAATAATGGGGTATATTTTTAAACAAAATATGCCCATTTTTTTCTAAAAAAAATCATATTATATGCTATAATTAAAAAAAGGAGTGGTGAGAGTTATGGAAAATATAAATAATGAATATTCTGAAGCGAATAGTAACAAGTTTTCAATAAAATGTATTGTTGTAACTACCTTAATCTTATATGTTACATGGATTTTAAATCTATTAGATATATTTATTATTGATTCGAGTATATATCTGGTAGCCGTAATTGGTGGAACGTTAATATGTGCCTTTACGTTTATTCTATCATTAATTTTAGATTTAAACAAAGGATATGTTAAATATATATTCTTATTTCTTGCGACAGTATTATATGCTTTTGTAACTTCTTGTTTAACATATCATACAACTATTGCATTGATATTTCCAATTATATATTCTGCTCAATATAGAAGTAAAAAAGCTGTATGGTATACATACGCGCTAACAGCTGTATCAATTCTGTTTTATGTAGTTTTTGGTTATAAATATGGCTTATGTGATGCTAATATGGTTTTTTATACTTGTACAACTACTAAAGCATTTATTAGTAATTTTTCTCAAAATTCTTTGATTTATGAGCCAAATTGGTTTAATAATATACTTTTCTTTGCAGTCCCAAAAATTCTTGTTGTTTTAGGTGCAGTTCCAATGGTTTTTCATTTAAATTCTGTTATTGACAATAGGACTAATGAATTAATTGAAACTCAAAAGAAAAATTTAGATTTATCAAAGGAAATAGTTTCAAATCAACAAAAGGTAATTGTTTCTCTAGCATCAATAATTGAAAGTAGGGATCAGATTACAGGAAATCATATCAAAAACACAGCTAAATATGTTGAGTTTTTGATAAATAAAATGTGTGATGCTCATACATATGAAAATGAATTAACCAATGAATATGGTCTATTAGTTATTGAGGCTGCACCATTACATGATATTGGAAAGATTCATATTCCAGATTCTATTTTATGTAAAAACGGCAAACTTACGGATGAAGAATATACGGAAATGAAAAAACATCCTAAATATGGATATGAGATTCTAAGTAATTTTGGTGATAAGGTAACCAATAATGATTATTTAAAAATGGCTAAGGATGTTTGCTTGTATCATCATGAAAGATATGATGGGAAGGGTTATCCAAATGGATTAAAGGGTAATGAAATACCATTATGTGCTAGAATTATGGCTGTTGCTGATGTTTTAGATGCACTTCTTTCTAAAAGACAATATAAGGATGCTTATAACTTTGAGAAAACATATTCTATTTTGCAAGAAGAAAGTGGAAAACAGTTTGATCCTATTGTACTATCAGTATTATTGAATAATTGGGAAGAATTAAAAAATAATATTTATACTAATGAGTAGATAATGAATTTATCTACTTTTTTCAATATGTAGTTTTAGTGGTTATATGGCAATAATATTTTATTACATATTTGGAATTAAATTCTTTTATAATTATAAAAAAATATTATTTTATTAGTAAGTTATAGCAAAAATATGATAAAAACTTGATTTTAATTATAAAAAAAGTTAAAATAAAATGAAAGAAATTGTTTAAGTAAAGGAGAATTATATTATGGCAATTGAAGCAGGAGATTTTAGAACAGGTTTAACATTAGTAATCGATGGAAAATTATATGTTGTATTAGAATTTATGCATGTAAAACCAGGAAAGGGTGCAGCAATTCTTAAAACTAAATTAAAGGATTTAAGAACTGGTACAGTACTAGAAAGAAATTTTAACACTAATACAAAATTTGAACAAGCTCATATTGAAACTAAACCAGTTCAATATTCATATGAATCAGGAGGAGTTTATTCATTTATGGATATGGAAACATTTGATACATATGAATTATCAGCAGAAGCTGTAGGTAACAATAAATATTATATTCTTGAAGGAATGGAATTAAGCTTACGTTTCTTCGAAACTGAGGTATTAGGTATTGTTATGCCAGATAAAGTTGAATTAGTTATTACAGAAACTACACCTGCTGTAGCAGGAGCATCATCTACATCAACAAAGGATGCTACTCTTGAAACAGGCTTAAGAATAAGAGTACCTCAATTTATCAAAGAGGGAGAAAAGGTTGTTATCTCTACTATTGATGGAAGCTATTGTGGTAGAGCTTAGCATTAATGAGTAAAGTTGTTTTAGTTACAGGTAGTGCTAAAGGTATTGGCGCTGCAATAATAGAAGAGCTAGCTTTGTCAGGATATGATTGTGTTATTAATTATAATACCTCAGAAAAAGAAGCACATTTACTCAATAAAAAAATAAGTAGATTTAATATTAGAACTTTAGTTATTAAATGTGATATCAGTGATGAAACGCAGGTTAATGAAATGTTCGATAAAATCGAGCAAGAATTAGGTGGAGTAGATATTTTAATTAATAATGCTGCAGTTGATTTGCCTAATATTTTTAGTCAAAAAAAGGCTTCTGATTTTAAAAAAACGTTAGATGTTAATGTTATTGGTGCTTTTTTAACTGCTAAGAGAGCTGAACGGTATATGATTGGTAAAAAGTGGGGAAGAATTATAAATATTTCTTCAACAAATGGAATAAACACTTATTATCCAATGGGAATTGAATATGATGCATCAAAGGCAGCTTTAAATTCTTTGACTCATAACTTAGCTATTGAATTTGCTCCATATGTAACAGTTAATGCTATTGCTCCGGGATTAATTGCAACTGAAAATGAGATTGGCGATTATGATGAGGAATTTATGCAAATGGAGCTTGATAAAATTTTGGTAAGAAGAATTGGTGAAGCAAAAGAAGTGGCTAAGCTTGTTAAATTTTTAATAAGTGAGGATGCAGGCTATATTAATAATTCTATAATTAGAATTGATGGTGGACAGTATAATAGTAATTAAAAAGCAAGTAAAAGGTTCAAATAATTGACATATATTTTGAACCTTTTTTCTTTTATTCAAATTATGTGAAATTATGTGAAAAATTACCATATATTGACAATATATTTTAAAGAAAATATAATTGAATTAAAGATAATAATAGGGGGATAAGGGAATGGCAAATAAAGGCTTAAAGCATTACACCAAACAACAAGGTATC
>JBJEFS010000053.1:0-14136 GCA_051874325.1 Anaeroplasma sp.
GTGTAGAACTTTTCAATTGACTTTATTTTTTTATTTATTACGACTGAACTGTAACCATATTTTTACAATATATAATAGAAATCGTCACTTTTTATTGAATTAGCATTGTATATATGATAAAATCAATTAAATAAAGCATATTTTCAATGCTATATTTAGTTGATTTAAGGGGAGAAGTATGTGGATATAAAGGATTGTTATAAAAAAATGGGTGGTAGCTTTGAGGATATATTTTCAAGATTACCAAAGGAATCATTGATAGAAAAATTTTTATTTAAATTTATTGATGATGAGTCATACGATTTATTATTTAAATATATGAGTTTAAATAATAAAAATGAAGCTTTTAAAGCATGTCATACATTGAAGGGTGTTTGTGCAAACTTAGGCTTTTCTCTTCTTTTAGAATCATGTGTTAGATTAACTGATGAGCTTAGAACAGAAGCAGATGATATTTCTGCTTATGCTTATGAATTATTTGAGGATGTTAAAGAAAAGTATAAGAAAACTATTGATGCAATAAGAGAATATTATGATGTAGTATCTTCAAAATAATAAATTGTAGGCGCTTAAAAATAAGGGTTTATTTTGAATTGGGAATAAAAAAAGGGGTTAGCTATTATGTTTAAAAAACAAGTGCTTATTGTAGAGGATAATCAAATTAATAGGGAAATGCTAGTAGATATATTATCTGAAAAATACGAAGTATTAGAGGCATGTAATGGTTGTGAGGCAATTGATGTTCTTAATAAATATAAGTCATCTATTTCGATTATTTTATTGGATATTATTATGCCAGTTATGGATGGATATACTTTTTTGGATAAAATTAAAGATGATTCACAATTATCGCTGATACCTGTCATTGTTTTAACAGAGAGCGGAAGAGATAATGAAGAAGTATCGGCTTTGATGCATGGCGCTACAGATTTTATTCCTAAACCATATCGTCCTGAGGTAATTTTGCATCGTATTGCTAGTTTAATTAAATTAAGAGAAACTTCTGCAATTGTTAATGAATTAAAATATGACAAACTTACGGGGCTATTCAATAAAGAATTTTTTTATCAAAATGCAAAAGAAATTATACTTTTAAATCCTGATAAAAAATATGCAATAATTTGCTCAAATATTGAAAATTTCAAGGTTTATAACGATACTTTTGGTGTTTTGGCAGGGGATAAGCTTCTTAAATGCTTTGCTGATAAATTTAAAAAAGCAATTGGAAAGAATGGAATATGTGGAAGATATAATGCGGACAGATTCTTTGGAGTAATAGAATGCTTGGATTGGAATAAGTATAACAATGATAATATGCATATTATTCCTGAGATAAGTGGCATACTTATAAGATGGGGAATTTATGAGATAATAGACCCACAGGTATCAGTCGAACAAATGTGTGATCGTGCTTTTTTAGCTGCTGATAGTATTAAAGGCCAATATGGTAAAAAATTTGCAGTATATGATGATGTTTTGCGAAACAATTTGCTTCGTGAAAAAGCAATAACTGATACGATGAAATCTGCTTTAGAGGACAACCAGTTTTGTGTGTATTTACAGCCAAAATATAGATTAGCAGATAATCAGATTGTTGGGGCGGAGGCCTTGGTTCGTTGGAATCATCCCCAATGGGGCTTTATGTCACCAAATGATTTTATTCCGTTATTTGAAAAGAATGGCTTTATTTATAATCTTGATTATTATGTTTGGAATACTGTATGTAAACTTTTAACAATATGGAGACAAGATGGATATAAGATAGTACCGATTTCTGTGAATGTATCACAGGTTGATTCTTCAATTGCATTTTTAGAAGAAATATTTGTTGATTTAACAAAAAAATATAATATTGAACCTAAATATTTACATTTAGAAGTCACAGAAAGTGCCTATTCAAAAAATATTAAACAGTTAATAAATACGATGAATGAGCTTAGAAAAATTGGATTCATTGTAGAAATGGATGACTTTGGAAGTGGATTTGCATCACTTAATATGTTAAGTCAAATGATCGTTGATGTATTAAAATTAGATATGAAATTTATTAAAAATGAAACTGATAAGACTATCGAGGAAAGTATTTTAAGTGATATAATCAATATGGCCCATAGAAAACAAATGACTGTAGTTGCAGAGGGTGTTGAAACTAAGCAGCAGGTCGATAGATTAAAGCTAGTTAATTGTGATTACGTACAGGGATATTATTTTTCTAAACCACTTCCAGTTGATGAATTTATAAAGCTTTTAAATAAATAAATTTGATATTTGCTTTAAAAAAACTCCTATTTGTAATATAATTCATAATATAAATAGGAGTTTTTTCTATTTTATTTTTATTGTAATAAAAGAGGTATTTATGGAAGTAATTGAAAACAAAACATATGATGAGGAAAGAGCATTATATAATTTAAAAAATACTAATGTTATAAAATGTACATTTGCTGGAGAAAAAGATGGAGAATCAGTATTAAAGGAATCAAGAAATATTATTGTTGAAAATTGTTCTTTTTCTTTGAGGTATCCACTTTGGCATACAATTAAATTTCAACTTAATAATTCAAAATTAGATGAATTAACAAGAGCACCTATTTGGTATTCAGTTGATGGATATATTAATAATACTGAAATTAAATCTGTTAAAGCAGTTCGTGAATGTCAAAATATAATAATAAAAGCTTCGTATATTGATTCGAAGGAATTTGGATGGAAGTGTAATAACATTGATATATATGATTCCCAAATCAATTCTGAATATATCTTTTTTGATAGTAAAAATATTAATTTGCATAATATAAAATTTTCTGGTAAATATTCATTTCAATATATGGAAAATTTATTAATTGAAGATTCTATTTTAGATACAAAGGATGCTTTTTGGCATAGCAAAAATGTCATAGTTAAAAATTCAATTGTTAAAGGAGAATACCTTGCTTGGTTTTCAGATGGTTTAACATTAATTAATTGTAAAATCATTGGAACACAGCCTTTATGCTATTGTAAAAGCCTAAAGCTTATTGATTGTGAAATGATAGATACAGATTTGGCTTTTGAGTATTCAGAGGTGGATGCTACGATTAAAGGAAATGTTATGTCTATTAAGAATCCTAAGGTTGGTAAAATAGTGTTAGATAGTGTCGGTGATATAATTAAAGAAAACTCTATTATGGAGGATAATTGTATCATAGAAATAAGAACCGGAAATTAATATGAATCCTGCTGAAATGTTTGAAAAAGGCACAAAAATGATGATTGATAATGCCTTTGTTGAGGGAATTGAGCTAATTAAAAAGGCAGGAGAAAATAATTATGATCCTGCTAATAGCTTGCTTGCTGATTTAGCATATTCGAATTGTGGTGATTGTGAATCAGCGCTAAAATATTTACATAAAATTCAAAACAAAAATGCTAAAGACCTCTATCTTTTAGGAAGAATATATTTTGATTTAAAAGAATATGATAAAGCTATTTCTCATTTTATTTCATCAGATAATAAATTATATGAAAAGACTTATGCATATTTGAAAACATATTATCTATTTAAAAAAGATTATAAGAAATATCTTTATTTGGTCGAAGAATCAATGAAAAATGATATAAATTACGATTTATATATAAAAAGCAAATATATAATGGAGGATAGCTCTAAATATCCTAAAATTGAATTTAAACTAAAAATGTCTGATCTAGATAAATGTTTTTTAGCTGAAGACATTGTTTGTAGTGACAATGAGATTATATTTTTTGAGAGTGATGAAACAGTATTAGTTGAATCAGAGAAGCTAAGTAAATATAGAAATATAAAAATGCTTGTTTATAATACAACCATTTTACCATTAAGTATTGCAAGCAATAATAATATTGAAGGACTTTTTATTAAGGAGAAAGTAAGAAATATATATAATTATTCTTATAATGGTTTAAAGTATATATCAGTCTCAATAAACAATAATTATTTTTGTTCAATTGATAATGTCTTATTTACAAAAGACAAAAAAGAATTACTTGCATATCCAACAGAAAAAATAGATGAAGTATATTATATACCAAAAGAAGTAAAAAAAGTATTTAAATTTGCGTTTTTATCAGTAAAAAATTTAAAAAAACTATACATTCATCATGGACTTAGTATTATTATCCCATTAATAAATAAAAATATAGAAATCATATATGTTGATTAAAATTAATCCATAAGTTGTCTGGAATTTGTTCGTCTTCAACAATTATTTCAGGATTTTTTCTCAATATATATCTTACAACATTAAAAGTTTTATTTGCATCACATAAATAAACATGTGCCTTACCAAAATTATGCTCTGTCATTGCATTTAAATATAATAAAGCTTTATCCAGCTTCACAAAATCTAACGAAATGTGAGGCTGTTTTTCATTGTAATGCCTGCGAACATATGCTTCAATTAGTTTATCATCCTTTACTATTTTTAAATTCATTGGCAATGGACTAAGGCGATTATTAACGTTTAAAACCTCTTCAATACTGTGAATGAAAGTATTTCTTTCATTACCTACGCCGATTAACAAAATTTTGGCATTTTCTTTTCTTAGTCTATCATATACACCTCCTGGTGTACAGGGAGTATTATTGTATTCTTCTCCAGCTATAAATTCTTTTGCATTTTTTCCATATGCTGCTACACTATGAGTTGGATGTAATGAGCGATATACATTTTTTCTTTTCATGAAAAGATTTGGTAAAATACCTACACAAGCTGGTTCTTTGTTTGGATTAAAAATTGGATTATCAGCATTTATTGTTTTCCAGGTATGAGTAGGTAAAATTAAAAGACCATCCTTAAAGTACTCCATTAAACTATCTAATATATCATTAGCATCATAACCGATGCTTTTACAAGAAGAATGAACCATTACAGTATCTGTTGGGCTTAAATTCATTTCTTTTAAATCATTAATTAAATTATCTAAAATCATAAAAGACCTCCATGTTTTCTAAATCAATTATATCATATATTTGAATAATATAGGATTTTTATGTATAATAATGATATAAATATTTTTATGGAGAGATTATGATGAAAAAAAACATATGGAAACATTTAAAAATGCTACCAGTTATTATATATCCATATTTATATATGGTAGCATTTTTGATAATATTAATTGTTGGTATAATTGAAGATAACATTACTCATGACTCTGAGTATACAATGCTTGCTATGGTATTAACAATTCTATTAGCTCTTGTAGTAACAGTGGTTTGTTTTATAATTTCAGTAATCAATTCAATTAGATCAAGTCTTAATTCATATGGTGTTTATTACCCAACAAGAATGAATTTGATTATAAAATGTATTCAAATTCCAGCTTATATAATTAATTTTATTGTTGGCATGATTGGAATTTTGATGAGTCTATGGGGAATAGGATTTATAGCTTTAGCTGTTGTGGTTGATTTTTTAACAATTACTATAACTGGAACAAATAATATAGGTACTTGTATTAATGCATGTAAGAATAACTATTTAACTAAGGGCAAAGCATGGTTATTTGTTTTTTTAAGCTATATTTATGTTATTGATGTAATTGTAGCAATCTATTTGTTTTTTAAGGTGCGAAAGAATAAAATTAATGAAATAATAAATAATAATAACTGAGGTGAATTTATGCATAAGGAAGAAGCAAGTGTTTTATTTATGACCTTAGGTAATCCACTAAGAGTCAAAATTGTAAAAATGCTTTATCATAACGAAAAGTTGTCAATTGAAGATCTATCAAAAAGAATGGATATGTATTTTGATGATTTAGAAGTTCATTTAAGTTTATTAATTGATAATAAGTTAGTTTTAAAAAAAGAAGATTTTTATCTTTGTAATAATAGATTAGTTGATGAGTTAATGGCATTTATTCCAACTAAATGCTCATGTATTAGATAATATATGTACTTAAGATTGGCAAAGAGAACAGATAGTATTACAATTTACAATATTTATAAATCAGTAATCAATTCACAAGATTGTCCTTGGAATGAATTATATCCTTGTGAAGACGATATAGAAACTGATTTAATAAATAATAGTTTATATGTGGCTGTAAAAGACAATCTAATAATTGGTGCTGTTTCTATTATTTATCTAGATGATAAAGTAGAGCTAGAAAGAATTGTAATCGATAAAAGTTTTCAAGGTAATGGTTATGCATATGAAATGATGAATCTGGTATTATCATTGATTAAAAATGTTAGCATAATACAATTGTATGTTTCTATAAATAATTTAAAAGCAATTAATTTATATAACAAGATAGGATTTAAGATAATAAATCATACTCAAATGTATGGTCAAGAGTATTATCTGTGTGAAAAGAAAATATAGAATATTTTGACAAATTATAATAATTTTTTCAAAATTCTCCATACTAATAATGGTGATATAATGAGAAAATTATTATTATTTTTAAGCATTTTTAATTTTTTATTCATTAATAATTCTACACAAACAAAACCTATTTTCTGTGGTGATGCTAATAGCAATCATATATATCTTACCTTTGATGATGGATATTCAGCTAAAAACACTGAAAAGATATTGAATACTCTAAAGGAAAAAAATGTATGTGCTACATTTTTTATAGAAGGAGAATTTCTTACTCAAAATCCTATCTTAGTAAATAGAATTGCTAACGAACAAACCTTAGCTAATCATACTTTTTCTCATAAAGATATTACTAAGATGAGTAATATTGAATTTCAAAGAGATATAAAAACCTTTGAACAAGAGGCAATTAGAATTACTGGCAAAGAGGTTACAAAATATTTTAGACCACCAATGGGAAGAATTAATCCTGAAAAGCTTAAAATTCTGAATGAATTAGGCTATTATACATTCACCTGGAATGTAAGCTATTATGATTATGTTTATACTGATGATAAAGGTGTGGATTATGCATTAAATAATCTATTAAAGCAAACTAAAGGTGGTTCAATTATTTTAATGCATACATTAACAAAATCAAATGCAGATGTTTTAGCGACTGCAATTGATAAGCTTCGAGAAAAAGGTTATGAATTCTATTCATTAGCTGAATTAATCTAAAAAAATCTTTCTTCATATTAAAAAATATGATATAATCATTACATATGAAGGAGGATTTAAAAATGGCTAATAAATATGCTGGAACAAAAACTGAAAAGAACTTATGGGAAGCTTTTGCTGGTGAATCTCAAGCAAGAAACAAATACACTTATTTTGCAAGTGTAGCAAAAAAAGCTGGCTATGAACAAATTGCAGCCTTATTCTTACAAACTGCTGAAAATGAAAAGGAACATGCAAAATTATGGTTTAAGGCTTTAGGTGAATTAGGCACTACTGCTGAAAACCTATTACATGCTGCTGAAGGTGAAAATGCTGAATGGACAGATATGTATGAAAGAATGGCACGTGAGGCTGATGAGGAAGGCTTCCATGAATTAGCAGAGCAATTTAGAGGTGTAGCAGCAATTGAAAAGATGCATGAGGAAAGATATCGTGCATTATTAAAAAATGTTGAGACTATGCAGGTGTTTGAAAAGTCAGGAGTTACTATATGGGAATGTAGAAATTGTGGACATGTAGTTGTTGGTACTAAAGCTCCAGAGGTATGCCCAGTTTGTAATCATCCACAAGCTTATTTTGAAGTTAAAAAGGAAAACTATTAATAGCTTTTATTTTTAATAATCTAGAGTTGCACACTCGTTTAATTACCGAGATGATAGCCTACTAAGATATTTTTTTGATAAAAGCATAAATTATTTAAATATAATTTATGCTTTTTTCTTATAATATATGGTATTATAACAATAAAAAATAGCACAATAATTAAAAGGTGAGATTAAGAAAATTAGATGATGAATAAATATATTAAATATTACTGGCACTGAAAGGTGCCTTTTTTTGTCGTGTTTTGTAATTTTTAATTATTTTATTTATTAAACGTTTTTTGTTAATTTGTTTCACTTAAAATAGTTACAATCAAAAAAAAATACTTAAAAAATAAGAAAATGTAACAAATAAGTGTCTTTTTGACTAAATTGTACAATTAAAGATTTTATGTATAATAGGGTCAAGGAGGTTAAAATGACAAAGAAATCAATCAAAAACTCTGAGTTAATTATAAGTAAATATTCTATATTTTCATTAATTAGAAATATTTTACTTAAAATTCCATCTATAATTTTTAGTAATAATATTGAGGTATTATCAAATGAAAAAAGAGATGGTGCATCAGATTCTGGATTTATTCTATTTAGGTTAAATTCAAAATTTAGATTAAATTAATATTAGCTGGCCACTAATATCAAGAATTAAGATCTTAACTTATTTAAAAAAGATGCAATGATTTGAAATTAGAAAAAATAGGAGAAAAAAATGAATATTAAACTACAAAAAAGAAACCATGCTAGTTTAAAAAAACTGACAAAGGTTGATGAAAATAATAATATAATTGAAGGACAAAATGAAATATATGTTAGATTAGAGGATGTAGAATCAAATTTAATTAATAATGATGCTACACCATTATCAGAAGAAGTTTTTAATAATATAAACTGGAAGGATAATAATGCATTATTATTCAGACAAGCTACAGAATTGCCTGATCCAATTTCAGGATTTACTCAAATTATTTCACTTGAAAATGGACAAATATGGTGTGTGCCAGGAAGTAATGTCGCTGCATTTAAATTAGGTGCAGATGATCTTGCGTCATATTTAAGAAAGAACTTCCAAGTATATGAGGCGATAAAAGTTTTTGGCTCAAATACAAAAATAGGAGCATTACCTATTGATTATGGAGTTAATGGTAACGCAAATAATTCAACATATTTAGATATTAGTGATGGCTCTATTGCAATCAATCTAAATGGTTCTCAGAAGCATTTGTTTAGTAATGAGAAGGTATCATTTACATATGGTAATGGTGAAATATGCATTAATGATACAGAAGTAGCATTAAAGCATCATTCGGCTAAGACAACAATAGGATTAGTAGGTGGTAGCTTTTATATTAAGGGAAATAATACTCAAATTTCAGAAGATTTGGCAAATAATAAATTAAATTTTTATACAGAACTTGAGAAAGCAGTATATGGAAACAAAACCATCTATTTGCAATTTTATTCTGACCAAGTTAGATTTTTAGATGCTAATAATCAAAAGGAAATGTTGAATGTTAAATCAAATGGTTCTGTTTATGCATATGGACCAATATACGCAAATGGATTGAACAAAGTTATTGATACAAGTACTATCAACGAATATATAAAATCGTATTTTGATGCTAATTTTGAAAGTAGATTTATGCAATGCTACACTGATGTATGTTCTACAAAAACTATTTTGTTTGAAGGTTCACAAGAAAACTTATATTATAATGTTTCTGGGGATTCTTCATTATACCAAATTGATTTTTCAGATACTATTAGTGGAGAAATTATGACGATTATCTTTAATGGTGTTAGTATCAATAATTTAGATAAAGTGTATAAATCTGAAACAGGATATTATTATCTAGTAAGTCAATATTATGCAGTTGATGATTCAGAAGATGATTATATTAGTGTTAAAAAATATACTGAATCTGATGAATATCGTGGAGATGTATGGATTAGAGGATTATATAGATTTTAGGAGGGTATGGAAATGAAGGTCAATTTACTTTTAAATAGAGAAAATGAAATAATAGGATATAGAACATATCCTTTGGATTTGACAAAACCTACAATAGATTTTGAAGATTTCCCTAAAGACTTAATTGTTGGAGAATATAAATATCAGAACAATAGAATTGTAAGAAAACAAGAAATAAAAAATGATATATCAAAATCTTCAGCCTTAAAATATAGTAAGGAAAAGCTTTTAAAAGCATTCATTGAATATAGAAATAATGTCTCTTACGGAATTATTACTGAAAATGAGACTGTCCATCAAGAAATGATTCAATGGTATAAAAGTATCAATAATAATGAAATAAATAGTATAAATAATCCTCCTAAAATAATTTTAAAATATTTGGAGGCTAATTCATGGATTTAGAATTTATTTTTTCAATAATAGGTACGGGATTAGGTATTTTGATAACAATCCTTACCTTTATTATTAAACTATCTAAAAATAATAAGGTAAGAAAAAATGCAGAAAATCTATTACTTTTAACAAATCAAATATCTACATTTGTTAAGGAGGCAGAAGGATTTAGTAATTATAATGGTTGTGAAAAAAAGAATTATGTATTAACTAAGATGAATCAATTTTCTATTGAAAATGGAATTAAATTTGATAAGGATTATGTTTCAAAAAAAATTGAAGAGCTTATAGATACCACCAAGGTAGTAAATATAAGTAAGGATAATGCTCTCATAGCTATCGAAAAGGATTGGTTAAAATAATATGAAAAAAAGAAAAATTTTAACATATGAGACATTAAATGGAGAATTTAACTATGATTTAGGCTTGCAAAGACTCACATTTACTCATAATGATTTGAGCTTTTCTAATTCATACATTCCATTAAGAATTTCTCATGAATATCAAATCAGTGAGATAAATAATGGATATGGTAAAGGTTTTAAGCTTAACCTAGAGCAGCAATTAGTTAAGGTTGATACTGACACCTATAAACTAATCCAAGCAAATGGAACTGAGGAAGTATTTGATGAATTGTATTATATAAAAAATGATACAGCTAGAGAATACATTTTAAAAGATAACGTGATTGTTTTGCCTAATGGAACATTAGAATATGATGGAAGGAAGGTTTATAAAGAATTAAAAAATAATAAAGGCATAAGTTTATCAGGAGATTATACAACATTTATAAATAATGAAAAGATGGATTTTAGAAATCAAGAACTAATTGAGCTTGAAAATTCAATTCTTCAAATTAAACAAACAATTGAAAATTTAGATTATAACATTTATGAATATTCAAAGTTTAATAATCAAAAATATAATAGTTTTATAAGTAAGCAGGAAGCATATGAGAATAATAATTTTGAGTATTCTTCAATAAAATCATCAAGTGAATATATTAATAATATTAATAAATTATATGCTGCTAAAAATGAATATTACAATCAAACAAAAAAAGAGATTAAAGCAGCTGGTGGTTTAGAGTCACAAGGAATAACTAGGTATACATATAATCAATCATTGAATAGAATGAGTTATTCAAATAGCGATGCTTATAATGCAGATTTATATGGAACATATGCAAAGTATAATGATGAAACAAAAAATGTTGATGGAGAAACTGTGAGTTTATTTGATGAAATGTCTACAGAAACTAAAGCATCAAGCTATTTCAGTCAAAAATATCAGCATGATATAGATGTCATAAATCAAAATATACAAGATGCATCTAACTTCATTGAGCAAGCAACTTATGAATATCAAAATTCATTATCTATAGCAGAATATGATTATTTAGTTGATAAAAAGGCATATGAAGAAGATGCATTAGAAAAACAAAAAGCTTACTATGAAAGAATTCTACCATTAACAATCAAATTAAAATCATATTATGAGAAGCTTTTATATTCTAAAGAATATGAGAAGAAAGAATTAATAAAATTAATTCCTAAAATGTATTTGTCAAGTAGTGACGGTCTAATATATGGTTTTAATGAATCTGGTAATCTATGCATAATGTTTGATTCTTTTGAACATCAAATTGCAATTCAATATAATGATTTAAATAGAATTAAGAATGTTATTGATGAAAAAGGTAACAGCATTAATTTTATTTATAATGATTCAAATAATTTAATTAAAATATATGAATCACAGGGTAATTATATTAGTTATGAATATGATGAGAATGAATTTCTAGTTAAAATTATCTATTCAGATGATAATGTATCTACATTAGAATATAATTCAGGCTATTTATATAAATATATTGATATAAATATGCAAGGCTATTATATTCAATATATGAGTGGTGAAATCACTCATATAAGAGATTTGTTTATTAAATCAGATAATTCTCAAATTAATGATCATATTGATTATTTTACATATGATGACTGTCATGTAAGTGTAAGTAATAACAAGAATGATTTAGTTAATAACTATATATTTGATGAAAATAAATATATAGTTACTGAATACAATACTATAGATGGTGAAATCGATAGTATTAGTATGCATGAAAATCATGATAAATGCTGTAGCTTTGATATGACTTATAATAAAAATCATCAAAAGCAAGTTTTAGCAAGTAGTTTAACTTTGGATTCAACTAATTCTAGAAAAGTAGGTTATACAGTTGATTTATTTAATGATTATTCAACTGATTATGTTTTATATGCCTTTGCAGATGGGGATGCAACATTACCATATCAAAGACATAAAACAAAGTATTGTAATGTAACTTCTAGTGTTGGTTGGCTTTCAAGAAGATTTGAACTTAGCTGTATAATTAAATACGATGGATTAGATGATATAGAATATGCAGTCTCATTTAATAATAGTATTTCAGGCAAACAGTTTGCAGCATTACCTATCACATTAGAAGAGGATGAAACTGGTAAATTAATTAACCCAACAAGCATTACTGTTTATGCCGATTTTTCTGGAAATACTACAAGTTGTGAAATAACTGACTTTACTCTAGCCTTAGGAGATTATGTATATAGTGAATATAATGAAGCGTATAATAAAACCTCTGATTATTATAGTGAGGCTGTTACTCCTAAAACGGTTATGGGAGAAAAACAAGGATACTACATTAACAAAAGAAAAATAGATTATACTTATAACTATAATGAACTACTAGAGAGTCAAGTAGAAGCTATTTATTATGAGGAATATGATTTAAGTAGTAATCTAGTATCATCCGATACTAAAATTACAACTAAATCATATAAATATAACTCTAATAATAAAATAGCAAAGGAAGAGGATTCAAAGGGTAATATAATAGAATATCTATATAATGATCAAGGCTTATGCATCATGAAAAAGTCTTATTATAAATCATTACCTAATGAAGCATATATAGAAGAATGTGAATATGATGAAAATGGTAAGCTAATTAAAGAAGCTAACTCATTAGGCTATAATGAAGAATATAAATACATTAATGAATCTAATAAGATTATTACCACACCAAATGGTAATATATTAAATATTAATTCAACTAATAATTGTGATTCAATTTCAGCTGAAGCAGATGGAATTGATAATTATAATAATTCAGTATATGAATTATCTAGATTAATAGAGTATAATACTGAAGGTATGAAATATAGCTATACATATGATGATTATGGAAGAGAAAAGGAATTATATATTAATGATAAGCTATACTCTACATTTAGCTATTTAGAAACATCATCTACTATTTCATATAAAACTCTATATCCTAATAATTCAGGCTTTGAAAAGGTTACTGATAAATATGGTAATACCTTAAGAATTAATAAAATTACAAGTAATACCACTATAGAGTATATTAAATATGAATTAGATTCACTTGATAGAGTAATAAAAGAAACAAAATATATTAATGGTAATGAATATATTACTATTTATAATTATATAGATAATACTCTAGCTTCTATTCAAACTAATGATTATACTAAATCAACTAATTATGATATGTATAATAAGGAATTAGAAACTACATATCAAATTAATAATAATCAAATTAAATATAAATCAGAATATAATGATGATATATTAAATAAATATAGTGTTCTATATAATAATGAAGTATTATATCAAGAACAATTAAAGCTAGATAAGCTTAATAGATTAGTAAATAAAACTAATACATTATTAAGTGATAATTATACTTATCTATCTAAAAATGGAAGAGCCACTAATTTAATATCATTAAATCAAAAGAATATTAATGGAAATATCCAAAGATATAAATATAGCTATGACAAGGAAGGAAATATTATATCTAAAGAAGAAAATCATTCTAGCACTAGATATACATATGATTCATTAAATAGATTAATTAGAGAGGATAATAAATCATTTAATAAAACCTATATTTATACCTATGATTCAAATGGTAATATATTATCAAGAGGAATATATGATTATTCTTTAAATGATATTCTTGAAAATGAAGAAATAATTAGATATAATTATAATGATTTCAACGACTATT
>JBJEFS010000054.1:0-13970 GCA_051874325.1 Anaeroplasma sp.
TTTTTGTAGACATCTATTTAGGATTTTTCAGTATCAAATGCGCGACACACTCAACATGTGGAGTTTGTGGAAACATATCTAAAGGAGTAATTGAATTAACATTATATTTAACACTTAATGCTTCTAAATTTTTTGCTAAAGTTGAAGGATTACATGAAACATAAACTATTCTTTTTACATTTGAATCTAATAATGCATTAATAAATTTATCTCCTAAGCCTGTCCTTGGTGGATCCGCTACAACAACATCAAATGATATTCCATCATTAATCATTTTAGGAAATAGTTCTGCTGCATCTCCTTGATAAAATTTAGCATTATTTATTTTATTAAACTTAGCATTTTCATTTGCTGCATCAATTGAATCCTTATTAAACTCAATACCTATTACTTCTTTAGCATTATGAGCTAAATATAAACCTATTGAACCAACACCACAATAAGCATCTAATACTCTTTCCTTAAAGGAAAGCTTGCAATTTTTTAGAATAATATCATACATATTTTTAGCTTGTAAAGTATTTAATTGGAAGAATGTAGTAGGATAAATTTGATATTTAATATTACCTAATTTTTCTACTATATATTTTTCTCCTTCTAATAGGTTTGTTTCATCACCAAACAAATTTACACTTTTAGCTTTAGGGTTAAAGTTTTCATAAACGCTTTTAACACCATCTAAATTAATTACTTTCTTTGCTAATTCCTTAATCTTAGCATTTTTTTCATGACAAATAAAGCATACTTGAGCTTCATTAGCTTGATTAACTCTAACGACTAAATATTTTAAAATTCCTCTATTATATTTTTTTAAATAAATAGATATATTTAATTCATCAATTAATTGAAGAATTTGTTTATTCAATTTATTAATGAATTCATCTTGAACTAAGCATGAATCTATCGGACATAAAATATTAGAGTTAGCTTTTATCATACATACACTTGATTTATCATCAAGTTTTTTTAAAGGAAGCTGTGATTTATTTCTATACCCAAAAATTTTAGGTGATGGAATAGTATTATTTATTTGGAATGTTCTTGTGTTTAAGGTAGTAAATCTATTTAAAGATTCAATTAAAATATTTCTTTTATATTCAAGCATATTTTCATATTTAATATGCATTACAGCACAACCACCACATTGTTCATAATATGGACATTCTGCCTCTTTACGAGCATTTGAAGTTCTTTTTATTTCTAATGTTTTACCAAAAGCCATTTTCCCTTCCATTTTTGTAATAGAAATATTATGACCCTCACCTGGAATCGCACCATCAACGAATATAGCTAGTTTATTATAAAAACCTATACCCTCACCATTTATACCTAATCTTTTTATATCTAATATTAATTCATCTTTCTCTTTCATTACTTCTCACCTTAAAATAATGGAATGTAGCACTTCCACCCTTTTTTATACCTCTAGCATATATTCCAATTTTACCACCAATCCATCTTCCTGGAGTAGCAATAAATTTTTTATTTATATATGAACCATTAAAGCCTAATTGATAAATATTTGGTTCAATATACTTTAAATTAAATTCAATAGTTGAATTATTATAAATCAAATCTAATATAACAATATCATTTTCTTGATTAAAATGACCTTGTCTTAATTGTAAATGATTTACTCCATTAATCATTCTAACACATATATATTGATAATCTCTACCCATATATGTAAATCCTACTTCATCATTATCATTTATTAAATTTAAAACACAAAAGCTTTTTACTGAAAATGATTTAAAGCATAATTTTGTTAAAAATAAATTGGGAACTAAATTAAGAGCTTTAAGTGACTTTTCATTATGATAAATACAATTTAATTTAAGACAATCATTAATTTCATACCATCCAAATCCTTTATTAGCTGGAGTTTGCCATAAATATGATAGTTTACTACCTTTAAAATCATCAGAATAATCAATTTTATAATTAGATTTCTTATTAATTAAATATTCATAATTATCAACTGGAGTACCACCAAGTAGCTCATCATTAACTTTGCCACATATTGGCCAATCATTTATCCACTCTACTGGTTGAAGATGGACAACTCTTCCATAACAATTTAAATCCTGAAAATGAATAAAAGCATATTTTTTATTAGGTAAATCAACTAATGCTCCTTGATGAGCTCCATTTATTTTTGAATCATTTTGAAGCATTACAATCTTTTCTTCATATGGTCCATAAATATTTTTACTTCTCAAGCATACCTGCCAACCAGACTTAACTGACCCAGCCGGAGCCATTATATAAATATAATCATTTCTTTTATAGAATTTAGGACCTTCAATTGTAGGCTGAGTATTATGACCATCAAAAATAATAGTATATTTACCTGAAATATTTCTTTTTAAATCATTTGATACCTCATATAGACCTAAACAGGAATTAAATCCAATTCTACTTTTAGCAAAGCCAACAACTAAATAGCATTTATCTTTAATCCAAATAGGACATGGATCAATTATACCAGGTCCATCAATCAAACACCATGGTTCACTCCAAATACCGGTTTCTATATCATCTGTTTCATAGACATAAATACCTTCATCAGGAAATGGTACAATTAAATAATATATTCCTTTATTATACCTTAATGATGGTGCCCATACTCCTGCACCATGAACTACATCATTAAATCTATCAAAAGGTAGCTTGTCTATTGCATAATACAAAATCTTCCAATCAACTAAATTCTTACTTTTAAGTATTGGTAGTCCTGGTGTATGATTAAAAGAGGAGGCAACCATATAATAGTTACTGCCTCTTCTAATTACATCTGGATCACTATAATCACCTAATATAATAGGGTTATCATATCTCACAAAATCACGTCCTATTTAAATAATCTTAATATATCATTAAACGTTACAAATACAAATAAAATCATCAATAGTATAAAGAAAATATTGTTTAATGCTGCTTCAAATTTTTTACTTGGCTTTCTCTTTGTAATAAGCTCATATAACAAAAATATAATTCTTCCTCCATCAAGTGCAGGTATAGGCAATAAATTCATTACACCAATATTTACAGAAAGTAATGCTGCAAACGCAAGAAGAGGAATAAAACCAGCACTTATATATTGTCTTACCATATCAAAAATACCAACAAAGCTTGATAGATCTTGAACACCAATCTGTCTTACATCACTTGGTGCAATCAAAAGCTTTAAGGTTCTAAATATCAATGTAAAATCATCCCAAAACATTGAGAATGCTGAACCAATACATCCAAATAAATCGAAATGCATTACCGGTGAAACACCAATCATTTGGGTTATTTTTTCAATTCTTTGATTATTCAATACTTCATTTGTATAAGGTTCAATAACCTTACAATCATCAATACTTACAAGTGAATAGCTTCCATTATCTTGTAAAGAGTAATACTCAAATCTAATATCAGCAATGTTAATATCCTTAAAAATTCCTATCAATTGACTCCATGATTCAATTGCAATAGAATCACCATTATTAATGCTTATTTTAGTTAAAATATCGCCTTTTTTAATTGTTCCTTCTTTATCTTTATATCTAATCGCAACATTTCCAACCTCAAGACCATAGTCACTTGTTGATGGAACTTTAATTAAATTAAAATTTTCTGCCTGTATATTTGATAAACCAATTGAGGTAATATAAGTGTATGTTTCCATTGTATATTCAATTTCTTCATTATTTCTTAATACAACAACATTGATTGTTGTAACATTATTTTCATATTCATTATCTAAAATGCTTGAAAATTCAGTCCATGAAGAAATAGAATGATCATTAACCTTTATGATTTGATCTCCTACCTGTAATTGTCCATCAGCAGGATAATAAGATGAAATACTACCTATTTTATTAGATTCTAAATTAGGAACACCTGTAGCAAAAGCAACAATCAAATATATAAATATTGCTAAAACCATATTCATCATTGGTCCAGCAAAAATTGTTAAAAATCTATTCCATAATGATTTTGAATCAAAACATCTATCATAAGGAGTAATTTGTAATCTTTTATTTTTTTCAAAAACATAAAAAGCATCTTTTTTTACAGGATAATAATGATTTTGAACTCCTTCATTTAAGGTAATAAACAGAGGATTATCATTCATACCCTTTAAATCAACTGCTTCAACAGTTCCTCTTATATCACATTCAACTTTTTCATCTAAAATAATTTCAACAATGGTATCATTAACTATATTAACACCAATATTGTCTCCAACCTTAACAATATCATCAGCTACATCTTCTCCTGCCATTGATACAAATCCACCAATTGGAATTGCTCTAATGCAGAAAGTAGTTTCTCCAAATTGCTTTTTATAAATTACAGGTCCCATTCCTAATGAATATTCATGGCATAATATTCCTGCTCTCTTCGCAAAAAAGAAATGTCCAGCCTCATGAATAGCAATTATAATACCTATTATTAAAACAAACGCAATAATTGCTAGTAGAACAAGACCAACATCTTGAATTGATAAAAACATAATAATCAGCTCCAGTACTTTTTAATAATTTTATTAATTATTTCCCTACTCAATTTTATAACATTTTCTAAATTATATTCATAAGTTAAATATAAGTCATTATTTATTTCTTCATAAATAATTTTTTCTATTTCTAAAAACTTAATTTTATTATTTAAAAATAAATATACAGCTGCCTCATTAGCAGCATTTAATACAGCTAAATAAACTCCACCCTTTTTAGCTGCTTCATAAGCATAATAAAGACAAGGAAACCTTTCAAATGATAATTCCTTAAACTCTAAATTTAATCCTAATAAAGATAAACCATCAAATGAATTATGACAATGATTTGGATAACGAAGTGCATAAGAAATCGGTATGTGCATATCTGCAGTACCAATTGAAGCCTTAATAACTCCATCATTTAATTCCACCATTGAGTGCACAATACTTTGTGGATGAAGAATTGTAGTTATTTGTTCATATGGTATATCAAATAAATAATGAGCCTCAATCACTTCAAAACCCTTATTCATCATAGTAGCACTATCAATTGTAATTTTAGGTCCCATCTTCCAATTTGGATGAGCAAGTGCTTCTTCCTTAGTAACATTAACTAAATCTTCTCTTGATCTATTTCTAAATGAGCCACCACTCGCAGTAATAATTAATCTTTTAACGTCAGCTTTATCCTCACCAACTAAACACTCTAAAATAGCTGAATGCTCAGAATCAATAGGTCTAATATTAACATTGTAGTCCTTGGCATACTTTTTTACGATATCTCCAGCTACTACTAATGTTTCCTTATTGGCTAAAGCTATTTCTTTTTTTGATTTAATCGCTTCAATCGTTGGCATTAAACCTGCAATACCAACTAAAGCATTAACAAATATCTCATTCTCATACTTATGGAATTTAGCAACCTCCAACAAGCCTTCATCACCATAAACAATAATTGGATTATAGCTTAAAACTAGGTCATCTATCCTATTTCTTAAACAAATGATTTCTGGTTTAAATTCTTCTACTAATTTTTGAGCTAAAGCTAAATTTGAACCTAATGTCATTCCTATTGCTTTAAACTCATTAGGATTATCCCTAACAATATCTAACGTTTGGGTTCCTATTGAACCACATGCTCCTGCGATATATAAATATTTCATCATAACACCCATGGAAATAAATTAGATTCAGCTAATATGAATAATAAAAATATTGCTGAAGCAAATAAAGTAGAATCAAAACGATCTAATACACCACCATGACCTGGGAAAACATTAGAATAATCTTTAATACCATAATTTCTTTTAAGCTTAGATGCAACTAAATCACCTGTTTGAGAACAAATAGATATTAACGTAGATAATATAAATGAAAAGAATACTTTGCCTACTTCTGTGAACTCATTATAATTAAATACATTTTCGAAGAATAATATTTTATTTCCATCATGGAAAAAACTTGAAAAATGAGGATATAGATATAAGAATAGTGTTCCAATTATGACCGCAGTAATTGTTCCTCCAATAGCCCCTTCCCATGTTTTCTTAGGAGATATTTTTGGAGCCATTTTATGCTTACCAAATGTTAATCCAAAGACTAAGGCAAAAATATCTGTTGTTATAGAAACAATTAATAAGTAAATTACAAATCTTACTCCTAAGAATCTTAATACTGTAAAGGCAGCTAAAGACACACCAACATAAATAATAGCAAGATAAAATTTACCAATATCAGAAACCTCAAAATGTGGTGTAAAAACCATTCCTGTCATTAGAATAATAAAAATTGCACATATTGATGTTGTTGGAGTTACAATCTTATCAAATGATATAAATCTTAAAAATTTACAAACTAATGAATTCTGACATTGTGAAAATGAACTTACTATTGATGCATATAATACTAAAGTTAATACAATAACTAATATTTTAGTAACAAAATGAGTATTCTTTTCTTTGTCATACATATGTAATAGCTCGCACGATGCAATTACACCCAACAAAAGTACTACAACCTCAAATAGCGGTAACAATTGGGGTACAAGAACAACAGGTATTAGAATTAATGCCATTATTATTCCTGTAATAACTCTTTTCTTCATAAAATAAACACCTCATATATAAATAAATTATACAAAAAATAATTGATATAATTTGTAGAAATACACATTATATTATAGCATTTAATACCTAAAGTATAAAGAAAAATATTTATGAACAAAATAAATTAACAAACAATAGACGAAAAATGCTTTTTTTCAATAATTTATATAAACTCTTTATTTTTTCTTCAAATAACTAAAAATAATTATTATGATTAAATGCTATCCTATTAATAAAAAAACCAAAATGTTGATGCTACAACAAATTGGTAAGTTTTATTAAATGGACATTAAATCTTTATTCTTAATTTCTGTTATTTCAGCAATTTTTGAAGTTTTCTTATCTGTTAATGCTTGAACATCATCTAATGATGATTTTTCATCATCTTCAGGTAAATCAAGCTTTTTAATCTCATCATTAATATCTCTTCTAATATTTCTAATTGCTACTTTAGCAGATTCTTCCATTTTACCTACTTGTTTTACTAACTCACGACGACGCTCTTCAGTCATCTTAGGTAAAATTAATCTAATGCCGTTACCATCATTTTGTGGTGTTAAACCTAAAGGAGAAGCAAATATTGCAGATTCAATTGCCTTTAAAGATGATTTATCATATGGCTTAATATACAATTGATTTGCCTCAGGAATAGATATTGATGAAATCTGTTTAACTGGTGTAGGTACTCCATAATAATCAATTGAAATAGAATCTAATAAACCTGCATTAGCTCTTCCTGTTCTTACTGTAGATAATTCACGCTCATAAGCTAAGATTGCCTTATCCATCTTATCTTCGCCTTCTAAAAGGACCATTTCTAATTCTTCCATAAATTTCTCCTTATTCTACTTTTACAAGAGTACCTATCTTATCACCTTTTACAGCCTTAACGATATTACCCTTTTCATTCATATTAAATACAATTAATTGTAATTTATTATCTTTGCATAAAGATGCTGCAGTTGAATCCATTACAGCTAAATTTTTAGCAAGAATTTCTGAGAATGTTATTTCATCATACATTTTAGCATTAGGGTTTGTTTTTGGATCAGAATCATATACCCCTTCTGTCTTATTTTTAGCCATTAAAACAACCTCAGCACCAATTTCAGTAGCTCTTAAAACGCATGCTGTATCTGTTGAAAAATATGGGGATCCTAATCCACCAACAAAGATACAAACTCTGCCTTTTTCAAGATGCCTAATAGCCCTTCTTCTGATATATGGTTCAGCAACCTGATTAATTGGTAATGCAGTCATAACACGAGTTGGAACACCGATATTTTCAAGAGCATCCTGAACTGCAAGACCATTCATTATTGTAGCTAACATACCCATATAATCAGCTTGAGCTCTGTCCATGCCTAAGCCTTCTGCTGTTTTACCACGCCATATATTTCCACCGCCAACTACAATTCCAATCTCAACATCTAAATCATGTGCGTCTTTGATTTGCATAGCAATTTCCTTTACAGTTTGAGGATCAATTCCAGATGGGGTTTCTCCCTTTAAAGCCTCACCACTAAGCTTCAATAAAATTCGCTTATACATATTAACATTCTCCTTTTTTAAAAAATGGGGGAACAGCAAAAGTTATTCCCCCTAATATTAATTAATTATTAAATGCAGCAGATTGTGCAGCTACTTCTGCAGCAAAATCAGTCACTTGTTTTTCAATTCCTTCACCAACTTCAAGACGTACGAAAGTAATAACCTCACTCTTTGCAGCCTTTACGTAAGCCTCAACTGTTTGATCAGGATTCTTAACAAATTGTTGTGATAATAAACAAATTTCTTTTAAATTTTTATCAAGACGACCTGGTACAATTCTTTCTGCAATAATATTTTCTGGTTTTGGTTTAGCAGATTGTGCATTTTCATTCAATGCAGCAGCCAAAATAACCTCTTTTTCCTTAGCAATAACTTCTGCAGGAATATCATCCTTTGAAACATACTTAGGATTTAAAGCAGCAACATGCATAGCTATATCCTTTGCTACTACTTCATCACTACCAGTTAAAATAGCGATAGTAACAATACGTCCACCCATATGCTTATAAGCACCAAACACTTGAGAATCTTCTTTATTAAGAACAGTAACTCTTCTTAAAGAAATTTTTTCACCAATAACACCTGATGCCTCTAAAATAACAGTAGATAAATCCTTGTCTTCTACAGAAATTTTTAACGCTTCTTCAGTATTAGTTGCATTAGAATTTACAATAATTGAACCAACCTTATCTAATAACTCTAAGAATTTTGCATTTTTAGCAACGAAATCTGTTTGTGAATTTAACTCAAATAAAACACATTTATTTCCATTTATAGCATAAGAGCATAAACCTTCAGCAGCTACAGCGCCTTCTTTTTTTACAGCTTTTGCAATTCCTCTTTCACGTAACCAAGTAATTGCAGCTTCCATATCTCCATCAGTTGCAGTTAATGCTTTTTTACAATCCAACATACCTGCAGCAGTTTTTTCACGTAACTCTTTTACCATTGATGCAGTAATATTTGCCATTTTTCTTCCTCCAAATTATTCAGCTTTTGCTTCTTCAGCTGGTTTCTTTGCAGCTGGTTTCTTTGCAGCTGGCTTTTTTGCAGCTGGTTTTTTTTCTGATTTAGGAGCAGCTTCCTTTGCAGGAACTTTTTCCTTTGAAATTTCTTCAGTTAAATTAACTTGCTCAGCAGCATCATCAAATTTTTCAACAACACCACCATTAGCTTCAATAACAGCATTACCCATAACCCAAGTTACAAGTTTAACTGCACGAATAGCATCATCATTTGCAGGGATAACATAATCAACATCATCAGGATCACAGTTTGTATCAACAATACCAAATACAGGAATGTTTAACTTACGAGCCTCTAAAATTGCATTATGCTCCTTACGAGGATCAACGATGAATAAAGCATCAGGAACCTTCTTCATATCCTTGATACCACCTAAGAATTTTTCAAGCTTTTCACGTTCAGCAATAAGCTTAATAACTTCTTTTTTTGGAAGCTTAGCGAATTCACCATCTTCTTCCATCTTATATAAATCTTGAAGCTTTTTAATTCTCTTTCTAATTGTTTTAAAATTAGTCAATGTACCACCTAACCATCTTTGATTAACGTAGTATTGATCGCATCTTAATGCTTCTTCCTTTACAGCTTCTTGAGCTTGCTTTTTAGTTCCAACAAATAGAACCTTTCCGCCATCCTTAACAATATTAAGTAAAGCTGCATAAGCCTTCTCAATTTCATTAGCTGTTTTTTGTAAATCGATGATGTAAATACCATTTCTAGCTGTAAAAATATACTTAGCCATTTTGGGATTCCATCTACGAGTCGCATGTCCAAAATGAACACCTGACTCTAATAATTGTTTCATAGAAACTACTGATTCAGACATTTAATTTTTCCTCCATTTTATTTTTGTTATGTCCTCTACCTTCTTCATCGCTTGCCTCCATCAATTTTACTTGCACACGACGGCAAACTCCAAAAGTATGTGTATTTTTGTGCCTTTAAAATAATAACATAAAAAAATCTACATTTCAATGATTTTATCTTATTTTATAAAAATAATTATTAAAAAAAAGAAAAAGCCAAAAAAACTTGGCTTCATTCAATTACTTATTTAATAAATATAAATGATTATTTGGATTATCTTCGGTATCTTCCTTGAATTTTAATTCAACCTCTTTGATACCAGATACAGAACTATTTTTCAATGAATATTTTTCATTATCTGAAGTTGGGGCAGAAATTTCAAAACCATCAACCTCAAAAGTCATATATACTGGGACAAAAACATATGCCTTTAAAATCTCATTACTATTATAGACTCTAACAAAATAAGTTGGAAGATATACTACCACTAATTCAACATTAGTTTTACCAGAATCCTTAACATCTAATAAATAATCAATACTTGGGGATTTAGTCCATTTTGCTTCTTCATTAATAGCTAATCCCAATGACAATTTACTAATTCCATTCTCTTTATCATATAAAGTTGAAATAAAAGAATTAATTTCATCTACGTATAATGAATCAGCAAAAGTTAAACAATTAACCGGAACTGATTTTAAGTGCTTATTAATATATTCATCAAAGCTCATACGGTATGTAAATAAGCTTTCTGATGCATTTTCAGATACATAAATACTATAATAGCTCTTTGCTTCCTCTTCATGTGGATTCAAACAAATAGAACCACTTTTTTCATCAAAATTTATATTAAGCTCAGTTCTTATACTACTTGATACTTCATCCTTACGTAATGATTCTAGGTCCTGCTTATTTCCACTTGAACAAGAACTTACTAATAAAGTAAAAATCGATAAAAATAATAAAAAAATTTTTTTCATATAATATTAACTCCATTTCTAACAAAGTGATTATAACAAATAAAATAATACATTACAAGAGTGAATTTCTTATTCATCTACAGTCTTTTTTTCACTTATCTTTAGTGCCCTAGGATGAGCAATTTGATAAGATTGCTTTATTTTATCATATGAAACATGGGTATAGATTTGTGTTGTTGATAAACTTTCATGACCAAGAAGCTCCTGAACACTTCTTAAATCTGCTCCATTATTTAATAAAGCCGTCGCAAAACTATGTCTTAACATATGAGGTGAGATATGAAATGTCTCATTACATTCCCTAACTAATTTTTCTAATATTTTTCTAACACCTATTCTAGTCAATTGAGTCCCATTTTTATTTAAAAAAACATATCTATTTTCATAATCCTTTGAATTATATAGTAATTCAACTCTAAACGTAGATATATAATGCTTTATGCAATTAGCTAAATCCTCATACATAATTACTATTCTATCTTTATTTCCTTTTCCATGAATTTTAATTGTTCTTTCATTAAAATCGATATCTTTAATCTTCATATTGCATAATTCACTAACTCTTAACCCACAACCATACAAGCATCCTAAAATACAATAATTACGATATCCTAGCTTATCATTTAGATTACAAACCTCAAATAACATCTTTATTTCATCTTCTTTAATAATTTTTGGTAATCGACTTGGTATTTTAGGCACATCTATATCTTCAAAATAATTCTCCTTTATTAATCCTTCCTTTAAAAGATAAGAATAGAAACTACTTAAAGCTGACACTTTTCGATGAATTGATGAAGAAGCTAAATCTTGCTTAGACATATAAGAAACATAATTTTGAGCTATTCTTGTATTTCTAAGCTTTAATAAACCAGCTGCCATCTTTTCATTTTTTAAAAAAGCTAAAAACTCCAATATATCGTTATTATACCCACTAATGGTATTTTCCGAATATGCTTTTTCACTTCGTAAATAATCAATAAAATCACTAATTGCTTCCTGATCAGTCATTTATTTTCTCCAACTCCTTCTCCATAGCTTCTAAAGCTCTTTTAGCATATAAAAGCTTTCTTTCCTTTTTTTTATGTGGAAAATCTAATTCAGGTACAATACCAAAATTAGCATTCATTGGTTGAAAATCATCTTCATTTGTATTACAAATATAATTAGCTAATGATCCCATAATTGTATTTTTAGATAATACAATTAATTCTTTATTTGAAAGATATCTATCCATATTGATAGCCGCATAAATTCCGGATGCTGCAGATTCAACGTACCCCTCTACACCACTTATCTGACCTGCAAAAAAGATATTAGAATATTTTTTAGATTGAAAGGTTGGATTTAACATTTTAGGAGCATTAATATATGTATTTTTATGCATTCTTCCATATTTTGCAAATCTACAATTTTCCAAACCAGGAATCATTTGAATCACTCTTTTTTGTTCTGGAAATTTTAAATGAGTTTGAAAACCAACTAAATTATACATTTCCTTTGCTGCATCATCTTGTCTAAGTTGAACAACAGCATATGGTTTAGTACCATCAGGCTTCATTAATCCAACTGGCTTCATAGGCCCAAATGTTAATGTTTGAGGCCCTCTTTGAGCCATAATTTCAATAGGCATACATCCTTCAAAAACCTTCATTTCAAAGTCTTTAAAATCAACAGTTTCAGCTGCTATTAAGGCATTATAAAAATTGTCAAACTCTTCTTTAGTCATTGGACAATTATAGTATGAAGCTATACCCTTATCATATCTACTTTTTAAATATACTTTATCATAATTTATTGAATCAGCGTATATAATTGGAGCCTGTGCATCAAAAAAATAAAAATCATCAAACCCGAATTTTCTTTTTATTTCATCACATAAAGCTCCACTAGTTAAAGGCCCTGTTGCAATAATAGTAGGAACGTTTAAATCTATATTTGTCACTTCTTCATTAATAATATTTACATTATCTAAAGATTTAATAACTTCTGTTATATATTGTGAAAAGCCTTCTCTATCAACTGCTAAAGCTCCACCTGCCTCAACCGGATTTAAACTTGCCGCCTTCATCATTAATGAATCAAGCATTTCCATTTCCTTCTTTAGAATTCCACACGCATTTTCTAATGAACTACTTTTTAAACTATTTGAGCATACTAATTCACCAAACTTATGTGTCTTATGGGCAGGTGTCATTTTGACAGGTCGCATTTCATATAGATTTATTTCATACCCTTTTTTTGCTAAATACCAGCATGCCTCGCTACCAGCAAGACCTGCCCCTACAATATTAATCTTCATTTTATATCCTCACATAATTCCAAATCATTTTTTAAAGTTTCTAAAAATGATTTAACCATTTCTTTCTTTTCATTCCAATATTTTATGGCAATTGGTGTAACCATATAATTTTGATTTAAAATATGAGCAGAATGAATCAATAACGCATTATATGCATCAGCATATGAATTAGCACCCTTCGCACCTATAGCCATCAAATCCCATGCCATTCCCATTGCCCCTTCTTCATCTAATAAATCTGCTTCTAATAATAATATTAACTCAATAGGACTATTTTTGTCATTCAATAATTCTTTACTTGAATGCTTACTAATAATATCAGAAACAAAGTCTACAATATCTTTATCTAAATTATTTTTATAAGCATATTCAACAAAAATTTCTTTACTTTTAATTGCATGATTTTCCTTACCACAATAATAACCTACATCATGAAAAATAGCAGATGTAAATACAACATTTTTATTGCACTCTGGGAAGTCAGGAAGTAATCTAGTTATCCATTTTAAAACCCTTAATGTATGTTCATACCTATTTCTAAAGCAATGATAAGGATTAGATGGTTTGATTGCATTAGAAGATTCTAATTTATCCTTAACAAAAATCAACATGTTTTGAAAATCCACAATAGCACCTACCTTCAATATTACATCAATTATAGCACATTTTTCATAGATATTATATAAGAAAGAAAAAAGTAAATTAATCAC
>JBJEFS010000055.1:0-13908 GCA_051874325.1 Anaeroplasma sp.
GAGAAACCTAGAATTTGATCATTTTCAAAATCTAGGTTTTTTTACAGCCCCTTTTGTATTTTTTTTGTCGGAAATAAATATATTTTAATGGTGATTAAAATATGAAAATAAATATTGAAAATAAATTATTATCCATCGACAATTATATACAAATTATAGAAGTAAATAATGATTTAATTGTTTTAGAAAAGGTAAGAGTATATGGATATAATCTCAAGATAATTAAATTAGATCCATATCAGGTTGTAATGCAGGGCAATTTTAGTAAGATTGAATTTGGAGAGGGTAATAATGTATAAATTGTCAATGAAAAAAAGTGATTTTTTTAAAATTCACAATAAAATATCTACAAGGAGTCTTTCCATTAGTGAAGATGAGGCCTCTTTTGAGGTGGAACTTGGCTCACTTAATATAATAAAAGAAAGTGGATATGAATATAAATTAGAAGAATCATTAAGGACTAAAATTACAATGTTTATGAAATCTTATTATATGATTATAATTGGCGTTGCTTTTTTATTTTCAATATTATATATTAATTCATATCGAGTAAATAGAATTATTTTCAACATTGAAACGCCGATTAATAAAGATATAGAGACAGAAATAACTAGTAATTATAAAAGATTATTTTCTTATGATTTTGCTGATATTGATTATGCTTTATTGTCAAAAAAATTACAAAAGAAATATATAGAGTACCCTTATATTGCAGTATACTCAAGAAATAATAATATTCTGGTAGATATATATAAGGAAAATGAATATCCATCTGTTTCTTCAATAGAATATGGTAATATAATTGCTAAGAAGGATGCTATAATTGATAGTTACTTTATTTATAATGGAACAAGTCATATTTATAAAAATAAGTATGTAAAAAAGGGAGATATTCTTATTGAGGCTTTAGGTAGTAATGGTGGACAAGGATTAATCCTTGGCTATACATATGAAAAAATAGAAGTTGATGTTCCTGTTAGTCAAAATGAATATATAAAATCTGAAGAATCTATATTTTTTTATTCAATTGAAATATTTGGTAATAGCTTTTATATTAATAAAAAGGAATCATTTAATCTTTATGAAGAGAAAGTAAGTACTTCTTTTAATTTATTTGATATATTTAAAATAAATAAAATTGAACAATGTGAAAAATATGCTATAATTAAAGAAAACTCAATCAATGATGCAATTAATATTGCAGAAGAGAAAATAATTGATGCTTTTAAAGAAAATGTTGTTAGCGATTTAGAAAAAATTGTTGATATTTATCCATATAGCTCCAAATTAATTAATGATAAATATCATTGTACATTTATAGTAAAAAAAGTTGAATCAATTGGAGAATTAAATATTATTTAAAAGGAGTAAAATGATGAAGTTGAATTTAGTGATTGATAATAATACTGATGCTAAAAATATTGCAGGAATAAATAATTCTAATTTAAAAATATTAGAAGAAATTTATAATTGTAGTATAGATATTCATGGAGAGAGTATTTTATGTAGTTCAAGTGACACATTAGTGCATAAAAAACTTGAAGAAGTATTTAATATAATGCTTAAAATGTCATCTAAATCATTAAATATTTCATCTAGAGATATCATATATATTGATAATATTGTAAAAAATGAATTAACAAATGATTATTTAAAATTTATTGAAAAAAGGAAGCCAATCTGTCATACTTATAATAATAAACCAATTTATGCTAAAACGCTTAAGCAAAATGAGTATATTAATTGTTTAATGAAAAATGATTTAATTTTTTCTATTGGAGCTGCAGGAACAGGTAAAACATATTTATCTGTTTGTTATGGTGTGTCAGAATTGAAAAAAGGAAATTATGAAAAAATAATTCTAACTAGGCCTGCGGTTGAAGCAGGAGAATCATTAGGTTTTTTACCTGGTGATTTAAAAGAAAAAGTTGATCCTTATTTAAGACCATTATATGATGCATTATATGATATGCTAGGAGTTGAACAGGTTGCAGCTCTTATTGAAAAGCAAGTCATAGAAATAGCACCGCTTGCTTATATGCGAGGAAGAACTCTTGAAAAAGCTTTTATAATTTTGGATGAAGCTCAAAATGCTACTGTTGATCAATTAAAGATGTTTCTAACAAGATTAGGGTTTAATTCTAAAATGATAGTTACTGGAGATATTTCTCAAATTGATTTGCCAAATTCTAAAAAATCAGGACTTAAGGTAAGTTCAAATTTATTAGCTGGACTACCAGGAATTGGAATAATTAATTTTGATAAATTTGATGTTGTGAGACATCCTTTGGTTGCAAAAATAATTGAAAGATTCGAAAATTTATCACAATGATGTCAAGTATAATATGCTTGACATTTTCTTATAAAATAGTATTTTGTTTTCTTTTTTGACAAAGATTGAAAAACAAGCAAAAAAAATGGGTTTTTTTAGCAAAAAAATGAATGTTTTTATTATTAATAACTTGCATTTATTTTGTAAAAAGTTTAAAATATAAACATATTACTAGAATAGGAGATGTTAATTTGAAAAATAACTTTTTTAAGAGCTATTTTAAGGCCTTTGGCATAGTAGCACCGCTTATTGCAATTCTAGCATTTGGCGTATTAGGTTATGTAGTATATATTTCAAAAGGTTTATTAGGAACTGAATTGATAAGAATAATATATGGTGCAATGATATCATTATTAGGTTGTTGCGCAGTAGTTGGCTTATCAAAATTGAAAAATGATAAAGTTGGCTTTATTGATTTTATTAGAGTGATTGGCTTAATTTCATCATTAGTTTTAGCAATAATGTTAATTGTTGCTAATGGTAGTAAAAAATCATTATTTGTATATGCAGTATTAGCTGCAGTGTTCCTCGTTGAAATTATCTTTAGAGCTATATTTGCTGATGATGATGTAGTTGATTCACCAATAAAGAATTATTTAGGTGCAATTGCTGGAACTTATAATCCAATAATAATTTTATTGCTTTCTATTATAGTTTCTGTTGTAGCTACTATTCTTGCAGCAAATAATATCACTAATGCAATTCCATTATTGAAGTTTATTTCTAATCCTACATTTAAGTACTTAGCTATGGGTATGGCAATTGCTGTTATATTTGTGTTGTTTGTACCTGCGATTGATAGAAATACTGATGTTACACTATTTGATTTAGCCCTTTCTGTTGCTTTTGTTTCTTCGCTTTATTTGATATTCTTATCTATGAATCAAGTAAGTGTTAAGATGTTTAAGCTATTAGTATTAGTGTTTGTTGCTTCTGCAGGTGCTGTATTAGTTAGAGGCATTTGTTATAATAAGGGCAGAGGGTATGATAATCCTGCTCATAAAGCGAGAACATATTTTAAGCAAGTATATGAAAACTATGATATTACATTCTTCTTAGTATGTGGTGCTGTTTTAATATTATTATTTGGTGTTCCAACTGCTAAGGCTATAGGTGGTTCAAATCCTATTGCTAAATTATTTGGATCTATTGGAGATGCTGGTATAACTGCTAGTGTTATTATTGCTTTAGTTATTATGCTTACTTTAATAGTATTAACTTTTATATTTAGAAACTTTAAGTCAACAAAGGTTGAGAAGGTAGATGCTTTATTAGTATCAATGCTATTTGCTTCATCATTTATGGTACCATTTGCTGTTGTTACTTTTATTAATGATGGTGGAGAATTAACAGTTTTAACTAATAATGTAATGCTATTTGTATTATTTATTGCAAATTTATTATTGTTTATCTTTGCTGCAATTATTCAATTTATTAGATTGAGAAACTTTGATCCATTATTTGCTCTTGTTGGTAATGCAAAACCAGTAGTGAAAGAAGAAAATGAAGTTGCTGAAGAAGTTGAAGAAGAAGTATCTGATGATACTGAAGAAGAGAATGATCCATTTGCTTTAACTGAAGATGATGAAGCTTTATATGAATCATATTATGGTGTAGAAGAAAAAGAAGAACCTGTACAAGAGGAAGTAACTGAAGAAGCTCAAGTAGAAGAGACTGTTGAAGAAGTTGTAGAAGAAGTTGTAGAAGAAACTACTGAAACTCAGGATGATGAATCTGATGATTCGTTAGAGGAGGATTTTGAAGATTCTGATGATGAGGATGAAGAGGAAGAAGAAGAACCATCTTCAGAAGAAGATGAAGAAGATATTCCTGTTGAAGAGCCAAAGAAGGAAGCTGATGTTATAGTTCAAGACTTCACATTAGTTGATGAAGAGGGTAAGCCTAAAAAGATTAAACGTAGATTCAACACTAAGATGATGTTTGCACCATATGAAACTAAAGAATATTATAATGAGATAAAAAATTATTTAATGCTTTATCGTGCAAAAGGTAGATATTCTGCTAGATGTGAATCATTTAGATATAAAGGCTTAGTTGCAAAGGTTGCTTTAGGTGGAAAATCAATAAAGGTATTCTTAGCATTAGATCCAAGCTTTGTTGAAAACAATCCTAAGTATCATTTAAAAGATGTTTCTGAAAAGAAACAATATACTGATGTTCCTGTAATGCTAAAGGTACGTTCTCCAAGAAGCTTAAAATATTTTAAAGAGCTTGTTGATATAATGATGGCTGCAAGACTTGTTAAGCCAAAGAGAAATTACCAACCAGTTAATTTTGTTCCACAATTAATACCTAATGGTGAAGCAATTTTAGCGACATTAGGAATGAGTACAGACTATTTACATTCTACAATGAATGTCCGTAGTATTCCTGAGGAAATGCCTGATAATTTAGGTGATTATATCCCAATGATTCCAGCAGAACCATTAGAGGAAGATGAAGTTGAAGTATCTATTTATCTTGATACATTATGTAATCATTTTGAAGACGGTGATGAGATTACGTTAGATATTTTAAAGCAATTACATATTGTTAATAGAGGTAATGTATTAAGGATTAAGGCACGTGGTACTTTAGATCGTAAGTTAATTATATATGCAGAAAAATTTGATGAAGATGCATTAAAGATGTTAATGTGCACAAGCTGTACAGCTATTAAAATTGTTAGATAAATATTATAAAAGACTATGATGATAAGCTCATAGTCTTTTTTTTATAAAAAAAATTATGAATTTTTATATTCATAATCTTTTCATTATATTTAATTAATTTTTGCAACTTTTGTTTCAATTGCTGCTTTAGCAACTGCTCTTGATACTGCAGGAACAACTCGTTTATCAAAAGCAGAAGGTACTATATATTCGCAAGAAAGCTCTTCATCTGTAATAATACTTGAAATAGCTCTTGCCGCAGCTAATTTCATTTCTTCATTTATTTTAGTAGCTCGAACATCAAGTGCTCCCCTAAAAATTCCTGGGAAGGCTAAAACATTATTTATCTGATTAGGGAAATCAGATCTACCTGAACCAACAATATAAGCACCTGCATCTTTTGCATCATTATAGCTAATTTCTGGAGTTGGATTCGCCATAGCAAAAACAATTGGATTAGGATTCATTGATTTTATCATTTCCTTAGTTACTAAATTTGGTGCTGATACACCAACAAATGCATCTGCATTTTTCATAATTGAAGCAAGTGTATTATCATGAGATATAGGAGTTTCGAAGGTGCCTTCATCTAATAATTCCTTAATTAAAAAATCATAATTATCGTATTTTGTTTTATCAACTACACCATTAATGTTATATGCATATATTTTTCCTACACCAATTTTTTTAAGCATTTTAGCTACCATTGAACCAGCTGCACCAGTTCCTGATAAAACAACAGTCATATTGGCCAATGGTTTCTTAGTTAATCTTTCAATGTTTAAAAATGCCGCAGCAACAATAATTGAAGTACCATGCTGATCATCATGAAAAACAGGTATATCTAATTCATTAATTAGACGTCTTTCAATTGTAACACATCTAGGTGCTGAAATGTCTTCTAAGTTTATTGCTCCTAAAGTTGGTGCTAAATATTTGCATGTATTTATTATTTGCTCTATATCTTGAGTATCTAAGCAAATCGGAATTGAATCAACGTTTGCTAGTTCCTTTAATAAAATAGATTTTCCTTCCATTACAGGAATTGCAGCATATGGACCAATATTACCTAATCCTAATACAGCAGAACCATCGCTTATTACAGCGACCATATTAGCTTTAGAGGTGTATATATATGCTTTTTCTTTATCTTGTTCAATTTCTTTGCAAGCATAAGCAACACCTGGTGTATATGCTAATGCTAAATCATTTTGATTTTTTATACTTACTTTTGATTTTATTTCAAGCTTGCCATGACCTTGTTCATGGAGTTTTAATGCTTCTTCCTTTAAATTCATATTGTTAATTCCTTTCAAAAATATTATTTCCTTTATAATCGATTGCACAAATCATTTTAAAATTATTTACCTCAAGTTTTTTGATAGATTCAGGACCTAAATCAAGAAATGCTATTTCTTTAGCATTTATAACTGATTTAGAAATTAGAGCCCCACATCCACCAGTTGTTATGAAATATAGTATTTTATTTTTTATATAGCTTTCAGTACATTCTTTGCTTCTTGGACCTTTTCCAATTGTTGCTAGAACACCTAAATTTTTTGTCATTTCAGCATAAGAATCCATTCTAGATGAAGTAGTTGGACCTATTGAACCAATTGCTTGATTGGGTTTAGTTGGTGTAGGACCAGCATAATAAATCATAGAATTTTTAAAATCAACAGGTAGCTCCTCATTATTGTCTATTAACATTTTTATTCGTTGGTGTGCTGCGTCTCTCGCAGTATAAATGATTCCGCTTAATTCAACAACATCACCGGCATTAATATCTTTAAGTTTATTTATATCGTCTGGTATTTTTATAATCATAATTCTATCACCTTGTGTCTTGAAGCGTGGCATTGTATATTAACAGCAACTGGTAGTGATGCAATGTGACATGGATAAGTATTAATTTTAACTGCAAGAGCAGTAGTTTTGCCTCCTAATCCCATTGGCCCAATATCTAAATTGTTAATTTCATTAAATAATTCATTTTCTAAATTTGCAACATCTAAATCATTTGATGAATCACTAATTGGTCTAAGTAATGCCTCTTTAGCCAAAATGGCAGCTTTTTCTAAGTTTCCTCCGATTCCTATTCCAACTACTAGTGGAGGACATGCTCTTCCTCCTGCCTCAATAATGGTATCTATTATAAATTTTTTAATTCCTTCAATTCCATCTGCAGGTATAAGCATTTTTACTTTACTCATATTTTCACTTCCTGCTCCCTTAGGGCAAACAGTTATTTTTAAATGGTTTCCTAATACTGGTTTATAATGAATTATTGCTGGAGTATTATTTTTAGTATTAATCCTATTTATTGGGGATTTAACAACACTTTTTCTTAAATATCCCTCGGTATATCCTTTGCATACACCATCATTTATTGCTTTAGTGATATCTCCATCAATATATACTTCATTTCCAATCTCTACAAAAACAACAGTAATACCTGTATCTTGACACATAGGAATGTTTTCTTTTTTAGCAAGCTCATCATTTTCAATAATTTGATTCAGTATTTCTTTAGCAAGCCCATTTTCTTTTTTGCTACAACTTTTGATTTTTTCTAATACATCATTTTCAATATTTGTACATGCATCAATACATAGCTTTGCTATAGATTCTGTAATCTGATTTGTACTTATTATTTTCATTATGACAATTCCTTTCTATCCCTAATTGATTATACACTTTATTCACAATAAATAAAATAATAAAAATAAATTAATTGTTTAAAAATAGGATAAAATAGAATATAATAAAATATGTGGAGTGATATGATGAATGAAAAGTTAAATGAATGGTTTAAAAATAAAAAGGCTACTGTATATCAAGAGGTTGCGATTGAAACAGCTGTTTTAGAAGATTTAATTAATAATATTAAGGCTTTGTTGTTTCCAGGTCACATTGAATATGTTGTTGATATAAATAGCTATTTAGAAATAAAAGTAAATACAATAAAATGTGATTTAATTAAATTATTATCTTCAATCTCTAGCATTGAAAAAATTAATTTTGATTATGATGAGATTATTAATAATTTTTTTAATAATATTCCAGAAGTAGATGCATTGCTTGAAACAGATTTAAATGCAATTTATTCTGGGGATCCAGCTGCTAAATCAAAGGCTGAGATTATATTATGTTACCCTGGGATGTATGCAATTTTTGTTTACAGAATTGCCCACATACTTTATAAAAGTAATATTCCAATTTTACCACGAGCATTAACTGAATTAGCTCATAGTAAAACAGGTATTGATATTCATCCAGGTGCTGAAATCGGTAGTTATTTTTTTATTGATCATGGAACTGGTATTGTAATTGGTGAGACTAGCGTGATTGGAAATAATGTTAAGATTTATCAGGGTGTCACTATTGGGGCATTATCATTAAGTTCGGGAAGAAATCTAAATGGTGTAAAAAGACATCCAACTATAAAGGATAATGTCACAATTTATGCTGGTGCATCTGTTTTAGGTGGTGAATCTATTATTGGTAACAATGTAACAATTGGTAGTAATGCTTTTATTACCTCAAGTGTTGAGGATGATATGATTGTTACTATCACAGAACAAATAAAAAAAAGGAAGTAAGATTATGAAGGTAGAGTATTTTAAGGAGTATAGTAGAAATTTAGGAAGAAATATGGAATATAAGGTTTATGGTCATGCTGGTAAGCCTTGTATTGCCTTTCCTTGCCAAAATGGACGTTTCTTTGATTATGAAGATCGTCGCTTAATTGATTCTATGTCTTGGTATATTGACCATGGTAGAATTCAAGTATTTTGTGTTGATTCTGTAGATATTGAATCATGGAGTGCTGATTGGAAAAATCCTAAGGATCGTATGGAAGTTCAAGAAGCATATTATAGATATATAATTGAAGAAATTGTTCCAAGAGTATATGATATTAATACTTATGGTAATAATGGTGGAGTTGCTAGTGGTATTTTAGCATTTGGTTGTTCAATGGGTGCATATCATGCTGTAAATTTCTTTTTGAGAAAACCAGATATATTCGATGCTGTACTAGCTTTATCAGGAATTTATCATTCTGGTTTTTTTGTTAAAGGTTATGCTGATGAATTGACTTTTCTTAATTCACCAATTGATTCTCTTGCCAATATGGCTTATAATCATCCGTATATAGAATTGTACAAGAAAAGTAGGATTATTATTTGTGTTGGACAAGGTAATTGGGAAGAAGAATGCTTGGCAGATACAAGGTCATTAGATTTTCATATGAAAAAATTAGGTATTCCTGCTTGGTTTGATTATTGGGGATATGATAAACCACATGATTGGCCAAGTTGGTTAGAACAAACACCACATTTTTTATACCATATATTGGATTAAATATGTGTTTTTTTGAACAGTGATTATCGATGAAGATATTATCACTGTTTTTTTTTATAAAAAAAATAAATTATCTAAAAAAAATATTGATTATTTGGAAATAAAGTATATAATAATTTGCATAAATATATTCATATTATATATGAATATTTTTATAAATTTGGGGAGTTAAGGTTATGCCAGTTACAAGCCAAGAAAAAATTTTTTGGGAAAGGATTTTGAAGGTTAAACCTTCATTCGGTAAAATGCGTGAAAAAGCCTATTATCGAATTACGCAATATTGTTAAATATTATGGCGATAATTGCGTTGTAGATGGAATCAATTTAGACATCTACGAAAATGAGTTTGTAACTCTTTTAGGACCTTCTGGCTGTGGTAAGACAACTACACTCAGAATGATTGGTGGATTTGAATATCCAACATCAGGTGAAATCATTGTAAATGGGAAAATAATAAATGATTTACCTGCTTATGCACGACCTATTAATACTGTATTTCAAAGATATGCATTATTTCCACATTTGAATGTATTTGATAATGTAGCTTTTGGAATCAAAAATCGTGGCCGTCGTTTTATGATAAATTTTTATGGCGGTATCGAGAAAATTAAGCAAGAGGCATTGGAAGACAAGAAAAGATTAGGGGCAGTCAATGCAAAAAAGGCTAATTATTTTGACATAAATAGAACTTTGAAAAAGCACCTAAAGCAATCCGTTGAAGAAGCATTAGAAATGGTTAATTTAACAGGATTTGAGGAAAGAAGAATTGATAGAATTTCAGGTGGACAAATGCAAAGAGTTGCAATTGCAAGAGCGATTGTATTAAAACCAAAAATTTTATTATTAGATGAACCACTTTCAGCGCTTGACTTAAAATTAAGACAAAACATGCAATATGAGCTTAAGGAGATGCAAAGAGATTTAGGTATCACCTTTATATTTGTAACTCATGATCAAGAGGAAGCAATGGTTATGTCTGATCGTATCATTGTAATGAAGGATGGCATAATTCAACAAATGGGTACACCAAAAGATATATATAATGAGCCAATAAATAGATATGTTGCAAATTTTATTGGAGAATCAAATATAATAAATGGTATATATGTTAAACAAAATCTTGTTCATTTTTTAGGAGCTGATTTTGAAGTTTTAGGATATCGTTTTGATGATGGAGAGAAGGTCGACGTAGTGATTAGACCAGAAGATTGGGATGTAGTTCCTCTTGATAAAGCAAAAGTAATTGGAAAGGTTACATCATCAATATTTAAGGGTGTACATTATGAGCTTTGTGTTGATATTGAGGGTGTTGAATACGTCGTTCACACATATGAGGATGTTAAAACTGATGAGCTTGTGGGTCTTACTGTTGATCCTTATGAAATATGTTTAATGAAGGTGGATGGATCATGCAAAGAAATAATACCAATCGAGTAATTCCACCAAATCAAAAATCTCATCATTTAGACAAATTAGCTAGACCTTATTTAATTTGGTTATATATATTGGCTGTTTTGCCAATGCTAATAATGGTTTTTTTAATGTTTGTTGATTCCGAGGGTACAAGAGTAAATGGAATGACTCCAACAATTTCTAATTTTCAAATATTAACTCAACCATCAACAATCGTTGCATTATTTAATTCTATTAAATATTCATTAATTACTACAGCTATTTGTATATTTTTTGGATATTTAATTGCATATTCATTATATAAATCAAAATTTAAAAATAAATATTTAATTTTATTACTTTTAATATTACCTATGTGGACAAATATATTATTGAGAATAAATGTCTTAGCCTCAGTATTTAAGGAAAATAATATTTTAACAGATTTATTTGGTATAAAAGGAATTAATATTATTGGCACAGATTTGGCGATAATACTAGGTATGGTGTTTACATATTTACCTTTTATAGTACTTCCTATATATACATCCTTAGAAAAAATTGATCCTTTATTACATGAAGCTGCATTAGATTTAGGGATGACTGAACTAAAAAAATTTTGGAAAGTTGTTGTTCCTATGTCTTTAAAGGGTGTTATTTCTGGATCAATCATGGTTTTACTTCCATGTATGTCTGGTTTTGCAATTCCAAATATACTTGGAGATCGTAAAATTCCATTAATTGGTTCGACAATAGAACAAAAATTTGTAAATATGAATTATAACGCAGGATCAGTATTAGCTGTTTTAATTTTAATTATAATTTTAGGTTCAATTCTTTTAATCAATAAGATTGATAAGGAAGGAGAGACACTATTATGATAAATAATAATTATAATCCAGCTAGCTATGAATATGCTACAATAGAAGAATATGGTTTTAAAGAATATAAGGCAATTAAAATTTTCTGGAAGATACTTAGTAAAATATTATTAGCTTTTGCTATTTTTATGCTTTATTTTGCAGTTATAATTATTGCGATACAATCATTTAATTCAAGCGAGTCAACTACAGAATTTGTTAACTTTACTTTTGCAAATTATATAAAAATGTTTACTAAGCCATCATTGAATAATGCTATTCTTAATACATTTAAAACAAGTATTTGTGCGACATTAATAGCGACAATATTGGGTACATTAATCGCAATTGGTGCTTATTATTTACCACCTAAGGTTAGGTCTAGACTAATTCTACTTAACAATATTCCTCTTTTAAATGCTGATATTGTTACTGGTATATCTTTAATGTTAATTTTCTCATTATTTTTACCAATTTGTAAGCATTTATTTGGATTTTGGACTATTCTAATAGCACATGTGTATTTTATTCTACCATATATTGTTTTATCTGTTTTACCTAAAATGAATGAAATTGATCCTAATATGCTTGATGCATCATTAGATTTAGGTGTAAAACCATTAAAATCAGTTTGGAAAGTTATAATTCCAGCGATAAAGGGTGGTATTTTTAGTGGTATGGTTCTTGCCTTTACAATAAGCTTTGAGGATTTCGTTGTTGGATATTATACAACAGGAAATGGATATAATACCTTATCCATTTGGATTTATTCTTCAATTGGAAAAAAATCATTATTTGCAGGTGCATATGCCTTTTCAACTTTAATAACAGTTGTAATGATTGCTTTAATAGTAATCTATAATTTAGTGAAAGGAAGGTTTAATAATGAAAAGAAGATTAAGTAGCTTTGCAATTCTTTTTGTTTTAATTATTTCGCTTTCTGCATGTTCTCAACGAGAAATATTATTGTTTTTAAATTGGGGTGAATATATCGATGAAACCTTGATTACTGCATTTGAGGAAAAATATCATTGTACTGTATTAATGGATCTAGCTGATAGTAATGAAATTTTTTACTCAAAAGCTCGTGCAGGTACAACTGTTTATGATGTGATATGTCCAAGTGATTATATGGTTGAAAAGATGTATAATAATGATATGTTAGAAAGAATTGATTTTTCAAAATTGGCAAATTTTGATCCGGATTCAGAAAACATACGCTATGGTGTAAAATCAATAACTTCAATTATGCAAAAAAATTGCGATAGTGAAATAAAAAATTATTTTGTTCCTTATTTGTGGGGTACATGGGGAATAATGTATAATACTGAACTTGAAGGATTAGAGGACGCAGTTACAAAATCAAGAAATGATTGGGCTTGTCTATTTGATAGAAGTGTTTTGCCAGCTGGCACAAAGGTAGCAATGTATGATTCTCATCTTCATGCCTATTATGCAGCATGTAGATATTTAGGGTTCAATAATGTTTATGATGAAAGACCAAATTCTGATTTAGATAAGATAGAGTCAATAATAAAAAAGATGAAATATAATGCATGGGGTACAGATAATATTAAGAAGGATATTGTTGCTGGGAATATTGACTTAGGCTTCATGTGGACAGGAGATTTCTTATATTATTATTGTGAAAATGTTGCAAATACGGTTATGGATGCATATTTAGCTAAAGATATTGATTATGTTGACTTTGAAGATATGATTAGAACTTTGACATCGAATGAGAGAATTTATAGAACTAAAAATGGTAAAGAATATACAGTAGGTTTTGATTTTTATATTCCATCTGATACAGTAGCATTTTGTGATAATTTAATTATAACAAAGGATGCTGCAAATAAAGATTTAGCATATAAATTCATTGATTTTTTATGCTCAAATACCGTTCGTATAAATGAAGAAGATGAAGTCTATCCAGCATTCTCTAATACCTATTATGTTTGTTATGATACTCCATTTGTAGATATTTTTGATGAAATAATTGATTTAAGATATCCATCTGAAGGTGAGGAAAAATTTACACAAGCCGATATTGAGTTATTTAACTCTGAGGGAGGAGATTCCTATGATTCAACACTATATTGGACCTTCTATGATTATGCTAATTCAATAGGCTTTGAAAAATACTATCCTAAGGATGGAGCTAATGGTTCTATCTTACCTAATTTTGATAGAAGTTATATAGATAGAATAAATACAACCTTTAATAATGCAAGAATATAATTAGTATAGCCGAAGTAATTCGGCTATTTTTTCTTTGTTTAGATTG
>JBJEFS010000056.1:0-3094 GCA_051874325.1 Anaeroplasma sp.
ATTAACCCCTTAAAGAGGAGGCACCTCTTTAAAACTGAAAATATTATGGAAAAAATAAATGTAAAATTAAAACAGATATCTCTGGATAGATTTGAGGCATCAAGAAGTGCTTGGAACAAAGCTGTATCCAAGTATATGTATATGATAGTCAATCACTTAGATGATAAGAGCTGGGATGAGTTTTTATCAAATAGTAACGAGTATTGTGTTAAAAACTTGCAAACGTTTTTATTAAATGGAGCGCGTGATTGGTATCAATATTCATGGGGCGGTTGCGCCTTAATATATGATGTTGATATAGCGCAAACTTTAGCTCCTAAATCACAATGGAACAAAAAGAAACCAAATGCGCACGAGCAATGGCTTGATGCTCAAGCACGAGCCTTACATCAAGCATATCTGAATATTAATATATTATTCAGAAGTTTGATAAATAAAACCAAATGATACTTGTTTGGTTAAAATATGATAGGATATAAGAGCTTGATATCCCTTATATCCACAATTTTTTTATTAACAATTAAAATATATAATTATGAATGTATTATTTGAGAAAGTGATGGAATTAGAATCACAAATGGCAGATTTTGATGTCCTGGAAGAAAGTTTAATAGTGAATAATCACAATGGTACTTATTCGCTATTTAGTATCAATCCATATGATGGAAATCACTTATTAGAAACTCTTTTTTCAGAAAATGAATATTTAGAATATCTAAGATTTATGGATATCATTGAATAAATTACTAACATTTTTAAAAACTAAAACGATATATGGAAAATTTAAACAAATTATTTAAAGAGAATTCACAAAACAATGTTGATTTGGTTGAGACATTGCAACAAATAGGTGATGTTGTTGATTTAAAAGGTGGCAAAAGAGCATTTATTTGCCATCCGATGTTTCATAGTGAAATTATAGATTTAATTGAATTATACTATGATTATAACGATACTTTTCCTGTTATCATACATAGAAAGGATGGATGGAATAAATGGGAAATCAAATCTTATGGAGAAAAATTGTTTGAATTGGATTATGATGAAATCCTGGAAAATTCAAACTGCCCACGTTGTGAATTTACTGATATAATATTCTGCAAGAATAATTTAGAAGATTTCTTAGATATTTATGATGTTGATAAAAAAACAAAAGAAATATTTTTAAAGAATATTAAATATTTGTTTGAAAAATACATTGATAAAGATAAAGATAAAGACAAATGTCTTGTAGTGTGTATTCGTGATATATTAGAATATATGCAGCAAGGTAATGATAATATTGAAACATATGCTGGATACCCTGCAATATGGGATGTTTTACAATATCGTAACCTTAGCGGTTATAATTACGATACCCATCATTACGAAAATGCACTACTTTTCTAATGAATAATTATCCGTGATGGTCGCAGGGATGGTTCGAATCCATCCCACGGAACAACGTTTAACAATTAAATGATAAAAATATGATGAAAAAATTTACAATATTCTTCTTGAAATTTTTAGCCTTCCTTGTCTTCTCTTTGTGGTTAATATTCGGAATTGCCTTTGCCACAGCAGGGCAACCGATACCACTATTTATTCTAATGTGTATCGAAATTATTTTATTTATAAAGTTATGGAAATAATAAGATTAAACAAAAGAAATTGCAGATATGTGGAATGGCAATTACAACTATCTTGATATTCAAATAAAGATAGAAGAGTATTGTTTTGAAGAATCAGATGATATGTATATCGTCTGTAAATCAAAGCACTACAAGGTTGTAATTAGTGGTGATGGTCAGACCGCTGAAATTCAATATAAGTAAAATATAGGAGGGAATAATATGACTACATTTAATGTATTTTTAGTTGATGATGAAAAACAAGATGCTCAACAAATAGCAAATGAATATTTATCAATGAATAATAATGCTCACGTTGACATTAATGAAGTAAATGCTTATGGATATTGCATAAATTTAATAACCATAAAATAAAACAATTAATAACATAAAAACCTCACGATGTATAGGTTAATCGTATATTATTATGTATTTTGAAGAACTTAATAAACGTAAACAAATAAAAGATATGGAATATATAAAAAGTTTAAATAGTCAAAATCAAAGACTAAAATTTGTAAAAGAAACAATAGGATGGGAATTTATTTGTGACTATCTTAAGAACTACTATTTTGACGAAAAAGTTACTTTAAGTGATGATATTGATAGTATATTAGAAAGTAACGAAAATGATTTTTCTAAATATTTATATGATGAAAATAGCGATTTGTATTATAAAGTCAATAATATCGCAAGTTATTATGGTGAAACAATATTATCCAATAGGGAAGAACTTGAGTTAAAATTAGAGCAGTTAGATGATAAATTGTATTTAGATGCAATTGAAGATTGTTTACAAGGTTACAATAATTATGGTATTAATTTAAAATAATAAGTAATATGTTAGTTAACGATAATAAAAAATTAATGGAAAAAACAAAGTTTTGTGCTTACTATCGAGTTTCAACGCAGAAACAAGGACAAAGTGGTTTAGGTATTGAAGCTCAAGAAAAAATTTGCAATGATTATGTAAATAATCACAACGGAGAAATAGTAACATATTTCAAAGATTATGAGAGTGGTAAATCACGAACAAGAGTAGGTTTATGGGATGCAATTTCATTTTGTAAAAACAACGGAGCTACTCTTATTATAGCAAAATTAGATAGGTTAGCAAGGGATGTAGAATTTACATTCAAGGTTGTAAACACCGGCATTAAAATAGTATTTTGTGATATGCCGGTAGTAAATTCTATGATATTAGGAGTTTTCTCTTCGGTCGCGCAGTACGAAAGGGAGTTGATTTCACAGAGAACAAAGGCTGCTTTGGATGCAAAAAAGAGAAGAGGGGAAGAGTGGGTTAGAAATACTGATACCCAAAAAGCAAGAGAAAAAAGCAAGGAAAATAGACGCAAAGTAGCTCAAAATAATGCATCTAATATATTCCTAAGAAACTACCTTAAAAATTACGAGAATAGAGGTATAATAATAAATAAAGATACTCCAAAAGAAATATGGGATAATATATGTAATGAATTGAACAT
>JBJEFS010000057.1:0-3093 GCA_051874325.1 Anaeroplasma sp.
AATTCTTTTGCAAATTGACTCATATATTTTAAATTTCTAAATGAATATCCCATACCATATTCTTTTAAATCATTAGATAATCTTTCAATATATTTGTTTCCCCAAACCCTTCTTTGATTAATAATAGTACCTATCTCATAATAGGTCATTATCATAGTACTATTAACAACAACCATAGCTTTATTTTGGTTTGTTTTAATAGTTTCTTTGATTTTATTTAAATCAGTTAAATAATCTTTCTCAAAAATTGTTATTTCTTTTGTTTTAGTCATAATATTTATTCCTCTTTTCTTCAAAAAAAATTCCCGTAAAGCTTTAAGCCTTACGGGATATAGTCATATTAAGTTTGGTAGAATGTAATAACATAATTACCAACTCCTTAAGATAACTTTATTGTATCACATATTCTATTTTATTGCTAGATTGCAAGTCTATTTCTTTGGGAAATTTTCTGCGAAAATTAAAAATCCGTCTCAACGGAATCACACATGGGTGAGCGATAGAAAAACTCCTATGATGATTCATAAGAGTTAAACTAATTATTTTTTTGCTGATGATTTTTTCTATTCTAGACTTCATTTCATTAGTTAGGGATTTAACATAGAACTCATTTACAAGTAATTAATTGGTAATACCACAAGATTTTCTCTAAGATATATTTTTTTATCATACATACATATGATAACTCCCATTCCTCTTTTTGATTCTTTCACTTTATCTAATACATCAAATTCCGACGTCATATCTGCTTTAGGATTAGCAGTCATCTTTATTTCTATTGGATATAAAATACCATTTTCTGAAATAATTAAATCTATTTCACCATCAATTAACACTTCAACACCATCAACGTTCTTTTTCTTTTTATCTTTACCATTATAATAAAAAACATTGAAGTCATACTCTAATCCTTCATTTGAATATGATTTTAATATTTCATTGATTACAAATGTCTCAAACATAGCGCCTGCCATTGCACCATTTTTAAGTGTTTCAGGTGTTAGCCATCTTGTTAAATAGCATGCTAGTCCTGTATCTCTAAAGTATAATTTAGGACTTTTTATTGCTCTAGATAGTACACTAGGCGTATATGGTTTTAAAATATAAACAAGTCCGCTTTTTTCAAGAATAGATATCCATTCTTTAACTGTAACCTCAGATACACCAACCTCTGTTGAAATAGTCTTATAATTTAAAACTTGCCCAGTTCGTGCTGCAACGCTAGTCATAAATTTTACAAATGTCAAATGATTTTTTACTTTTATTATTTTATTTACATCTCTTTCAAGATATGTTTTTACATATGATTGGTAAAAATCTACCCACTCTTTCTTATCATTACTATAAAGTTCTGGGTAAAAACCTCTATGAATTTTAGTCCATATGTCTTTATAATCTTTTAGGCATTTCTCTCTTTCAGCTATATATTGTTTTGTTGGAACAAAATGTTTATTAAAAGGAATATTGTTTATTTCTCTCATCGATAATCCATCAAGTTCAATAATAGAAACTCTACCCGTTAATGATTCACTTATTCCTTCCATTAATTGTAATTTTTGTGAACCTGTTAAATAGAAGTTTGACATTTCTTCTGTATTATCTAATACTATCTTTAATCTATTAAATATTGTTGGACATTTTTGAACCTCATCTATTATTAAAGGACATGGATTATTGTATAAAAACATCTGTGGATCATCTGTAGCTTGTGCTAATAATAAATCATCATCAAATGTAACTTTATTAACATCTTTAAATAAATGATTAATTAAAGTTGATTTTCCTACCTGCCTAGGTCCTGTTAATAATATTGCCTTATTAGTTAAAGATCTATTTTTTATAATATTTTCGATATTTCTTTTTATGGAATACATTATATCATCTCCTTTTGTCAAATATTAAGTTCAACTTTATTTTAGCCAAAAAATGCTTAAATGTCAATATAATGTTTTGAATTTAATAATCACAATTCAACAATTTTGTTAACAAAAAAACTCTACATTCATAAAAATAGAGTTTTCTTTATAATCACTTGTATATTTAATTATCATAGACAATTACTTCGTTTTTTTCCTCAAATCACCCATGTGTGAGCCCTTCTCAACGGATTTAACATCATCGTTGCGAAGTGCCATATTTTCCTAAATGAAACAAAAAAATAATATTTTAAAAAAATAAACCATTTTAAATGGTTTGCTCATTAGATATTATATTAAAGTATTTTAAAGCTTCTTCTACAGCAAAAATCATATGAACCGGAGGATTATAAAACTTAATTTTTCTTAATTCTTGAAGTTTGCATTGTTAATCTATGCAATCTTTTTACATATGCTATATACTGAGATGGAATAATAAAACCATACTTATTTTTTATATACTTATTAATTTCACTATAAGTAGGTTGTTTTCTCATATAATGATTAGATCTAGATTTTTTTACTTTTTCTTCTATGCTTACTTTTGGCTTTCCTCGACTTTTTTTATTTGATTGATAATTTGCATTTTGAACGATTCTATCAGGATAAGTACGATAAGGAATCATTGCAGGAGCATATTCTTGCACAGTTATTGCAATTTCAATATTAGAATCATCCTCAATAATTTCCGTTTCATTTGATAAATTGGGATTTCTCTATCTTATTACTCCTAATTTAATTTTGTTATCTAATTCCCATAATGCGGTCTTATTGCTATCGTATCTAAGTCTTTTTATTGCGGTTTCATAATCAACCCATTCATATTCTGTATGTTCATGAGACAAGTTTAGAATTGTGCTATCTATCTTAACAGCAAATGAGTACTCTGGAATCACCAAACAATCTTCACCCCATATTTGTCTTACTTCTTTAAAGCAGTATGTTGGTATGCTACTTTGAGTATCAAGAGAAACATATTTACAGTCCTTATCTATATTCGCTTCTTCATATGCCTCTCGTTTTGCTGAAATTATCACTGTCTCATCTTCATCTTCCCCACCACCTGCTATAAATTGCCAAGCATCCATATCACTTCTTTTAAAAATACAATATTTTATATTTTTCTTTTCGACATGATACGGAATAACTAATACTTGATATTTTGCTCTTGCCATTT
>JBJEFS010000058.1:0-13730 GCA_051874325.1 Anaeroplasma sp.
ACTCTAACGATTTTCCTTTATATACGATTGCTCCATAAACACGGTTAGGTAATAGTTCTTGTAGTTTATTGGATCTAGATCATAGTAATTTTCTTTTAATATTTTTACTTCATCATCTATCCATAATCTAGCATCGCTGATTCCTAATTTATGTGCTTTTGCTGCTATTCCTATATACGGTATGCCCGGTAATATGATGGCCCTAAAACGTAATTGTTCTTTAAGATTTCGATTTCATCTTGCGTCCATTTGTTTCATTTTGTTTTCCTCCGATTGTCATATTAAATGAATTTAATATGAAACTCCTGTCAAATCAGCTTTTTGGCGACAAAAAAGACCACTCGATTTAAGTGATCTCATATGATATATTTTTAATTTTCTGTTTGCCTTACATAGCGACTGTAATTTTCAAATTCATTTTGTAATTTTTGTTCAAAGTGAACTTGTAATCTTACAATATTCTTAATTATTCCTTTACAAATGGTAATAATGCCATATGACGAGCACGCTTAATAGCAATAGCTAATTTTCTTTGATATTTAGCTGATGTACCAGTTGCACGACGAGGTAAGATTTTTCCTCTATCAGTAACAAATTTTCTTAATAAATCTACATCTTTAAAATCAATATGCTCGATATGATTTTGTGTAAAATAACAAACTTTTTTACGACCACGACGTTGTCCATCACGATCATTTCTACGATTTTGTTGCATTGTATTCTTCCTCCTTTAATAATTAAAATGGTAAATCTGAATCATCTATATCAACATCAAAGCTTTTTGGAGCTTCAGTTTGATTAATCTGTTGAGGTTGATTAAAAGATGGTTGAGGTTTTGATTGACCATAAGTTGGATTATTATATCCTCCATATGGATTATTGGCTTGAAAATTATTATTTTGATTAGGATAAACCGGTTGCTGCATATTATTGTTACCTACTTGTTGATTAGGATCTCTTGGAGTCAAATTCTCGACAGTTTCAACAACTACTTCAGTAACATAATGCATCAAATTATCAGTACCTTGGTAATTTCTTGTTTGAATTCTACCAACAATTGCAAGCATATTTCCCTTCTTAACATAACGAGAAATAAAATCACATTGTTGACCCCATGCAACACAACTTATAAAATCTGCTTGACGATTACCGTTAGCATCCCTTACAGGACGATCAACAGCAACTGTAAATAATAAATTAGACAAACCATTAGATGTATAACGAACTTCTGGATCTTTAGTTATTCTTCCAGTTAAACATACCTTGTTCATTTACACTCCTCCAACTATTCGCCGTCAACAACTACAATATGACGAATAATCTTTTCGCTATAACCAGCAATACGATTAAATTCATTAACAGCTTCAACAGTAGCATCAACTAACATCCATACATAATAACCCTTCTTATTATGTTCGATTTCGTAAGCTAAGTCTCTAAAGCCCCACTCCTTACATTCTAAAACAGTTGAATTATTTGAAGTGAAAATTGCTTTTGCTGCTTCAACCTCAGCCTTAATAGATTCAGTATCAAGACTAGAACGAAGAATATACATTACTTCATATTTTTTCATATTTTTAACCTCCTTATGGACTTTTGGCCTAGAATAGTTAATCTAGGCAAGGGCATTTCATTCAAATGCTTTGTAATTATACCACGATAAACCGCATTAATCAAGAAGAAAATTAATTTTGAATAAAATTGTGATCTATATCAATTATAAAAGCATATTTTGTTTCACCACTATTTATATTCTCTTCTATATAATTAATAAGCTCAGCATTGCTCATTTTAAATTTATATGGCACAACAACATCAAATAGAATTGTACTTAATGTTAATTTCTTCACAAGTCTTAAGTCATGAAAATGCAAATTTGAATCTAAATCTGATAATAGCTTTCCAATTCTATCCTTTAGTTCATCAACCTCAGGATTTCCAATCTCAGTAGGATCCATATGAATAGTAAGCTCGACACCAAATTTTTCTCTTACTGACTTTTCTATTTGATCAACTGAATCATGTATTGTAATTATATCTCCTTTAGAATCAACCTCAATATGAAGAGTCATAAAGCATTTTGTTGGACCATACATATGACAAACAACATCATGATATCCTAATACAATAGGATACTCTTTAATATAAGAAAGTATTTCACTAACATATTCCTTAGAAACACTATTGCCGATTAATGGATTCATTGTTTCTTTTATTAACATAAATCCAGAATACATTATAAATAAAGATACTAATATACCTAGAATTCCATCAACAGAAAAAGGAATAACTACATTATTTAATTGACAAATAACCATAACGATTGTTCCTAACAGGATTACACCAGTTGTTATACAATCATTTCTACTATCATCAGCAGTTGCTTCTAAAGCAATAGAATCTATTATTTTACCAATTCTTCTATTAAATAAAGATTGCCATAATTTAATTAATATGGAAACAGCTAATATTCCCATACTTATATATGCTGAAATATAATTTATTTCTTCCGGTTGATAATTAATTATTTTATTAATTGAAGTAATAAATAAACTACCACCTGTAAATATTATTATAATAGATATTATAAGTCCAGCAATATATTCCATTCTTTCATGACCATATGGATGCTCCTCATCTGCTGGCATATTAGCTAATTTAAAGCCTACTAGTGTAACAACACTAGAACCCATATCAGATAGATTATTTATACTATCTGCTATAATAGCAATACTGCCTGAAATAATACCTGCTAAAATCTTAAAAGCAAATAAAAACAGATTAGAAATAATTCCAACGATTGCAGCTAATTTACCATGTCCTTCTCTTACCTTTTGATTTTTTACATCTTGATAATTTTTAACAAATATTTTTCTTAAAAAATTAATCATTTTTAACCACCCCAATAATATTTTCAAAGAGATAAACTAATACTAAAAATGGTGTTAGTTTATGAAGAAATTTATATTATTTTTTCTATGTTTTACAATTATATCATTTTTTTTAATAATAATAAATATTAATCCAGCTGTAAATGCAAAAATAATCATTGAAGATTCAGATAATAATGAAATATCTTATGTTAATAATCAGCATTATTCTAATAGTATTTCCCTAGATGATTTAAAACCAGAATATGTAGACTATATATTAACAATAGAAGATAGTAATTTCTATAATCATCATGGATTTGATATAAAAAGAATATTTGCGTCTATATACTATAATTTAACTAACGATGATACTATTGGAGGATCTACAATTACTCAGCAATATATTAAAAACACCTATTTAAGCAATAAAAAAACAATTTCAAGAAAAATAAAAGAAATTATATTAGCAATCAAAATTGAAAATAAACTATCAAAAAAAGAGATTTTAGAAGAATACTTATCTTCTATCTACTTTGGCAATAATGTTTATGGTCTTTCTAACGCATCAAAATATTATTTTAATAAAGAATTAACTGATTTAACTGATTTAGAGATGGTATCATTAATTGCATTATGGAATAGTCCTAGTATTTATTCTAATTCAATAGAAAAATGGAATCAAAAGAAAAATAAAATAGTTAAAAAATTATATAAAGAAAATATAATTGAAAATTCACAATATATAGCACTATTACAAAATATAAATTTAAGAATAAATAAAGAATATATACCATCATCTAGATTATATTATTTAGATCAAGTAATAAATGAGTTTAATCAAAAAGGTATTAATGCTAAATTTAATGAAACTATATTAATTAAAACAAATTATAAAAAAGAATTAGAAACTATTAATGAAGCAACTACCAATGATTATTCATATATAGTATATGATGAACATGGCTATATAGTTAATTGTGTAGGTGGTAGAAATTATTATGATAATTCCTTCAATATAGCAATAAATGGTTCAAGAGATATAGGGTCAACCATAAAACCTATACTCTATTATGAAGCAATAAAATGTGGTTTTGAAAATAAAACATTTGTAAGTTCTCCATACACATTTATTTATAACAAAGATAGTATTTTAGTAAAAAATAATTCTGGTAATTATTATGGAAATATAAATATGAAAACTGCAATAGCTGTATCAGATAATATATACGCTATGAAAATGCATTTAACCTTAGGTATGAACACATTAGCAAGGCATTTAAAAAAATATGGTATAAAGGCTAAACCTATACCATCATTAGCTTTGGGAAGTGTTGGTATTTCACTTCAAAAGCTATGTAACATCTATACTCAGTTTTTTACCGAAGGGAATTATATAGATACATTATTCATAAAGCAAATAAACTATAATAATAAGTTTTACAATTATTTACCAAAAACAAAGGAATTAAATAATAAAACAATATGTAAAAAAATAGATGATTTACTATCATTACCTTTTGATTCTACAATTAAAAACTCAACTTGCGGTTCCTTATCTAAATATCTTCCAACAAGTTATAGAGGTAAAACAGGATCTACTAGTTATGATTCATATATAATTTCCTATTCAGATAAATATCTAATTGGTGTATGGTCTGGTGATATAAATGGAAATGTGTATAATGATAGCAATGGCTTATCAAAATCATTATTTATAAAAATAGCAAATAAACTATAAATTACAAGCATAATCTATATATCATATTTAACATACCTAGCAAACTAAGCCTTGCAAACCTACAAAGTCAAATGGGTATTCTACCTATCATATTTAACATACCTAGCAAACAAAGCTGGTATAATAATGAAACATTATTTCTGTATTCTACCTATCATATTTAACATACCTAGCAAACATATCCAAACATATTAAACGTATATGTTCCAGTATTCTACCTATCATATTTAACATACCTAGCAAACATTATTATAAAATATATGCCGAGGTTTCATGTATTCTACCTATCATATTTAACATACCTAGCAAACATTGTTGTTTTATAAAATCATAAAATTCACGTATTCTACCTATCATATTTAACATACCTAGCAAACTATACAGGCAATTTAGGATAATTTGCATAAGTGTATTCTACCTATCATATTTAACATACCTAGCAAACATTGCACTTCTATTATAGTGAGACTGAAATAGTATTCTACCTATCATATTTAACATACCTAGCAAACGATCTCCGCATAATGATATAAATCATCATAAGTATTCTACCTATCATATTTAACATACCTAGCAAACGTGGCACTAGTACGCGAATGAAAATAAATAAGTATTCTACCTATCATATTTAACATACCTAGCAAACGCATACTCATGGGCTTGAGTACCTTCCTTAGCAGTATTCTACCTATCATATTTAACATACCTAGCAAACATACTTCGAATCCGATGTATTATATATTTGTTGTATTCTACCTATCATATTTAACATACCTAGCAAACATAAAAAAATAAATGCTAAATCTATTGATAGTATTCTACCTATCATATTTAACATACCTAGCAAACTCATAGTCATACTCAAAACCATCAACAAGCTGTATTCTACCTATCATATTTAACATACCTAGCAAACGTGGCACTAGTACGCGAATGAAAATAAATAAGTATTCTACCTATCATATTTAACATACCTAGCAAACGCATACTCATGGGCTTGAGTACCTTCCTTAGCAGTATTCTACCTATCATATTTAACATACCTAGCAAACATACTTCGAATCCGATGTATTATATATTTGTTGTATTCTACCTATCATATTTAACATACCTAGCAAACATAAAAAAATAAATGCTAAATCTATTGATAGTATTCTACCTATCATATTTAACATACCTAGCAAACCTTACTCAATGATTCATTTTCTTTAGATAAGTATTCTACCTATCATATTTAACATACCTAGCAAACAAGGATGATATTAATAAAAATTATTGTGTTAGGTATTCTACCTATCATATTTAACATACCTAGCAAACAAAATTGTACTAACGACCATTTTGTATTAGTATTCTACCTATCATATTTAACATACCTAGCAAACCAAAATTTCAATTGGTATTGATGTAGAATAGTATTCTACCTATCATATTTAACATACCTAGCAAACTCATTTTTTTATATTTTTTAGCTTGTTTTTCGTATTCTACCTATCATATTTAACATACCTAGCAAACCCAAACAGAAGTATTACCTTTAATATCATGGTATTCTACCTATCATATTTAACATACCTAGCAAACACACGGTGTTATCAATAAAGTTGCTATCATTGTATTCTACCTATCATATTTAACATACCTAGCAAACTATCAAGTTCAGAGTCTAGGAAAAACAATTGTATTCTACCTATCATATTTAACATACCTAGCAAACCTTAGCCTTTTCATAGCTTTCTTTTAACTTCGTATTCTACCTATCATATTTAACATACCTAGCAAACAGAATTAATATTGATATTCTTCCACATATTGTATTCTACCTATCATATTTAACATACCTAGCAAACCAAGTAGGCACTGGAATATCTACGGCCTTTGGTATTCTACCTATCATATTTAACATACCTAGCAAACATAATAAATGTTGGGTTGTATTTGATGGCAGTATTCTACCTATCATATTTAACATACCTAGCAAACCTCAAACCAGTTATTGAGGCCTGCTAGCTAATCCAAATAAATATGTTAAATACATCTATAATATACACCAATCTTCATCTAAAATCAATTTAGTATTATTATAAGAAACTGAAGAGAAACTAAAATTTATGACACTAGCGTTTAATTTTATTAATTCATTATTTAGCGAAATTAATTCTTCTTTATCTAATACACTAGATAAACCAAAAAATATAAATATTTTATTAAAAAATAATTCAACATTTATTTTTAAAAAATGTAAAAGGTTTAAGTAATAATCATTAGAATACTTATATTTAATTCCTACACACGATAATAATTTAAAAATATCAATTTGAGAATCATATTCAAGTTGTATATCTGATGAAATCATTAATTTATCTAAAAGATTAAACAATATTTTTTCCATTTTAAATAAATCATCAGTACAATTTTCATGAATTTTTTTCTCTAACATTTTATATAAGGGTTTAATTATTTTAATATCATTTATATCTATACATAATGGATCATAAATCACAATGGTTTCTTTTTGTAAATCAAACACTTTATTGTCAATGCTTAAAATTATTTCGCTATCAATATTTAATGCAATGTTTCTATAAATCTTTGGATTCTTAATAACTATTTGATAAAGACCATTGTCGATTTCCACAACTTTACCGATAGATTCAATAAATATTTTTGTCATAGAATTATTATCCTTTCATTACTTGAAACAACATTTGATTTATTTTCTCCAAGCATAATAGTCATATTATTAAATTGCTTTTCAGTAATTGGCAAAACAATAACATAACCATTTGGAGGTAGAAATTTATTAACCTTCTCTATAGTAGATTCTAATACTTGTTTGTTTAAAGCCATTTTAGCATAAACAGATTCCTGAAGCATATAAAATCCATTACATTTAATTTGCTTTACAAACTTAGAATAAGTTCTTTTTTCTTCTTTAGAAACGCTAGGAAGATCAAAAAACAATAATAATCTCATATATCTATAACTCATAATCTATAAAATTTATCTTTCTCTCATCGCCAGTCATCAAGTATCCCATTAGGTCCTCTACATATAATTTTATAGCATTATCCAGAAAGATTTCTTTTCCTAAATAATTAACTTTTTTTGATAATAATTCAATAAATTTTAATTTAAAATTTTCATCACTAATTTCATTCTTGATAACTAAAGAATCAACTAAAGGTCTTATTGGCTCCATCAAATCACAAGAAAGATTAAATGAATTTGATTCTCCTATATGATGTACTCCCAATTCTGTTAAAAAACCTAGTATTTTTATTTCACGATTAAATGCAGAAAGAATTATTGAATAACCATAATTTAAATATTTATTTATATCACATTTATTATCTCTTGAAAAATCCTTACCAAACAGTGAATTAAAATAAACTTTCGCAGCATGTCCTTCTCTATTTGTCCTATCATCATCTATTATATTCAAAGAATAGTCAACAAGCATTTGATAACTATCATTTTTCCCTTTATAGCTTAAATTTTTAGCTTGATATATAATCTTCATTTTAACAATATTGTTCCATAATTTAGTTTTATATTCTTGTAAAATATTCATTTGTGCTTTTATTTTCCTGTATGAATAAAAATTGTTTTGATAAGGAACAAGTTCTCCTTCAGGATTATGCTTGTCATTAATAAAAATAACCTTTATTTTTTTTCTCATTAACTCAAATAATAAGCTAGATGTTATAGACACCTGTAATGAATCAATTACAAGCGTCTTTATTTCATCTAATAAAATCATTTTCTCACATTCTGAATTTTTATAGACTAAATAATTAAGAGAATATTCAAGCTTACACCTGCTACTTACAATTACAGTTCTAAAAGACATTATTCGCTCGGCACCTCAAATAAAACTTTATTGTAATATCCTGTAATAGATTCTGAAATAAATTTCATTCCTGACTTTAGTTTTTTATTAATTTTTAAAGTGCCAGAAAATGAACTTAATCCTATATCCTTCAAATTTGCAGTTTGCCTAGTATTGGTTTGAAGAAGCTTCAATAATTCATAGCATACAAAAACATATCTTTCAATATCTAAATCTCCTTGCCATTCTGTCATTTTTTTATAAATATTGGTAATATTACTATATGAATATACTTTTTTAGACATTTTTTCAATTATTGAGTTTAAAAGCAATTTAGTTTCATTCTTATTTATTTCCATACCATTGCTTTTTTTAGTAGCTGGAGAGATAAATATAATATCATCTTTTATAGGCATTGAATAACCTAAACTCCTATTATTATAGTACTTTTCTAGTTTATGAATAATAATTATCTCATTTTTTGAAAAATATCTATCCGCTAAATTTTTAATGTTATATGAATCATTTGTTCTACTAGCAATACAATACTTCAATTCATTATCACGTACAACAATATTAGACCTTAAATCATAATTAAGAATTTCATAATCATTATATTTAATATTTTTTAAATATGCATCAACATTATTTTCAAATGCCTTTGGAATAGCCTCTAAAATATACTCTACTTTACCTTTTGAGTTTATGTTTTTTATAATAACATACTTACAATATTTATATGAATCAAATGCTCCATACAATGAAATATCTGCCCTAAAATCAGTTAAGGAGACTGGTACAGTACCATTACCAGCAGGTTTAATTTTACATTTATACAATAATTCATTAGAATTATATGTACGAGTTGTCTCTTTAATATCAAATCTTTCATATAAATTATGATTTATTAGTTTAATCATTTTTTCTTTTTCCCAAATTGGTTTATTATTTATATAACGATCCTTTTCAAGAATTGTTATTGGATTAATCGTCTTATTTTCAGTTTTCATTCTATAATAATCTATAAATCCATTAAAATGGTTATACGTATAATACTTATTAATAGCTCTACCAATTACCACATTTAAATAAGCATCATGAGCATGATGAAAATTATTTGCAAGTCTTGATTTTGTCCAACCAAAATAATGTCGAACATCAGAAACTATTTCCGCTTTAGAATAAATAATATCTGTTGATTTTACATCTTTAAACAATTTTAAAGTGGTTATTAATCCTTTAACTGCCTGATTAGTTGCTACTATTTGTCTATTAACAAATGCTTCTAATTCAGCTGGATTTAATTCCTTTTTTATTAATCTAGAATATTTTTCTTTAGAAATCAAATCTTTAGAAACTAATAAATCATAAAATCTGTACGCTTGAGGATGTAAAAATCCCTCTAATTCAAAAAGCATATTATCTTGCTTCTTATTGTTATATTTCTTCAATACTAATACCTTATTGTTCATAGAATCATCCTTAACTAATGATTGAGGAAAAATATGATCAATGTCATACATATTATTATTTTGTAATAAAGTACCAAAGTCAATTTTTTCTAATGAATACATACAACGTCCTAATTGTGTAAAATATAAATAAATCATATCAGAACGTAAATTATTTTTATTTAAATCCAATTCCTTCTCTAATTCTATAAAATCAACATCAAACGAAAGATTTTTACACTTTCTATAAAGTTCCTTTAAATTATCATATCTAGATGTAGAATATTTATTTTTCTCTTTTTTATTTGTTCTAGTACATTCAATATAATATTTATCAATTTTGCAATTTAAGATACGTTCTATCTCTTCAATAATCTTAAATGATTGAACTAATGATCTATGATAAGTTGGGGAAATAGCTACATTTTCATTTAAAAATTCTTCTAGTGATAAACCTTCTACTACAAATTTAGTATTATAGTTATCAATAATATCTGAATATCTATAATCAGGATGGAATAACACTTCTTGTAAATTCAGATTCGTTTTTTCCATAACGTCTAATAAGGTACCATATATTTCTCCAGTATTCGGGTTATAAATATCTAGACCATTTATAAGTTTATATGATAGATTTGAAAAATCCTTATAATTTAAATCCTTTATTTTTTTTGCAATAAATTTATCTAATTGATATACCTCTATTAATCTTTTTTCCAATCTGTTTTTATCACTAAAAATAACAATATCTTTTATTATTTGTTCAATTATTTCCAGATTATTTTCAACATCACCAAAAATTTCTTTAAAAATAATATATGAAGACATATCACAATTAACTTCAGGTAAATCTTTCATCTTTGTTGTTGAAATTAAATTATTACCATAATTAGATTTCAAATACTCTAAAATATTTTTTTTAGTAGGTTTTTTAATTTTTAAAAATACATCATTAAATAATGACATTTTTACATCATAATTAATTAATGAACCATTTATATTTAATTTATTTAAATATGATAAACAATTATATTTAGAAAATACAATTGAATTTTTTGGAAGACAATAATCAGTAGTTCCTTTTAAATAAGTACATTTTCTTTGCATCCTTTGAACAAACTCAATTTCTGTTTTATCAAGATCTATTATTTGATCATAGTTCCAAGGATAAATTTTCCCCTCTGATTTACGAACCATCCATGCTTTATCACTTTTTTCTACTGTTGTTAATGGACCAACATAATATGGTATAACAAATTTAAAAATGGAAATTATTTTATCATAATTTGTAATCCCATTATTTTCAGCCATAATAAATGGATAATACTTAGCTTGATTGTTAAGTATAGTTTTTATTTCTATTAGATTTAATTGCATTGGAATAGATCCATTTTGATCAGAATTTTGTCTTAACAATAAATCATTATTATCAATCTTCATCTTAAAATAATTTATTTCATCAGTAGCTTTTTTATCAGTAATACTATTGAATAATGATAGTAAATACTTATAAAAGTCTTCGCGCTTACAATGTGAAAACCTTGTTGGATGTTTGGATGATACGCTTGTCATTCCAATATATCTACAATAATTACAAACTTTATCATTGTATATTCTAAAGCATTCGTTATATTTACTTGGCAAATATTCCTTTATTAATAGTTTCAATCTTTTTAAATCTGATTGATGCTCTTCATATTTTTTTATCATAGCATTACATAAGTAATCATTATCACCTAATAATTCTACTAAATAATAATAATCTATAATTAACTTAATGGATGGTACAAAATTAAATATTTGGTCGAATTCAGGAATTAAATCTCTTTTCTCACTAATTAATGCATCAATATCCTCACATTCTAACGTAATATCACATTTATCATATTTCATATCCTTTACAGGTGTAAGCTTACTAAAATTACAAGTTGAACCAACCAATAAAGGTATTAAACATTCAACAACAAATGATTTACTTGGAACAGAAAAGATTTTTTTTAATTGAAGCTTTTTATTTGTTTTACCTATTTTAGAAATCATAATTTTACCAAATTCAATTAAAAGATTGTCACTTATTTCTAATTGAGTAAAATAATCGGAATAATCTTCAAACATATAAGACATTTCAACTAATAAATTATTTAAATTAATTAAAACATCCTTTATCTGTTCATTATTACTTTTATCGAAAGAATCCCCTTTTGATAAAAAATTACCACGATACTTTATCATATTATGAAGAGCCAAATAAATAAATCTAATATCTTCCTTTTTTTCTGACTTAAGTAAATAATTTCTTAAATGATAAATTGTTGGAAATTGATTAAAAAAATCTTTATCAGTATATTTATCATTGAAAAGATTATAAATATTAGCATGCTTCTTATGTTCTATCTTATAAAAAGAATCATCCATACGTTCAAAAAAAGTCGGATCAACTTGATTCATCTCAGGCATAAAAATCTCTCTTAATAAATTTATCCTTTGTTTTCTTCGTTTTAATCTTCTCCTTGATGATCTAAAACTTCTTCTTTCAGAAGCATCCTTTGCCTCTTCAAACATTCTTACTCCCCATAAAGAATAACCATTCTTTTTAACAATTTGATTATTCTCATCAACAACAGCCCATCCAACAGAGTTTGTTCCTATGTCTAGACCTAAGCTAATCTTACTCATTTTTTATATCCTCCTATTGACAAATATTTATTTTGGCGTTATAATGCAAATGTATTTAACAAACCGAGTGCAAATAAAGCATTTGCGAAACTTTGAAGCCCAGCTGTAGGGCTTATTTTTTTTGTGATTTTCTTCTTTGTGAATAAAGTTTTCTAACTAATACACATTGTTGGCTTACATGAAATCTTTCACACAATTCAATTTCATTCAAATCAACATATTTGCTTGGTATTAATAGTTGAGCAGCAAACTCATTGGCTTGCCATTCTGGGTCTTCATAAGATTTTACATTAATTGCTTCATCAAAAGAGAACTTCAAAACACGATATTGAATATAATGAAATAATTCGTGTGCAAGAGTAAAACTAGCTCTATAATTCCCCATTTCATATTCCTCTAATACTGATATTTTAATATATATAAAATTATCATTAATACAATATTTGGCAGGGGTATCTTTTTCAAAAAACGCATCATTATCCTCTAAAAATTGGATAGACAATAAACCATTCATAAACATATCATCCAAAATTTCTAATATTGGAAAATATTCATCTTCTGGTATTCTATATTCTCTTCTAAAATTAGAAGCTATAGTTTCTATTTCAAAAACTGAAAGAGAATTAGTCTTTATCATCGATTAAAGCCTTTTTCAATTTTTCAAGCAGTTCTTCATCTGCTGTTTTAATTTTCCTTGCAAATATTAAAGATACATCCCTCTGAGCTTCATTCATCATATTTAATTCAATTAATACTCTTTCATTTGTTTCATTAATGCTATCTTCGAGTTTTTCCTTTTCCTCCTTAGACAAATCATAAATTGAAGATATTCGTTCAACATATTCCAAAGGTATCATTTTTCTACCTACCTCCATTGCTGAAAGAAATGTTGCCGAAACACCTAATTTAAAAGCCATTTTACGCAAAGAATCATTCTCTTTAGACCTTATTTTCCTAACAATAATTCCAAACTTACTAATCATTTATTTCATTCCTTCCCATCTCTTAATTAATATTATAGAATTAAATCATTTTATTGTCAACCATTATAGTTGTCATTTTTTACAAATAAACTATAAATAAAAACACTAGCTTTATAGCCAGTGCTAGACTATTCTACTATTTAAATTATTTTATTAGTAAACCCATGAGGCACCAAC
>JBJEFS010000059.1:0-3031 GCA_051874325.1 Anaeroplasma sp.
TTTTTTTAAATGGCAATAGGTTAAAATTTTATAACAATTGAAAGACATAGATGATTTTTCTTTATTTTGTTCGTCTCGATTTTCTTTCTCATTAAACTATTATTAACTTTATATAGTATAATGGATTAAATGAATGAACAAAGGAGTTTATGATGATTGATACAAAAGAATTAGCAGAAGAATTTAAAGATTGTGAAAAGATCTTATTAGCATTAGGAGATGCAAACCGACAGCATTTAATTATAACAATGATGCAAATGGGTGAGTGCAATGGTGTTAGAGTTGGTGCAATAACAGAAAAAACACATCTATCAAGACCAGCAGTATCTCATCATTTAAGTATTTTAAAAGATGTAGGATTAGTAAAGATGAGACGAGAGGGGACAAAGAATTATTATTATTTTGATGCTGATCAAGAAGCAATGAATAAATTGTTAAATATGCTTAATCATGCAAAAGAATTGATGGAAAGTTTGCCAGATAGAAAAGGAGAAGAATATTAATATGAATATAATTGATGCGATTAAACAAAGACACAGTGTTCGTCAATATCTTGATAAACCAATTGAGAATGATATCTTAAATGAATTAAAAAATGAAATAGTAGAATGTAATAAAGAGAGTGGATTACATATACAATTAGTTATAAATGAATCTAAAGCATTTGACAGTTTTATGGCTCATTATGGTAAATTTAGTGGAGTTCAAAACTATATTGTTTTGATTGGAAAAAAAGATAAAAATCTAGATGAATTATGTGGCTATTACGGAGAAAGACTAGTTTTAAAAGCCCAACAATTAGGCTTAAATACTTGTTGGGTGGCTATGACATATAAGAAAGTACCATCTGCATTTGTAATGGATAAAGGTGAAAAATTAACGGTTGTGATTTCATTAGGATATGGAAAAACACAAGGAGTTTCACACAAAATTAAAACTATTGAGCAGGTTAGTAACACTTCAAGCGATACACCAGATTGGTTTAAAAATGGTATTGAATTAGCATTATTAGCTCCAACAGCAATGAATCAGCAAAAGTTTAAGTTTATATATAATAATGGAAATGTAACTTTAAAAGCAGGTGTTGGATTTTATAGTAAAGTCGATTTGGGTATTGTAAAATATCACTTTGAAATAGGTGCAAATAAAAAAATATAATGGTTCATCTTTGCCATATTTAAAGCATAGGTTTGATACAATGAAAATTGTTTATCAAGCTTTTTTTAATTAAAATAATATCTATTATTTCTGTTCAATATTCTTGTATATATTATAGCAATTATGCTATAATATAAGTGATAAAAAGGAAGTGGTACACGATGGTAAAAAATCCTTTTAAAGAATATATATTAGAATCAGAAACAACAAAAAAATAATTAGGGTATTCATGGTATACCGCTATTGGTTTATAAAAAGTTGATGGATGAGAAACATCGGAATATCTTAAGTATGTTGCAATTAGTAATATTGATGGGGATATTTCACTAGAAAAAGCAGAAGAATTGATTAATTCTTACTCTAAGGAAAAAGATATTTATGAAACTACAAGATATATTGAATTGTTCTTAAAAAATCTACTTTTTAATGAAAATCATGAACTAAAAAATAGATCTTTGCATATAAGATGGAATGATAAAGAGGACATTGAACATAGAAAAGTAGAGATTGCCAAGAAAAAAGTGGATATTGATAAGACTAAAATTTCTAAAACAATAAGAAAAAATATTGAAATGTTATATCTAGAACTTAAGGATTTTTGATACTTTGATATAAATAATTGATGTTTTGAAAATGTCGCCTTCTGGAGCCTCAAAACTTATTTCAAAATTGATAGATACAGAGGTAATAATTTCTGTTTCGAAACACGGAAAGGGAAAAAATTTTTTTAATATAAACAGAGTATATTATGAATAAAAGTACAATAGATTTCATTAATAGAATTAAAACCATAAGAAAAGAAAAAGGATTAAGTCAAGTTGAACTTGCAAAAAGATGTAATGTTCCTCAATCAACGATTGGAAGAATAGAAAATCATTCGATGAACCCATCAATAGATATGGTAATGAGTATTTTGAATATTTTAAATATTAATATTGAATTGGTAGAAAACTCTAAAGTAACAAAAGGCTATGATGTTTTTGGAAAAGAATATGGATGTATGCTTAGAAATGATTTACATGATATTAATTCTATTGAACACAAACTGATGCAAGAAATGGTTAGATTGGATTCTATTTCCGAGCCTTTTTTATATGGTGGTTACCAAATATCATATCCAATGGAAAATAATATTCTTTATATGTTTGCTCAAAGATTTAAAGAAGATAATGATTTGAATTCAATAAAATCTTTAATTTTATATACTTCCCAAATTGCAACAAATTATAATACACCACTAGATGAAATGTATTTTGGAGGAACAGAAAAAGAAATATTAGATAGAGGTACAGATTGGTGTTTTGATATGGCAAGACTTACAGCTGTTATTCTTGATTGTCTAGGAATGACTTCTAGATTTATTTTTGTTGCTAATCCAGATAAAGCGTATCATGGTCATGTTTTACTTGAAACTTTTTATAATGGCTCTTGGGAAGTAGTAGATCCATTATACGGATATCTTTTCTATGATAATAGTCCAATAAGTGCAAAAGATATTTATCTTTCATCTATGTTTCAAACATTGAATGAGGAATATAAGAATATGTTTAAACAAATCGCAATAGTTGAATATAATCCAAATGATGAAGAAAATAAATATATTGTTTCTAAATGTAATAAATATACATTAACGTTGAACTCAATTGTTCAAGATGGTACATGGAAATTAGGTGAAGATAAATATTAATTTTTATTTAGTTTTGAATTTGGATTAATATGGTTCATATTTTTCATATTTAAAGCATAGGTTTGATACAATGAAATTAAGTTATCAAGCCTTTTTAACGCCTTGATATAGGGGGTTGAAATCCAGAAATTAATAGTTGAATGAACCATACTAACACAAAATCCTAAGCTATTAGGCAAAATTGAT
>JBJEFS010000060.1:0-3030 GCA_051874325.1 Anaeroplasma sp.
CCGATAATTGATTAATTTAAACTAGGGATTCAAATTTTATTTAAATTTGAATCTTTTTTTGTTATAATAAAAAAAAGGAGAGGATACAATGCTTAATTTCCATAAATATGGTTTTTTAGATGCAAAAAGATTAATAAGATATTTTGGAAACTCTAATTATTGGCTGTGTAGATATAATCCTATATGGATTTTTATTTGGAGCGATTTATATAAGCCAGAGATTGCTTTTTCAAATGATTTTTGTTATATTAGATACTATATGCCAAATGTTGGTATTTGTTATTATCCTCCACTTGGTAATGGGGATTTATCACAGGCAATAAAAATAATAAAGGAAGATGCACTAGAAAATGGCTTTGATTTTTATGTTGGACCTGCTGATGAATCGATGGTTAATAAGCTAGAAAAATGCAAATTAAAGCTCTATGAAAACCGAGATTATGACTCTTATGTCTATATTATTGATGATTTTGGCTTTCCTAAAAAGACTAAGAATAAGAATTTTAAGAAGAATTGTGATGCTTTTTTAAATAATCATCCTAATTTATTAATAAAAAGAGTAAAAAAAGAAGATTTTCCAACCTTATTAGGCTTTATTAATGATTGGAATCTATCAATTAAACAGGATGAAAAGGATAATACTTTTTTTTCTAAGTTAAATATGATTAAGAAATGTATTGATCATTTATATGAATTTGATTTAATAGGGATAATGCTTATTGAGGAAGATAAAATATATGGTCTAGGTATTGGCAGTATTTTTGGTAATTCAACCTATTTACATGTAAATATATCAATTAATGAACAAGGTGCAAATGAGGCCCTTTTATCAGCATATTCAAAAATGTTATCAACGATGGTTAGATATATTAATTTAGGTGAAGATTTTGGGATTGAGGAGGTTAGAAAAACTAAATGTGATTATATTCCGTATAAGCTGGAAAAGTTTTACTCAACGTTTAGTATATAGGTTTTATGAGAATAAAAAAGAAAAAGGAAGATAAAGCTAAATATTTATGGTATACAATAGCTGTTGGATGCTTAATAATATTTGCATTAATCTTATTAAGCTCACTATTGGATATAGGAGAAAAACTTAGAAATATTTCGGTTTGGCTAGAGGTTGCATTCTATGTACTAGTGGCGTTAGTAATCATTTTAGTGATTATTAGACCAATTGTGTTAATTGTGAAGAGTCCATCCTTATCAATAATTACTTCAACTGATGATAGAAGTAGTAAAGCAATTGCAATATACAAGAAGGTTGCTAAGACAATAGTTAATAATAATGATTTGCCTAATGAACAACTAGTTTTATTAACATCATATAAGTCTCCCGACGAATTATTATTTAATATTAGCTTTGTTTTTGAAAATACTATTAAAAAGCAGCTTAATGGAATCATTATTAAAAATGCAAAAACAGTAATGATTTCAACAGCTATTTGTCAATCAGCAAGATTTGACATGATGACAGTTTTTGCAATAAATTTAAAAATGATTAAAGAACTTGTTTTAAAGTGTGGTTTTAGACCTTCAATGAAGAATTTATCAAAGCTAACAATAAATGTTTTTACAACAGCACTTATTGCTGAAGGACTTGAAAATCTCACTTTAGAGGATGTTATGCCTAAATCAACAATGAATATGATTTCTGAAGTTCCTATGCTTGGTAAAGTTCTTGATTCAGTTATTGATGGTGCAGCAAATGCTTTACTTACTATTAGAATCGGATGTGTAACAAGAAGATATTTATATTCAGATGGTTCAGTAGTAACAAAGGAAGATATTAGAAAAGGCGCATATAAGGAAACAATAAAGATAATTCCTTTAGTGATGGCTGAAACTATAAGCTTTTTTCCAAAGAAAATTGTAAAATTTTTCACAAAAAGTAAAGAGGTAGATTCAAATGCAGAATAGTAATGTAAATATTCCAGAAAGTATTTGGGCAGATGGTTGTCCTGAAAATATCAAAGATGAGGATGTGTTAAAAATAGAGGATCTTCATTCAATGGCAATAAATCATGTTATGGAAAAGTGTTTGTTGCCAAAAGGCTTTAAACCAAATCAAAATTATCCAAGGAGAGATTTTCCTAATATAGTATGTAAAAAAGATGGAATAACCTATGCCATTGTGGTTTTTCCATCTGTATTTCCTAATTATGTTACTATGCAGGATGAGTTTAGACTACAATTTGTTGAACAAGCTAAAAAAAATAATATGATACCTTTATATGCGGCTGTTGGCTATAAGTCAATTGATGAAGCAAGAGCCAAAGCTGGTTTAACTTTAAAGGGCGATGTATTTATGACATCTTTCCCTGGGTTTATTAAATTAACTGATGAACCAAATCAAAATTTTAATGTTAAAATTGAGGACTTATTTAGACCATAAGAATAAATAGTATATTGAGTAGTTCACATTATTTATTTTTATGTAAATAATCACTTATTGCAGCTAGCTTATCAAAAAAGCAGACTATCCAACCTTCTTTAGTAAAGGGAGGAATTATTGTTAATGGAAACATATGCTTTAAGATAATATCCTTTTCTATTTTATTTAAATCAGGGTAGTCTCTTAAAGCATTTTTATAAGCGATTCTAGGATGCTTATAGCCATGCCATCTATGTTTTTTATCTTTGTCATGCCAATCATATAAATAATAATCATGAAGTAAAGCTCCTCTAACAAGTGAGGATAAGTTTTTGTTTCTATGCTTCTTGCCATGCTTATAGCATAGATAAGCGACTTTTATTGAATGTGAGTAGGTATTTGTATTTATATGGTGTTTATGATTCTTCATTGTTTGATATTCAGGTGTATGTATTATTTTGCTAATCAAATTATAAAATTCTATTTCCATTTTATCACCATGAGTGATTATAGCACTTATTTAATAGATAAATATAGAATTTTTTGTAAAATAATTGTAAATAATTAACAGAAGTAATAAAATGTAAAAAAACATTTGACACTGTCAATAACTTTTGAATAGTTCCTAATATTTTTTAGACATTAGCACCGTTTTT
>JBJEFS010000061.1:0-3022 GCA_051874325.1 Anaeroplasma sp.
ATAAAAATGCCTTGATGTAGCATTTCTACTGTATCAAAGCATTGCTTTCTTTTTGTCAAAGTAGAAATGTTTTAATACAATTTAGCACCCTACTTCAAATCGTGTAAAATTTTAGCACCCTTTTTAGCACCCTTATTTTATGTAAAGACTTTTTATCACAATAAACACAGTCTTCTAATGAAATCTATCAATGGTCTATCTGCTGGTGCAAATTCATCTTTATTAATTAAATTAGGTAAAACCCACTTTGATTCAGTGTGCTCCGTTAATTCAAGTTCACCAGAAACAAGTCTACATCTATATCCATATAAAGTAATAGCAAAATCCTTATACGATTCCATGTTTAAGTATTCATAGTAAGACTCACCCAAATAATTTAAAACCTCGATATCAGATTTTAACTCTTCTTTAATTTCTCTTACCAATGATTCTTGGTGAGTCTCGCCTTCTTCAACTTTGCCACCAGGGAACTCCCATAATCCTTCAAGAGCCCTTCCAGGACCACGTTTACAGCAAAATACTTTACCATGTTCATTTTCAATTAGAGCACACACTACTTTGTAATGCTTCATAATTTCACATCCCTATTTCAATTTGATTAGCTCTTCAGCAAATTCAACAATATTCTTTTCAACTAAGCTATGGTACCAACCATCAAACAGAATGTAATGTCCTACTCCTTTTGATTTGGCATACTCAACGTTCTTTTTATGTTGCTCTGGATTTGCACCATTTTTAAATGTTAATGCAATTAAGAATAACTTAACATTTTCGTCATATGTTACATTTTGAGTAGTATCTTTGGAAAATTTACATGTTAGGTTCTTGACTTTACAAAACACTTCATGCATTCTAATAATTTCATTATCGATTACTTTAGTTGCATTTCTGCAACATCCCATTTGAGTTTTCACTTCGATCATAGCTACCACTTTACCGTCTTTAACAACTAGCATGTCAGGACGATGAGTTATATCAATATGAACTGATGAATCTATTAGAATATTTAATTCATCATCAAAAATATCTGATACAAATAACCCAATAAGGTCTTCAACATCAATCGATATTGCTCTTGAGTGACCTCTGGAAATATTAGGTCTTAACTTATCTTTAGTATCATTCCAAACCTTAGTGATTGCATTTTTTAAATTATTAATTGCTTCATTAATTACCATAAACTCACCTATCTAACTAAAATATCAATTTCACCAGAGTAATTAGCTTCAATATAATCAGCCATTTCCTCATTTGTCTTAATTCCAATAGTGGTTAGAAAAGCAAATTCATCTTTATGAGGATTTTCTTCATCTCTGAATTTCTTGTAGTAGTCATATAAATTACCTGTTTTATCAAGTTCTTTTACTCTATTATATTCAGCTCTGACTTTACCTTTTAGATAGGATTATTGAGGGTGTGAATCAATATACGCTAGTGTTCTTTCAAATTCATGTATTGCAAATAATACAGCATTATCTTTCATAAACTCCTACATTCTGTCTAAAATAAAGACATATTCTTTTCTCAAGTCACCATTTTTATCTGGTGCTTGAATTGTTTTATACTCAAGAAGTTTCATGATTCCTTGTGGATAATATTCTTGTGGAGCAAATTTTACATAAAGGTAGATTGGTTTTCCTGTTTCTGCAGCATCAACAATAGCTTTATTACCTTTTGATAGAGTTTGGTCTCCAACTGAACCTTCACCTGAATATTCGTAATGACCATCCATGTTCCACTTATCATGATATGTAAAGTGATCACTATTACCACCTACAGTTGAAATTAATACTACACAATCTTCTTTAGGATTAATGCCTCTACCAAAACCAGAGATTTGAATATCATGTTTTGCTTCAACATCCTTATACGTAAATACAGGTGTTTTAGTTAATAATGCTAAGTTATAATCAGCACCAAATTTTTCATCAAAAGCCTTCTTTGCTTTTGGTTTACGTCTTGAAGTTTCTTCGACTTTCTTACGTTCTTCTGCCTCTTTACGTCTCTGTTCTGCTAATTCAGCAGCACGATTTGCAGCTTCTTTGCGTTGTTCTTCAACATAAAGATTGTGTTCTTTGACAGCCTCATCTATTTCTGAAAGCACAGATTGATCTTCAGGTTTGTTATAATCGAAAAACTTATCCTTAGCTAATATCTTAACAGTACCGTTAAAATCAACCTTTACGTAGTTCCCTACTTCTACAACTGTTCCAGTTCCTAAGCCTTTGTTAACCACTTGCTTGCCAACTAAGCTAGTAACAATATCATTCATTTTTTTAGTAAATTCTAAATCATTCATTCTTTACCTCCGACAATTAATTAATAATGAATCTTCTTAAATTCATTGAATTTTTTTAAAGCACATGATGGTGCATTGTGAAGTCTCTTATTGTCTTCTCTCTTATCACCAATTGTATATTCATCAATAAAAGGTTGCACATCGATTGTAACTAATTTTTCAATCTCGCACACTTGATTGACTCTTTTAACGTAGTCGTTAGCAGTTTTAGGACTTAATCCATTCTCAACCATATATTTATAAAAGGATAAACTAATAGGATTTTTAAATTTATCTTCGTTAATTGGATTTACAGAAATGATTTCTTTTTGTACCTTTTCAAATGAATCCAATAGTAAAGACAACATCTCATCAACTAACTCTGGTGATTTGCTATCGCAATAATCCTTATATTGATATCTTAGCAACTTAAGATCAGTTTTAATGTCTTCAAATCTTGAGTCTGATGACATTTCTAGCAATTTCTTTTCTATATAATTCATGGTTATACCTCCAACTCTATCAACATTATAACACGCGGCGTGTCTGCATGTCAATAGTGTTTTAAGGATTTAAAAAACAGCCACAAAACTGTACGTTTGAACTCCAATTTTTGCACACGAAACCCCAGGATTTTGTGTCAAAATGGTTCTTTTAAATTACCAAATACCCCTATATTTTGGTACAAAAAAAGTAAGCGTCAAAAATAAAACGGATAGAATATTCATCCTTCGGTCATTATAA
>JBJEFS010000062.1:0-13559 GCA_051874325.1 Anaeroplasma sp.
AAAAATATTTTTAAGGAAGCTGAGAGAAATTATGTGCGGATGCTCTTTTTGTTGAGAACCCTAATTAATACTAAAAAGAGGCTTCCACTGTGAAGGCGTACGTTCTTCACGACCTTCCTAGGATATTAATAACTAGGTGGATTATTTAATCCACTTTTTTGTCGAATTTGGAGAGAATATGGAAATTTTTAATAATATAAATGAAAATATAAAAAATGCATTATATAGTGCTAACATTAATGAGCCAACGCCTATACAGGCTTTATCAATTCCTGTTTTATTAGATGGTAATGATGTTATTGGACAGGCTCAAACAGGTACTGGTAAAACATTTGCCTATGCAATTCCTATAATCGAAAAAATGAATTATAAGTCGAAAAATATAGAAGCATTAATTTTATGTCCAACACGTGAACTATCTATTCAGGTAAGTAATGAAATAAAAAAATTAACAAAGTATATTAAAGATATTAGAGTATGTACAATTTATGGTGGTCAATCTTATGATATTCAGTTAAAAGAATTAAAGAAAAAACCTCAAATTGTTATAGGAACACCTGGTAGAATTATAGACCAGATGAATAAAGGAAATATTGATTTTTCTAATATCAAAAACTTGGTATTAGATGAAGCGGATGAGATGCTTAAAATGGGCTTTCAAGAGGATTTAGAAACCATATTAAAAACAATTCCTAATAATAGACAAACTGCTTTATTTTCAGCAACCTTGCCTGATTTCATTACTAAAATTTCAAATAAGTATATGAATAATCCAAAAATTATCAGGATTCCAACTAAGTCATTAACTGTTGATTTAATTGATCAACAGGTTTATTATTGTAAAAAGGATTCAAAAAAGTATTTAGTTGTTAGACTTTTAGATTATAATCAGTTTAAATGTGTTATGATTTTTACTAATACTAAGGCAATGGTAGATGAGCTTGTTTTATTCTTACAATCTCAGGGCTTTAGGGTTGATGGATTACATGGTGATTTAAAGCAATCAATCCGTGATCGTGTGATGAACTCTTTTAGGAATTCTAATGTAGATATATTAATTGCAACAGATGTTGCAGCAAGAGGTATTGATGTTTCAGGTGTTGACTGCGTAATTAATTATGATGTTCCAAATGAAAACGAAATATATGTTCATCGAATTGGTAGAACAGCACGAGCAGGGGAAAGTGGAACTGCAATTACAATTTCTACAGCTAAAACCAAGGGAAGAATAGCTGAATTAGAAAAGTATACTAAGCATGAGATAGCTGAACATCAAATACCTACGGTTAAAGAAATAAATAATTCATTTCAAAAAAAATTATATTTGTCAATTTTAGATAAAATTGATAAATATAAGGATGATACTGAATATGACACAATGCTTGCCAAGTTAGCAAGGAATAATTCTGATCCAATGCCATTACTTAGAGCTTTAATGAAAATGATTGATGCTGGTGATAAAAGGGAGTATCCAGAGATAGAGGTATTATCAAAAAAGGGTAGTTCAAAGTATCGTCAAAATGATTATACTCCTAGTAAAAATCGATATTTTACTATTGAATTGAATTTAGGTTCTAGGGATAATGTTAAGCCTAATCAGTTAGTAGTATTTTTGCATGATGAGCTTAAGGTACACAGAGAACACTTTGGTAAAATAATAATTAAAGAAAAAAAGAGCTATATAGAGGTAAATAATGTAGCAATTAGATTTTTTAAGGAAAACAAAAAATTAAAATTTAATAACAGGAATGTGATTTATAAAATTATTAATAATTAATCTAAGGAGTAAGTATGAGAATAGTTGCTGGAAGATATAGACATCGTATAATTGAAATGACAAATCTTGAAACTACGAGAGAAACTCAGGATAAGGTTAGAATGGCCATTTATAATATGATTGGTCCCTATTTTGATGGTGGTGTATGTCTAGATTTATTTGCTGGCTCCGGGGCAATGGGGATTGAAGCCATATCTAGAGGTATGAAAAAGCTATATTTGAATGACATAAATAGCGATGCCCTAAATGTGTGTAAGAGAAATTGCAATTCTTTAGGAATTAAAGATGTGTTTTTTTCTAATTTAGATTATATTGATTTTATGGAAAAATGCAGTATATGTTTTGATTTGATTATTTTAGATCCTCCATACAAAATGAATAATGTCAATGAAATTTTATCATTGTCAGAAAATGTTTTGTCGGATGATGGAATAATTGTTTTTGAAATGGGAATTGAAACTTGTTATCCTAGTGAGACTGAAAAATTAATACTTATAAAGGATAAAACATATGGGATTAAAAGAGTAATAGTATATAAGAGGAGGTAAGAAAATGGATAATGATTATCTTGAAATAAGAAAAAAACTAACTAAATTTATAGAAAAGAATTATTGGGAACGTTTTACCTCGGCTGATTTCTTTTATATGACAGATGAAAATTTTTCAAAGAAAAGAATTATGATTTTTTTGGATTTATATAATGGTGTATCTCATGGTATTAATTTATTTTTTAATCGTGATGGATTAAATTATTTGCATGATTTTTTTTCATTAGATGAAGAAGAAACAAATACCGCAGATAGATGTGATTGCATATCAGCATTTTTATTTGATAAAAGAAATCTAACAGACGAAGATATTAAATATTTAAAGGAAAAGAAAACAAGAATCAAGGAGAAAAACAATTTAGTTATTCTTCGGTTTCAAAAAGGGTTTATTTGTAGATATGCAAATGAAAAGGAAGAAAAAAAATTTTTGGATAATTTATATTTCTTAGATGATTTAATTAAAAATGAGTTTAATGATATTATTGAAGCCTTTAATAGTCAAAAGTCTGTATTATCTTGTGTTGATGAATTAAATAGAAGATATTCTGTTATGTATGATGATTTACCATATTTAGAGACTAAACCTAGAAAAAATCCAATAAATCAACAATTTTATGATGAATTTAAAGAGCATAGTTTTATCGATGATGAATGTGAATGTAAGTTTGACTATTTACCATTTTCAATTGGAAATGTTAAATGTAATGTATTATTTTTTGATTATCTTAAATCTAGAATTCGTTTATCTAAAAGCTTTATATCTAAACCTATTGATTTAAAGAAATATGTTTGGAGTATCTTTGATGAAATCTTTAATGAACAAGGTATTCCGTATAGAATTGTATTTAATAATCGCGATGTATATTATACGGTGTTAAAAACATTTGAAAAACTAAATATTGAGTGTATATTAGATAATAAAATAGTTACATTTGATGAGGTTACAAGAGATATTATTAATTTTACACCTAGGGTCGTTAATAGTAATGATACTGAATTATTTACTATAAAACTGATGGAGATATTAAATGCAAAAATGAATTTAGATGAAGTCGAATCTTTAGTACAGTCATTAAAGTATGATAAAAGCGATGAAGATTATAAAAATGAAGATGATTCTGATTTGATATCATAAAGATAATTATTTATAATAAAATATATTGATGATGTTATTCTTACTTGAATTAATTAATAAGAAATGATAAAATAGATGCGATAATTGATGAAGAAGAGAATAGCTAATTGACTTTAAACAGCGAGGATGGTTGGTGAAAGCATCTTAAAGGAATAGCTGTATTGACACTTTGGAGAGCTTTTAAAAAAAGACGTACCAGGCGTTAACGGTAATGAGAGCATTAATGCTGAAGTAAGGTGGCACCACGATTAATACGTCCTTATATGTTGTAATACATAGGACGTTTTTTCTTTAAGGAGAGATTATGAAAACAGTTTTACCAGTGCTTAAAATTGGAAGTATCACCTTAAGAGAGGTTTTACCTGAGGATTATCTTGATTATTATGAAATAGGCAAGGATAATGAAGTAGTAAGGTATTTAAATTGGGGACCATATAATAATCCGATGGAGGCACTATGGATTATTAAAGAGGTTTTCTATAAAAGACCATTAGATGGTCTACCTATTGGTTACGCTATAGTCATTGATAATAAAATGATAGGAATCATTGATTATCATACCTATGATTTTAGTCAAAATGCTTGTGAGATTGGGTATGTTTTGAATCGAAATTATTGGGGATTAGGCATAATGAAAAAGTGTCTTAAGGCAGTAATAGATGTTGGCTTTAGCTTTTTAGATTTAGATAAATTGATATGTGGGCATTTAGCTGATAATACTAGATCTAGAAATGTAATTCTAGCCTGTGGTTTTCATTATGAAAGGCAAGTAATAGTTAATAATAAAGGTAAAGATGAGTTAGGAATATATTATTCATTGTATAAATATGAGTATCAAGGGAGGTAATTATTTTGATAACAAAGCCAAAAGGAACATACGATATCCTACCGAATGAGGTAAGGGAATGGGTTAAGCTTGAGGATACAATAAGAAAAATATGTAAATTATATAACTATAAGGAAATTAGAACACCTATATTCGAATCATTTAACGTATTTCATCGTGATGAGGCAGATACTTCAGATATGGTTACTAAAGAAACATATGATTTCTTAGATCGTTCAGAGCGAAGAATTACTCTTAGACCAGAGGGAACTGCAGGTGTTGCAAGAAGCTACATTGAAAATAAATTATATGTTCAAAATCCTGTTAATAAATTATTTTATATGGGGCAGATGTTTAGATATGAAAGACCTCAAAAAGGAAGAAATCGTCAGTTTAACCAGTTTGGAGTTGAGGCCTTGGGAAGTGATAATCCTTTAATTGATGTTGAAGTTATTGCCCTAGGGGTATCACTCATTAGAGCCTTAGGTCTAAAGGATGTTAAGGTTAAAATTAATTCTTTGGGTGATGAGGAATCAAGAAGAACATATCGAGAAGTATTAGTAAATCACTTTTCAAAATATAGAGATTGTTTATGTCAAGATTGTTTAAATAGATTAGACAAGAATCCATTAAGAATTTTAGATTGTAAGATTGATCGTAATCAAGATTTTTTTCAATCTGCACCAAAAATTAATGAATACTTAAATGATTCATCAAAAAATAGATTTTCAGAGATTCTAAAGGCTTTGGACAATTTAGATATTAAATATGAAATTGATTATAATTTAGTAAGAGGTTTAGATTATTATTGTCATACAGTATTTGAATTAGAGGCTAATATACCGGAATTTGGTGCCCAAAATGTGATTGGTGCCGGTGGTAGATATGATAAACTGATTGAAGATTTAGATGGTCCTAAAACACCAGGTGTTGGTATGGCATTTGGGTTAGAAAGACTTTTATTGGCAACTAATTTAGCTGGTAAAAAGCTAGTTGGACCAGAAATGATTCATATATATTTCATTGCGTTGGGCAAAAGAGCTCAAGAAGAGGCATTAAAAATAATGAATATTTGTCGTATTGGTGGTTTATCATGTGAAATGGATTATTTGGGTTCAGGAATAAAATCTCAATTTAAGAAGGCTGACAATAATAATGCTAGGTTTACATGCATATTAGGAGATAATGAATTGAATGAATATAAGATTAATATAAAGGATAATGCAAATGATTTACAGGAAACAATTTCAATTTATGATGTATATCCATATGTGTTAAATAAAATAAATAAACCGTCAGCATGTTCAAATTGTAAAGAAAAGGAGTAATATAAATGAAAAGAGTTATGCTTAAAGACATTAAGCTTGGACAAGTTAATAAGGTTGCAGGCTTTGTAGAAAATATAAGAAATAAAAAATCTATGTGTTTTATTGTTTTAAGGGATGTTTCAGGTAAATTACAATTAACAATTGAAAAGGCAAAGCATCCAGAATTAGAAGATATTTTAGCTGAAATTACAATTGATACTGTAATTGAAGCAGAGGGATTAATTGTTGAATCTGAATATGTTAAATTAAATAATATGGAAATGTATCCAGATACAATTGTAATTCATAGCATTGCTTCACCATCTCCAATTGTTGCGCCTAAGGGAGAGGAAACTAATATAGATTTACGTATTGATTATCGATGGATTGATTTGCGTACTGATAAAAATACTTTAATGTTTAAAACTCAATCTTTATTTGTGGCAAAGTGTCGAGAATTTTTAATTGATAATGATTTCATTGAAATTCATACACCTAAATTAGTAGGTGCAGAATCAGAGTCTGGTGCTGGAGTTTTTAAGGTTGATTACTTTGATAGAAATGCATATTTGGCTCAATCTCCTCAATTCTATAAGCAAATGGCAATGGCTGCTGGTTTTGAACGTATTTTTGAGTCAGGTCCTGTATTTAGAGCTGAAAAATTTGCATCACGTAAGCATGCAACCGAATTTACTGGATTTGATTTAGAATTTTCATATATTGATTCATATTATGATGTTATGCATATGGAAGAGGAAATGCTAGCATATGCATTAAAAGGTGTGAAAGAAAAATATGGAGAGGAAATTAAAAAGGTATATGGTATAGATGTTGTCGTTCCAACATTACCTTTTCCTGTAATGGATTTACATGATGTCTATAAAGAATTGGAGGAAAGATATGGTTATATTGTTCCAGAAGATGAAAAAGGTGATTTAACAACAGAAGGAGAAAGATTAGTTGCTAAATTATCTATGGATAAGTTTGGTCATGAATTCTTATTTATTACTGGGTATTCAAAGGATTGTCGTGCTTTCTATCATATGAGAGATAAAGATGGTATACCATGTGGATATGATTTAATATGGAAGGGCTGTGAGATTACTACAGGTGCACAGCGTGAACATAGATATGAGATATTAAAAGCACAGGCTCAAGAGAAGGGCTTAGATAATGATGTTAAGTTTTATTTGGATTTCTTTAAATATGGCTGTCCTCCTCATGGTGGATTTGGTATTGGTGTAGATAGAATAACAATGCTGTTATTTGATCAAGGTATAAAGGATGCAATGTTTATTTTCCGTGGTCCAGATCGTTTAAATCCATAAAATATTGAAAATCTCACGATGTGAGGTTTTTTTATCATATAATTTAATGATGTTATAAAATAAAACTATAAATTTCTTTATAATTAATAGTGTTTATGATAAAATATTTTTATAGAGGTGAAAAAATGGAAAAAAGAAAAAATTATATATCATGGGATGAATATTTCATGGGTGTTGCAATCTTATCAGCTAAAAGAAGTAAAGACCCATCAACTCAAGTCGGTGCTTGTGTTGTTAATCAGGATAAAAGAATAATTGGAATTGGATATAATGGTTTTCCTAAAGGATGTAATGATGATGAATATCCATGGGGAAAATCTGATGATGATAAATTAAATACCAAATATCCTTATGTTGTTCATGCAGAAGCAAATGCAATTTTGAATTCAACTACCAGCTTAAAGAATGCAACTATTTATGTTACTTTATTTCCATGTAATGAATGTGCCAAGCTGATTATTCAATCTGGAGTAAAGCAGATTGTATATATGTGTGATAAGTATCGTAGTACTGAATCAAATATTGCATCAAGGAAAATGCTAGATTCTGCAGGTATTACATATCGAAAGATAAACGAAATTAATGTTTCTTTAGAGGATAAATAATGAAATATATTGCAAAAAAATATTGGCTAATAGCTATAATAGCTATAGTGATAAACTTACCGATTGTTTTGATTTGTACAATAAGGACAAATTATTCTTTAATTTTGAAAGGTGATACAGTAATATTTGATAGTGTGGTGGAAATAGATACAGATTATGAACAAAAGGGTAGCTTTTCTACCATATATGTGCTTTCTTTAGAAAAATCTACTATTTTTCAAAATATATTAGCTGATATTGATCCAACTGTTGAAAAGAATAAAATTTCAAAAAGTGAGTCTCACTTATCATACTCTGAAAATTTACTATCTTCAAAAATAATGTATGAATCTAGCGTTTCTAAATCAATTGTTTTGGCATATAAGGAAGCTTCAAAAATTAATACTGATATTAAAATAGATTATAAATTAGGTTGCTATAAGGTTACCTATTACTCAGTTGACTCTCGATTTAGAATTGGAGATGAAATAATAAAAATTTCTGGATATAGAGATAATATTTATTATGAAGTGGAAGCAGAAGATGAAGCAATGTTTAGAAATATGCTTGGATCTTTAGTTGAGGGTGATAAAGTATTATATAGACGAAATAATCAAGAATATACGATTGAACTTGAAAGAACAGACTCCTTTGGCTGTTATGACATATACGATATTAATTATGATACAATATTTCCATCATTAAAGATTAATGAAACAAATGTGGGTGGTCCTTCAGGTGGCTTACTTCAAACATTATCAATTTATAATCGTTTAATTGAAGAAGATATAACTCATGGTTATAAAATTGCTGGAACAGGTACTATTTCACATAATGGTAGTGTTGGTGCAATTGGAGGAATTAGAGAAAAGATTCCTACAGCACTTGATGATTCTATAGATATATTCTTTTGTGTTTCAGCAAATTATTCCTCCGCATTAGAGGCTTATAATTCATTACCTAATCGTAATAAAATGAAATTAGTAGAAATTTCAACATTTTATGACGCGATTAATTACTTAAAGGAGTTAAATTAATATGAAATCATATAACGAGATTGTTTCTCAAATTGATAGTTTAAATATTAGTAGTAAAGATAAAATTAAGTCATTTATAACAGCTTTTTTATTAAGCTTACTTATTATTTCAGGACCTCTTGCTATTACAATTAATCTCCTAATGTATAATAACCTATTAAAGCTATGTGTGATGTCCATCGCTTCATTATTTATTATTCTAGTGTTCCTTTGTGAGCTATTTTATTTACAAGGAATAACAAATGGTAAAGTAGATTCTTTAAAAACTATTATTATTACAGATTCATTTATTGTTGGATTTGTAGTTTATACAATTCTATTAGTATTGTTCTTTGTGGAGGTATTATAATGTTTATAACAATTCTTATATTTGTTTTTTTATTCTTTTTAGATCAGTTTTCAAAATTACTAGCTGAACATTATATCAATGTTAGTAATGGTATTTCAGAGGTAAAACAGGCAATACCTAATTTTTTATATTTTACAAAGGAATATAATACTGGAGCATCCTTCAGTTTATTTTCAGATCACACAATAATTTTAGTTATTATTAGCGCTATTGCTACTATTTTACTGGCATATATAGCCTCAAAAAATGATTGGAAGAATGCAAAATTATCCAGTTTTGCCATTACAATGGCACTTGCAGGCTGTGTTGGAAATTTTTATGATCGCCTTGTTTCTGTAATACCAGGAGTAAATAATTATAGACCTGGTGTAGTTGATATGATAATTTTTAAGCCCTTTGATGCAATATGTGAGTTTTTTCATTTGGGTACAACGGTTTTTAATGTTGCTGATTCATTTTTAGTTGTTGGTTTGATTATATTTGCAATTGATTTATTATTCTTTGCTGATAGGAGAAAAAATAAAAATGGAAAAAATTCTAATAACTAATGAGTATGAAGGAATTAGATTAGATAAGGTTATTGCATCATTATTTCCAAATTTTAGTAGAAGCTATATTTTGAAGATGATAGAAAATGGTAAAATTCTATTAAATGGTAATCCTTTTAAACCATCTCTTAAAGCATCAATAAATGATGAAATTGTTGTTTTGGACATTGAACCAAAGGAACTAGAGCTTAAAAAAGAAGATTTAGGATTGGAGATAGTTTATGAGGATGAAGATGTAGCTGTTGTTAACAAGCCTAAGGGAATGGTTGTTCATCCTGGGGCAGGAAATAATGAGGGTACATTAGTAAATGGTCTTTTATATGAACTTGATGATTTATCTCAAATTAATGGTGTAATAAGACCGGGAATTGTTCATCGAATTGATAAAGATACAACAGGATTACTAATGATTGCTAAAAATGATAAGGCATCATTATCTCTTACTGAACAGTTAAAAGAACATAAATGTAATCGATTATATCATGCTTTAGTATATGGAGTAATAAATGAAAATAGAGGTAGAATAACAGCTCCGATTGCAAGATCAAAAGATGATAGAAAAAAAATGGCGGTTGTTAAGGATGGTAAGGCAGCTGTAACTAATTTTAGAGTACTAAAAAGATTTAAGGATTTTACATATATTGAATGTAAGCTTGAAACAGGTCGTACTCATCAAATTCGTGTTCACATGGAGTATATTGGACATCCTCTTGTTGGTGATCAAGTTTATGGAAGAAGGAAGGTTATTGGAAATCAGGGTCAATTTTTGCACGCAAAAACGATTGGCTTTTATCATCCTTCGACAGGTAAATGGATGGAATTTGATTCTGAAATTCCATCATATTTTAAAGAATTTATGGACGATTTGAGGTAGAAATAATTATGGATTTTAATTTGATTAGAAATAAATTGAATAAAATTAAATCCTTATTTGAAATATATACCATTTTTATTTTTGCTTTAGCATTATTTGGATGGCTTTTTTCATATGAAATTTTTTCTTCTATTATAATAATTTTTGGGATATTGGCACTTTTAATTTGTAAAGATTTTAAGTATTTAATTCCAGTGATACTTGGTATTATCTTTAGCTATTCTACTGGCTTTAATATTAATGAATTCCCAATTTCTCTTATTGTTTTAGGTAGTATTTTAGTATTGTTATGTATACTTAATACTAGCTATTCATTAAAAAAGTTTCATTTTGATAAGTATCATGCCTGTTATTTAATAATTACTATTTTAGGCTTAATAGCTTTATTATGGAATCATAATATTCCAGTAGGAAATGAAATACTTTATTTAGTTCACCTTACATGGCTTTTATATCTTTTTGTTTATTTTGTATTTAAAATTAATATTAATAAAAATATATTTAATGATGTTTTGATGGTTTTAACCTATCTTGGTATATTAATCTCTATTGAAACTTGTATTGTTTATTTTCAAAATCCTGATATTGAAGCATCTATAGTATTAATGCTTGGATGGGGAATAGTTAATGAGGCTGGAATTATGCTATGCTTTATCATGCCTGCAATTTTTTTTAAAATAATTAATTCCAAGAACATAAAAATAATCACTATAGAATTAGGAAAATTAGCCATTATTCTTATAGGAATTATCTTTACAACAAGTAGAGGAGCTTATCTATTTGGTGGTTTAGAATTTGTCTTATTGTCATTAGTAGCGATATTATTTTCAAAGAAAAAGAAATTTGTTCGATATTCTTTTTTAAGTTTATTTGCGTTAGGTATTATTTCAGTTTTCTTTGTACTTGGTATTGATAAAATCATCTCGATTGTTCAAAATACATTTGTTAATGGTTTTAATAGTACTGGTAGAGTTGATTTATGGAAGCGTGGAATTGATATTTATTCAACAAATATTTTTACGATGTTATTTGGAAACGGTATGGTTGCAGAATTTTATGAAGGACTTAGCAAACCAACTGAATCTGGCTGGGATATAGTTTATATTGTTTATCATTCTACCATTATAGAATCCCTTGTTTCATTTGGATTAATAGGTTCAATTGCATTATTTGCCTTAATATATTTTAAGTATGATGATTTAAAATCTTTATCAAAGATAAATATGATAATAATGTTTGTTGGTTATTTATGTGTTGATTTATATGGGTTAATTGATAATACTTATGGTATGTATTATTATATGATTCCATTAATTATCTTGATGGTTAGTATTAATTCGATTCCATATAAGGATCCTAAATATTTGTTTTAAGAGGTAAAATTATGTTATGGATTATTTATAGTTCTTCATTTGATACAGAAGAAGATAATCCTGCTAAAAGGATGTATAATGAAGCACTAAATTATAATATTGAAGCACAGTTAATGTTTTATCAATATTTTGATATAATTAATGATGAATTGTTTTATAAAAATAAAAAAATTGAAGTTTTTCCTAATATAGCTTTTTTGAGGTGTCATGAATTAGAATTAGCGATTTTTCTAGAAAAGAATAATGTTAAAGTAGTTAATTCTTCATTTACCATAAAATCATGTAGAGATAAGCTTATAACACATAAATTAGTTACACAAACTAATGTTGAGCAAATTCCAACGATTAAACTTGATGATTTAGAATATAATGAAATTGTTTATGCTCTTGGTTCGCCTTTTGTTTTAAAATATAGACACGGTTCTCAAGGAAATTTTATCTATCTTATTTCTAATGAGCATGAGTTTTATAATATCATAGAAAAAGTAAATAGAGATGATTATATTGTACAAAAATACATAGCTACCTCCTATGGTAAGGATATTAGAGTATATATAGTTGGTAAAGAGGTAGTTGGGGCTGTAAAAAGAGTTAATACCAATGGCTTTATGTCAAATCTAGCTCAAGGAGGCTTAAGCTATAAATTTGATTTAAATGAGAGATTAATTAGTGATTCCCTTAAAATAAAGGAAGTTTTAAAAGGCGATATTATAAGTGTTGATTATGTTTTTTCTGAAAATGGTTTGCTATTTTGTGAAGCAAATACTAATGCAGGATTCGCATCATTTAATTATTTAGGTTATCCGATGCGTAAAATTTTTATGGAATATTTTATACTTTTGAATAAGGAGGATATATTAGATGATTGATACAAGGTTATTAACTTTTTTAACATTAATTGAAGAAAAAAGCTATACAAAAACAGCCACAAAATTAAACTTTACTCAGCCAGCGATTACTCATCATATTAAATCCTTAGAAAAAGAATATAATGTTACATTATTTGAAAATATTAAGACATTTGAATTGACTAAGGCAGGAAAAATATTGTATGAATATGCTAAGGAAACAAATCTTTTACATGATTTATTAATAAATAATTTAAAAAAACAAGAGGATACAAGTATATTGAATATTGGTATGACTGAAATGGTTTCAAAATCTTTAATTAATTCAGGAATAATAAATATATTTGATTCATACTTAAATAATTATAATGTTTATACTTCAAACCATTTATCTATTCAAAACTCTATTTTATCAGGACAATTAGACATTGGAATTATAGATAATAGCTTTGATAGTTCAGTTTTTGAAAGCCTTTATTTATATTCTGCGAAAATAATTCTTGTATGTAAGCCTAATGGAATTTATCAGAAGGATAGAATAACTAGAGAGATGCTATTATCAGCAACTATAGTTGTGACTGATAAGGATAGTGGTATATATAAAACAGTTATGTCTACAGTTAGAAATAAAAATCTTAAATTTAAGAATAATATTGTAGTAGAATCAAATAATGTTGATTTATTAGTCAATATGATTCAATCTAAAGATGCAATAGGATTTATGTATGAGGATTGTGCAAAATCATATATTCAATCAGGTTTACTAAAAAGAATAGAATTACTAAATTTTGAACCTATTCAAAACTTTTATATTTTATATAATAGATTAGCTTATATTGATGATAAAACAACAAATTTACTTAATCATCTAAAAAAATATGGTGAAAAAAATGTTGAAAATTCTATATGAGGACAATCATATTTTAGTTTGCGTAAAGCCAAAAGGGGTCTTATCTCAAGCAGATATTTCAAAAAAACCTAATATGGTTGATTTATTGAAGGATTACATAAAAGAAAAATATAAT
>JBJEFS010000063.1:0-13553 GCA_051874325.1 Anaeroplasma sp.
TAGTGGATATAGACGAGTTCCACTACCTCCTGCAAGTATTATTCCCTTCATAATTGATTATTCTCCGTGTTAATTAAATTAATTCTTCAAGATCTTGTTGTATTTTTTTCTTAGCAGAAAGATCGGAATAATTATCTAGAACATATTCAAATTCTAATTTTGAATCATTTTCTAATTGGTAATCATCATTATAATAAGCTAGAAGATTTTTAAATTCATCATCTATTCTAATTGAATTAGTATTTATTCCTTCTGCACCACAGTTTGTGGTGATTACAGGCACACAATTTGCCATAGCCTCTATTACTTTTCCTTTAATTCCAGCACCAAATCTTAATGGAACAACTACAAGTTTTACAGTATTATATAATTCATTTAATTCCTCATCAGAAACAAAGCCTCTTATAATAATATTTTTACTTGCAACATCAAGTAATTCTTGTGGCGGATAAGATCCGGCAACAATAAGCTTTATATTTGGCATTGCTTTAATCAGTTTAGGAAAAATGTCTTTAATAAACCACATAATTCCATCATAATTTGGTGAATGTCTAAAACCACCTACAAATAACAATCCTTCTCGTTTTGATGGAACATAGTTCTTATATTTTAAATTTGAATACAAATAAGGCTGTAAAACCTTGGCGTTCAACTCTTGATTTATTTTATGTATTTCATCAATTTCATTAATAGAAGGGTAATAAATTAAATCGACCTTATTAAAAATATCATATTCAATTTTTTTCCATTTGTTAGCTTCATTTAATAATGCTTCATCATTTTTTAATAAATATTCTCTATTTATTCTAATATAATGTAAATCATGACCATAATAAATAAATTTAGCATTTGTACAAGTATTTTTTACAATATCAATAAATTTATTTGTTATATGTGGACGATTAAAGAAAACGTAATTTATATATTTGCCATTTTGATTTAACCATTCTTTGTAGTGATTAGCATAATATGGACCATATAAAACTTCAACTCCTAATTTTTGAAGTTCTTTTGTGTAAGGCTCATGACGATAAAAGTTTTCTCCAATAAATTTTACATTATAGCCTAATTCACTTAGTAATCTTAAATAAGCAAATACCGTACGTGAACCAGCATCTTTATCATATTGAGGTACATAATGATCAATCATTAATAAGGTTTTTTTGTTATAGGATCTATCTCTTGCCGTAAATACATTTTCAGCATTAGGATAATGCTTTTCCAAGGTAGTTTTCCATTTATTATAAAACTTTTGAGAATTTTCAACTTGATATTTTTTTACTCCTTGTGTTACATCAGTTCCATTTGAAATACCTTCATAATGAATTACTACAGAAAATGGATCATAGATAACCTCATAACCATTCTTACGTACTTCAAATGCTAAATCAGAATCTTCACAATAAGCTGGACAGAAGGTTTTATCAAATCCACCAATTTGTTCCCATAAGCTTTTTCTAATCATAATAGCAGCACCAGAAATATAGTCTACTGGCTTGCGATAATTATATTCAGAATTTTCAGGATTTGATTTATATCCATAATTCCAAGCTGATCCGTCCTTCCAAACAATACCACCTGCTTCTTGAAGTTCACCATTAGGATAAATAAGCTTAGATCCAACCATACCAATTTTAGAGTTATATTCAATTGTTTCAAGTAAGGATTTTAACCAATTTTTTTGAACGTTTGTATCATTATTTAAAAATAATAAATAGATTCCTTTTGCTTTACGAGCGGCATTATTACAATTAAGTAAAAACCTTGTATTTTGTTTATTTTTATTTACTTTAATATTTTTGACATATTTTGTAATATTTGTAGTTTCATCGGTAGAACAATCGTCCCCTATAATAACCTCATAGTCTATTTCTTTTGTATTTTTAATTATTGACTCAATACATCCATAGGTATAAGAAAATTGGTTATAAACAGGAATGATAATACTTACAATAGGATTCTTACATTCTGGTAGTTCTAATATAGGATAGTTTTCTCTTTTTTCCATATTGAACAATTCAATATTATCATTAATTTTATTTTCAGTATTATTTTCTTTATATATTTCAATTCTTTCTAAAACTCTTTCTGAACCCTCGGATTTAGAGTACTTGAAAAATTTTTTTATATTTGTTATGTTTAAATGCTTAATAAACCAAATGGGATGTCTAATACTTTTAGCGATTAGTTTAATAATTAGTTTTCTTTTTGAACCATAAGGAAAAAAGAAATCTCTTATTTTAAAATACTTTAATGACATTTTATAGGTGGTTGATTCTTTAATATGATTTAATTCATCATTGATTTGATTTTTATCACTAATCATATTTTCAATTTTTATATTTAGAGTTTCAATAGTATTTTTTTTATTGTTAATTTCAGTTATTTTATTTTCAATATCAGAGGAAAGCTCATCAATCCTTCTAGTTAAATATTGATTTTCCTTTTCTTTATTTTTAATATCTTCGTGTAAAAAACTAATTTTTTCATTTAAAACATTAATAATTTTATTTTTATCATTGATTTCTAAATCTAAATTTTTCCCCCAATTACTTAGCTTATCAATATGATTATTTAATCTTTTTACTTCATTATCAGCAGTATCTATTGCGTTTAAAATATATCTTTCATTACATGAAAAATTATTATTTTCATTAATTTTGTTTGAAAAAAATTTAATCATTTCATCAAATTGCGCATCATATTTGGCATCTAGATAATTCATAGCCTTTTCTAAGGTTAAATTAGGATTTTTGTTCTTATTAAAGTATTCTAGTAAATTTCTATAAATAACAAAATCTCTTGGTACTGAAAAGTTTACAACCCATTCATAATCAATAATAAAAAAATTATTTTTTTGAATAATAATGTTAGAGAAAACTAAATCAATATTAGAAACTATAAATCCTTTTCCAGTATAATCAATTTTTCCGAAGTAATTAATAAAATCATTAGTTATTTTAAAATCTGTTAGATTACTGCTTTGGTTAACAATGGAAGCATAAATATCTAATGCTTTTTCTATTTGATTATCATTTAATAAATCTTCAATTGAACAACCATCAATATAAGGAAATTTAAGATAATCATCATATATTTCAGGTTTAACAATTTTGTTAGGATAATAAGTATTTAATAGATTATAGCTATCTATCATTTTTAATATATGTTTATTGTCATAAATACCTTTTTTTAAAACAAATAATTTATTTTTTTCTTTAACTATTTTTGTTTCAATTTGATATTCTTTTTTTCTATTATTTGTATTTTTTGAATAAATAGCTAACAAAATAATCACCTACCAACATTTTATAAAAAATGAATTTGTAAAAGTTTCAAATTCATTGTTTTCTATTGCTTGATTTAATGCTTCATCTTCATTGAATAAAATGAATCGTTCATCTGTCTTTACAGAAATATTATGTAAAGAGTTTTTACTTGGAAGAAAATCCTCAGAATAGATTAAAAAAGGATATTTATAATCTGGAAGTGGATAATAAAAATAGTAGTTTTTGTATCCTGCCTCCTTAATTAACCTTATAATTTCTTTTTTTGAATAATAATTTTTATTTATTAAAGAATCAAATAAAATATTGGATTCATTTTTTAAACCAGATAAATATTTTATACCATATTTATTATCAATAGATAAATATAGACATCCTTTATTGGATAATAATTTTTTTAAGTTACTTAGTAATTCAATACTGTCATTTAAAAAAATCTTATCGTATTTTTTATTATTTATTTCAGATAATGAATTTAAATAAGTTATATTTTTATTGTTCTTATTTCTTAACTTATTAAAATATAGTTTATTTTTACCAGCTTCTATTGAATCAATATGTTTAACCTTCTTACAAAGATAATAAGTTAATTGTCCACAACTAGAATTTATTTCTAGACACTCATCTGTTAAGCTTAAATCACAAATAGATAAGATATTTGCAGGAATATCAGATAAATATGAGCTAACAAAATAATTATCAATTTTATTGTTTTCATATGCAGAAATTAGTGTATTAAGCTCCTTTTCATTAATATCATTCATAATTATTCCCTTTCTACTATCACTTGACATAGTGGATCAACTATACCAACATTTTGATGATCTGAAATAACATCAAGTGTTGTTACCTCATAATTTCGATTAATTATTTCAAGATTGTCTTCGTTAAATCTTGTGATACTTATATCTAATAAATATTGGTCTGCAGATAAAGGGACTTTAAATTTAAAGGTTACAGTTATTATTGAGCCTTGATTAACTAAACCAAAATCAATGTTTTCATAATATGTATTAGTTCCCATTACCTCTAGACCCTTTACTGTTTTTAGCTTCCATGAGAATATTGGGTTTAAAACATTATTGTTAAATAAAGCCTTTACTTTAATTGTAGCTTTACTAGCTTTAGTAATTGAATTAGTTATTTGTCCTTTTTCATCAAAAATACCAAAGTCGATTATTTTAGCATGATCATTACCATAGATATTAGGATTAGGATTTAATGCAAGTTTATCCTTCCATAAAGATTTATTTTCATTAGATATTTTATATTCATCATTATCTGGATTATAAGAATTAGCTAAAATTCTTTTATACTTATTAACCATAATATCTGGATCGCCAATACCAATGAATTCTCCTTTATTTAAAAGCATTACTCGATCACAATATTTTAAAACAGAGGTCATGTCATGAGTGACAAAAAGAATTGTTTTACCTAAGGCTTTGAATTCTTCAAATTTTTTATAGCATTTTGCTTGAAAGAATATATCACCTACAGAAAGTGCCTCATCAACTATTAAAATATCAGGATTTACGTTAATAGCAACTGCAAATGCAAGTCTAGCAAACATACCAGAGGAATAGGTTTTAACAGGTTGATTAATAAAATCACCAATATCAGCAAATTCCTTAATTTTAGGAATCATTTTCTCGACATCCTCTTTTTTATAGCCTAATACTAAACCATTCATATAAATATTTTCTAATCCTGTATAATCCATATTAAAACCAGCACCTAGCTCGAGTAAGGCTGAGATTTTACCCTTAACTGTTATCTTACCAGAGGATTGAGTTAAAACACCTGTAATCATTTTTAAAATCGTAGATTTACCAGAACCATTTGTTCCAATAATACCAAAGCATTCACCCTTTTTAACCTCAAATGATAAATCGTTTAAAGCTTTGAAATCAGAATGATATTTTTTACGAGTAATACTAAATGTTTCTTTTAATCTATCAACTGGTTTATTATATAAATTATAAGATTTTGTAACGTGTTCTACTTTAATTACGTTTTCCATAAAAACCTCCACTATAATAAATCAGGATAATGTCTTGATAATTTTTTAAATACTAGTGCACCAATCGCAAATATAATAATTGTAAAACTCCAAAAATAAATTGATTGAAGAGTGTAATTCCAAAAAGCATTGTGAGTAATAAAACAGTCTCGATATCCATTAATTATGTAATAGAATGGATTTAATTTTAAAATTTGGACTATTGATGGATTCATACTATCTGGATTCCAAAAAACAGGAGCCATCCAGAAACCAATTTGAAGTAAAACATTAACTATTTGACTTATATCCTTCCAGAAAACTGATAAAGAAGAAACTAGCCAAGAAATACCTACTAATAGTATAGTAAGTGCAAATGTATAATAAAGAACCTGAAGCCAGGATATATGGAAGCTATAGCCATAGCCTAAATATAAGCAATATACAAAAATTATAAAAAACAAGTGAACAATTAGGGCTGTAGCTACCTTTATAACAGGTAATATATGAATTTTAAATTTTACTTTCTTGACCAAATAATTATATTCATATAGAACATTGCTTGATTGTGATATTGAGTCATTAGCATAAGACCAAGCTATATAGGAAGGAACTAACCATAAAATAAAAGGTATATTTTCAACAGGAGGGTTTTTAAAACCTATTTGGAAGACAAACCAGAATACTAAAATAGAAACTAAAGGTTGAATATAGGCCCATAAAAAGCCACCAACAGAGCCAGCATATCTCTTCTTTAAATCGTTTTTTGCAAAACATAGTATTGTCCATAAATGATGAAAGAAATGGTTTATTTTCATTAATATAAACTTTATTAATTTTTTCATTCTATCAACCCCTGTTATTATTATGATGTTCAAAATAATAATTTATAATAAATTATTAATTAGTTATTTTTTTAACGCGAAACTATTATATCAATAATGATAAATATATTCAAATAAAAAAAGACTATTTAAGATATTTATAATCAAAATTAACTAAATATTCTTCATATTTAGTTTTTTTAAAGAATAAATTTTCAATTCCAGCATTGAAAGCAGCCTCTAAATCAGATAATTTATCTCCTATAGCTACACTCATTTGTGGATTAATATTATATTCTGTTATAGCATTAAAAAATAATTTTGATTTTGGTTTTCGGCATTCACAGTTTTCCTCTGGTTTATGAGGACAATAATAAACCTTTGTTATGACAATACCATTACTTTTAAATAAATCTAGCATATAATCAGTCAATTTATTGAAATCGGCAGTTGTATATAATCCTTTACCAATCCCTGCTTGATTTGTAATAACAAAGATTAAATAATTCTTTTTTTGATATTTTTTGCATAAGTCAATGATATTAGATGTTAATACAAAGTCTTCAATTTTATGAACATGTCCATAATCAATATTAATTATTCCATCACGATCCAAAAATAAAGCTTTATTCATTTTAAAATCCTGTTTAGCTTTCTCATAATCATTTGGAATACCAATATCTATAAAATAGTCATAGGATTTATAAGCTTTAATATTAAGCTTGTCTATATATTTTTCAAAAAAATCCTTTTCAATAGAAAACCTTTCTGGAAGATTATAACCATTAAAAATATTTTTTGGTAAATAGTAAACTCCACCATTAATAAAACCTTGTTTAACATAGCATTTTTCTTTAAATGAAATTATTAAATCATCCTTAAGTACAATTTCACCATACCTATCAAAATCCTTCATTTTTTTAACAGCAATTGATATGCAATTATTATTTGCCATATCATCATAGTCTATTTTAAACATTGTATCGCCATTTAATATAAATACAAAATCATCATCAACATAGCTTAAGGCTTGTTTAACACAGCCTCCTGTTCCTAAAGGAGAATCTTCGTATGAATATACTAATGTAATATTTTTAAATTGCTCCCCAAAATAATCATATATAATGTTGGATTTATAGCCTACAGCTAAAATTACTTTGGTAAAACCATAATCATTTAAATCATTTAATACATATTCTAAAAAAGGTTTATTATTAATAGGTGCCATTGGCTTAGGGACATTGGATACAACACTTTGAAGTCTAGTTCCGAAGCCCCCGGCTAGAATTATTGCTTGCATAATTATTCTCCAAAAAATTCATTTTCTAATGCTAAACATAAAGCATGATATATTGGTAAGTGAAGCTCTTGTACTTGATAGGTTTGGATTTTTGGTACCTTAATACAAACATCACTTATTTCACTTAATTTTGAGTCCTTCATTCCTGTTAAGGAAATAATTTTCATATTTAATGCTTTAGCTACTTTGGTAGCATTTACACAATTAATAGAATTACCAGAAGTAGATAAGCACATTAAAAGATCATTTTCTTTACCATAGCCTAATACCTGTTGAGCAAATACGTTATCCGCATTTTGATCGTTACAAAAGGCAGTAAATAGGGCTGAATGAGCTACTAAAGATATTGCTGGAAGTCCGTATTGTAAGGAATCACTTAAATCATTATCATTAATTTTATTTTTTAAATCATTATTAATACTTCTTGGAAGACAAAAGCCCTTCATTAATTCACCGACAATATGATCACAATCGGCAGCACTTCCACCATTTCCACAGCAAAGAAGCTTATTTCCATTTGAAAAAGTATCCTTAAGTAAGTTTAAAGCCTCAATTATTTCTTTTCTAACGATATTTAACTCTTTGTAATTATTAAATAAATTTTCAATAATATTCAATGTAGTTTCTTTCATAGCTTACTCCTTATTAATTGTCCAAGCTTGAGCGCCAAAATCAGTAAATTCTATTGATTTTACAAATCCGTCATTACGCTCTTTAAGTTTACTATAAATAGAATATCTTTTTTCAGGTGGACATAAAATCATCATAAATCCACCACCACCAGCACCACTAATTTTGCATGCAAGTGCTCCGTTATTTATGCAAAAATCATATATCTCTTCTATTTTTGGGTTGGAAATAACAGATGCTGTTTGTTTTTTAGCAATCCAGTTTTTATGTAAGCAATCAGCCATTAAATTAAAATCAGGCTTTAATATTGCTTTTTTCATCGAAAAGGTTTGTTTTTTTATTTCTTGCATTGCATCTAAAGATTTTTTGTTTTTGGTAGCTTGAGTTTGTTCAGCAATAATTTTACCAGAATCTCTAGAAGTACCTGTGTAATATAATAAAATAGAATTCTCTAATTCATATTTTATCCATTTTTTTATTTTAATTGGATTTACAATAACTAAATTATTATCATAAAATTCCATAAAATTAATTCCACCGAATGTTGCGGCATATTGGTCCTGTTTTCCTCCGGCTAGATTTAAATCATTTCTTTCAATTTCATAAGCTAATTTAGCTAAATCATAATCACCTAATGGAAGATTCAACCATTCTTGAAAAGCTTTTAATATAGTAACTACCATAGTACTTGAACTACCCAAACCACTTCCAGCTGGAGCCTCGCTATAGGTTATCATTTTAAATGATAATGGTTTATCATTATTATAGTTTTTAACTATTTTGTTATAGATTCCCTTATGTAAAATTAATTCATCTTTTATTTCTATATAATTAACAGAATCTATTTCAAAGCTTTGGTTTAAATCAGATGCTTCAAAAATTATTTTATTGTCGTTAGTAGGTATTATTGTACAATATGCATACATATTTATAGTTGCGTTTAATACACAGCCACCATATTTATCACAAAATGGTGAAACATCTGTGCCACCACCAGCTAAACCTAATCTTAAAGGGGCCTTACTTCTTATTATTATATTTTTTTCCATATTTAATCCCCCTTACTCTAGCTAATATATTTATTGGCAAATAAAATAATGAATGTAAATTAAAATCTTTAAGCATATATAAAATAATTTTAAAATATTTTCCTTTATTTTTATTTTTTAATATGCCAATTTCTTTATTTTCTTTAAAAAATATACCGATTTGGATATATCTTTCATACGTTTGTTTATAAGTATAATGATGAGTATGGTAGACAAAGGAGGCATTAGTATATCCAACCCTATAATTTTGATTTAATAGTTTATAGGCATAGTACATATCTTCATTTGTATTTAAATCCTTATTGTCATAGCCATTAATTCTTTTAAAAACATTATTATCGTAAATTGAACAAACATCTGAGCAAAAACAAGCGTCAAGCTCCAATTGGATTAAATCATCCTTGTCATAAACATATGATTTATCTGGATAATTAACCATTCTAAAATATTTATCTATTGTCCTTCCTTGTCCTTTTTGTCTTAAATACACAATAGCACAATTGTTATTAATAATATAATCATAAAGTTTTTTAAAGCAATATTCATCACTAATTTTTATATCTTGTGAGATCATAATTGTATAATTATTTTGTGATTCAAATATAAGTTTTTCTCTTGTTAATGAATGTGAAAAATCATTTTTTTTAATTTTTAGATAATTTATTTTATTCTTAATTAACAAATCTTCAGTTTTATCATTTGATTCAGTTAAAATATATTTTACATTTAATTCAATACCTTTTTGATTAGAGATTTGATTATTAAGCTCTAAAATATTATTTTCACAATTGTATAATGGACAAACTAAATCAATCATTTAATCACCTATTCAGAATTAATAAAAAAAACAAAGAAAGTTTTAAAAAATATTTTTAAATCTAGCCATAATGATTTATGTTCAACATAATATAATTCAAGCTGTAATCTTTCCTTATATGATATTGAACTACGACCATTTACAGCCCAATTTCCTGTTAAGCCTGGTAAAACTGACAAATATAATTTTCGGTCGTCCGAATTCATTAGTTCAGTTTCTATTTTCATTATTGGTCTTGGACCAACTAATGACATTTGACCACATATTATATTTAATAATTGGGGAATTTCATCAAGACTAGTTTTTCTTAATATTTTGCCAAATTTTGTAACTCTAGGATCATTTTTAATTTTATAATTTTGTTGGTATTCTTTTAATTGTTCACTGCTTAAAATTTCCTCTATTGGTCTTTCATCCTTGTACATTGTTCTAAATTTTATAACCTTAAATGGTTTACCATCTAATCCAACTCTTTCATGAAAATAGAAAATAGGCCCTTTAGAGGTAATTTTAACTAACAACATAATTAGCAAAAAAAATGGTGAAATGATTAATAATATTAATATTGAAGAAGTTATATCTATTATTCTTTTAATTATTTTATACATAAAAACACCAACCATAAAGAAATTATATCATATTTTTTTATATTTTAATATTTATTGTAATATTTTATATAAAAAACTATTTAAAATATTAACGAATAAGTTGATGTTTTTTATTTAAAATATTTTATTTAATTAAATTTTATCTAAATAAGAAAAATAATCAATAAATTTGTATTAGAAATTAAATTCAACTATTTGTTTAGTTTTTAATAAAAGAATATATCTCTTAGTTATAGTATGTGAAAAAGTTTAATATATATTCTTAGCTTAAGCTTGTTGATTAGTTGCTGATTGGTCTATTTTTAAAAAAGAATAGGTGCTTACTAATACAATAAAGAATATTGATTCAAAGCTAGATCTGTCTCGTCTAGGTATAGTTGGTTCAATAAAATGTCTTTTTTGTTGATATCTTAAGTATTGTGAATGTGCATTTCTATCAAAAGCATATATTAATATAATAGCAACTCCAGTATCAAAAATTATTTCAGAAGCTTTTAAGGTGGATTCTGTATTTTTAATTTTAGTTGTTAAAAAATCTAAAACAAAAGCGTAGGTTGTTGTTGATAATAATACTACGGCAAATGGATCCATATAAATAGAAAGCACTGATGCAACTATACTACTAGCAACAGCAGCATAGTATGCTTCTATTTCACTTATCTGTATATCTTCAATTATTATTTCTTCATTAAATAGTAGTAAAGATATAATGAAGTCTGAAATAAATTGAGAGGCAATGCCAGCTATAGCACCATTCATTAGATTTGGTAGTATATGACTTCTATCTAACATTTTATGATATTCTAAATCATAAGGCATATTATCACTCTCTTTATTATATGACTAAGCATTTTGTTATTTTCATTATTCATTCTTATGAAAAATTATGAAAGTATATATGAAAACTTATGAAAATGAAAACATTTTACATGGTCATTAAAACGTTTTTCATCCTTTTTGCTATTTATTTTTAATCAATAAAGTCATATAACATAGGTGTCTTAGTTATTAAGACGAAGGGAGAAATTAATTATGAAATATTATGATTTAAGTGGAATTATTAATTCAAAACCATTTCACGTTCATAAGCATTTTGCGACTAGAGAAGCAGCAATAGATTATGCATTTAGATTGTTACCTTCTAATGCTTCTATAGAGGAAGAAATTGAAAAAGAAAAGCATGTAGTTGAATATAAATGCACTGAAAACACTCGTTTTCTAGTAGCAAGACAAAGTTTATAATAATAAAAAATGTAAAGTCTTAGGATTTTACATTTTTTATTATATTAGGTGAATGCCTCATCAGAAAAACTGCCTTCTATAGATAGGAATTGAAAGAGCTAAAAAAACATATTTTCGCAATGATATTGTTGCCACTGTCTCAACGGATTACCTCGCGGGTGAGCTATAAAAAACTCCTATGATGCTTTCATAAGAGTTTACATTATAATATTTTGCTTATAAATCCAACGAATTCTCATTTAATAAGAAATCTACAACCCCTATTGTAGTAATCCCTTTTTCATCATGTGTAATTGGAGCACTTTGTCTAACAACTAATATTTTTTTAAATGAATCTTTTATCAAGGATAAAGATTTTGTCTCTTGAATATATTTATCCTCGTTAAAAATATCATAAGCAGATTGAATATAGTAGCATCTACTTCCTTTTTTTGCTATAAAATCTGTCTCGTAGTTAACTCTAATTGTTTTATTATTTTGATCTTTAGAATAAACCTCTACTACTCCTACTTCAACATTATATCCACGATATTTTAATTCATTGTAAATTATATTTTCCATAATATGGCCTTTATCATTATGCATAAAGTTTAGTCTTGAGTTTCTTATACCTATATCAGAAAAGTAATATTTAAAGAGTGCACCAATATGTTTTCTTCCCCTAATGTCATAACGAGAAGCCTTACTAAGTATATATGCATCCTCTAATTCTTCCAAATAAGAATATACTGTCTGAGTGCTTATATCTATATGTTGTTCAGATTTAAATGTATTCGCAATATTATTTGGATTAGTTAAGCTTCCAACATTACTTGCAACAACAAGAGTCAAAGTATCTAATTCAATAAATTTACTTTTATCATGACGTTCTAAAACATCTTTTGTATATGTTAAATAATAGAGATCGCTTATATATTTTTCCTTGTCTTCTTGTTTCGAATAAAGTAATGTTCTAGGCATACCTCCGTACATAGAATACTCTTCATATGCCTTTTCATAGTCGTCACCATATGCACTTACAAACTCACTAAAAGATAGCGGCAATACATGTACTTCATCTCCTCTATCTCTAAAATCTGTAACTATATCTTTGCTTAAAAACCTTGAATTACTGCCAGTAATATACAAATCAACATTTTCTATCTTCATCAATCCTAATACAACTTGAACAAAACCAAGTGTGTCTTCATCTGTTTTTTTGGCTTTCACTATTTTTCCATTTGTAAATATTGGATTTTTAATATCAAACACATTTTGAATTTCATCAATAACAATATAATACATTTGATTGTCTACAATTAATGAACGTATATACTTATTAAGCTCAACAGGATTCCATAAATGTGAATTATCAAAATCATCTAATGCTATATAAACAAAATGCTTTTCATCAATTCCGTTTAAATGTAAATAACTTGCATACAATTCTTTTAACAAAAACGACTTTCCACACCTTCTAATGCCTGTTATGATTTTAACTCTACCATTATCCTTTAATGATACTAATTTTTCAATATATCTCGGTCTATCTATCATTATCGCACCTTCATTTTTTGTGTATACACACACTTTTTTCTAATTCAATTATAACATAAACAATAAAAATCATCAAGTTTATTTGTGTTTACACACATTTTTTTCTAATAAAAATTTAATATGGCTATTTGTTATTTTCTTAACAATTAAAAAATTAGATAATAAAGCCATTTTTACCAAAGAAACCAAGTGATTATCCCGATTCAATGGACTTTTTAAATTTTCGCTAAAAATAACTCAAAATCATTTTCCATTCAA
>JBJEFS010000064.1:0-2970 GCA_051874325.1 Anaeroplasma sp.
ATTTTCTCTTTTTCTGTCATAAAAATTTCCTCCAATCATAACAAAAAATTACTATATATCGCTCTGTTTATGCTAAAGATATAACTGTAATAAATTGATTAAAATTATCACAATTAATCTTTCTCATTTTATCATTTATAATCTCTATTTCTTCATCATTAAAACAAATTTGCTTTCTTTTTGTTTTTCCCTCATTTGAATAATTACTTAATTGCTCTTGATTTATTTCCTTATCATAAATACAACTTCTAATATACTCACTAAAACTCTCTACTCCGTAATCAACAATTTTTTGCTCTATTAAAGAATATTCTTCAGGACTAAACCTTAATTGCTTTCTATTTTGTCTTGTTCTGCTTTCTTCTCTAATTTGATTTTCTCTATAGTCATAAGGTCTATATCTGTATTGATATGGTCTTGAACTGTTACACATTATCTCCACTCCTTACTCTTTATAATAACGATAGTATATCATAATTCATAAAAATTAACTAGAGAACATACTTTTATTTATTAAATTATTAAAAGTTGCAAGTATTCCAATCTCAAAATAAATATCTTTCAAATAACTCCTTACTGTGCTTTTAGAAACATATAATTCATCTGCAATAATATCTTCAGGAATATTACCAAAAAACTTATATTCAACTATTTTCAGTTTTGTTTTATCACATTTTCTAAAATCCTGAAGTACAGTATCAATTAATTCCTTCCACTTTTTATATTCATTTATTTTGCCATCTATACTAATATTTTTTATTACTTGCCCTTCAGTTGCTCTACTAATTTTATTTTTACTTCTTATTGAAGAATTTATATCTCTACCTTCAGTAGTATCTTTTTCTAATTCTAACTCATTTATTAATCTATCATATATTGGATATTCATATAATTTTTTTCTAATAATCTTTTTTACCTTTTTAGTAACCACTTTGTACCTCCTAAAATAAAAAAATCACAACTCTTTAGTTGTGTTACATATCTAAATCCATTTCATCTTCTTCAGTATTTGCTGAAGTAAAATTATTATTTTCATATAAACTATCTAAAAATTCTTTAGGATATTCTCTTTGTTCATAATTATTAAAGTTTTTATTTTTAGTAGCTTTTTTATCTTTTCTTGCCTCCAATTCTTCCACTCTTATAATTACCCATCTTTTTATTGTTGCATAATCGCTCTCATACTCTACTCCCTTTGATTTCTTATATAAAGATAATTCTTCAATACATTTTTTGGTTTTGTTTTCTCCGTATTCTTCTAATAATTTTTTATATTCATAATCATAAAGAAATACATTTTCATTAAACTTTTCTTTGCTGACTGTGTGTGTATTTATATTATTATCTATTATATTATTATCTTTGACTTTTTCATCAATACCCTCTTGATTTTTTAGTATATAGGGGTATTGATTATTTAGTCTATAGGGTACATCATTTGGAAATATTCTCCTACAAATTATCTCTTTTTTCTCGTTTCTCATTATATCTACAAAAACATAATTATTCCTTCTTAAATCAGTTATCCATCTTGAAACTGTTACAGGATCTACTCCTAACTTTTCTCCTAAATATTTATTAGAAGCATAACAATAGCCTTCTTTATTTGATAAAGCTGTTATAAGAGCATAAAGCAATTTTTCATTAGGTTTTAATCGTTCATTAAATAGAACAGTAGCAGGTATTACTGCATAATATCCTATTCTTTGTATCTCTTCATCTTTCACAACGGCTATCACTTTCCTTCCCTGCAATTATACAAGCATATAATATCAAGCTTATATTTGCTCCTACTATTAGTCCTATAATTAATCCTATCCAAAACATTTTTATTACCTCCATATTTAAACCAAATTTCTCATTTTCGCATTTTTATACACGAACTCAATTAACTTGTCCTTTATTATTTTTTGTTTCTTAAAATCGAATTTAAGAGTTTCCTCAATCTCATCTTTAGATTGCTTTTGAAAATATTTTAGATTTATAAAATCATAATATTTCGGATATTTTTGCAACAAAAAAGCAAGTACCTTTTTTATAAGTACTTGCCATCTCTTAAATTCTAGTATTTTTTTATTTTCTATTATCTTAATAACTTGATTTTCTAAAGTATTATTGCATACTGTTATTCCTTTTCTCCATGCACTCCCACTTACATTAACACTATTTATCAAGCCATCTTTTATCTCATCAATTAGTTTATCTATATTACTATAGTTATATAAATAATACTCTATCTTTTTGTAATCATTTTTATTCATACTGCCCTATTCCTCCTTCTAGTAATTTTTCTAGTTCAAGAAATAGGTAATCTTCATCTATCTCATACATATTATTTTCAATAAAATTCATTATTGTATCTTTTATGTAATTGTCATTATATAGCTCAAAGTCATTTATATAGTCTCCTAATTCTTTCTTATTATATGCTAATATAGAATTGCATATAATATCAACTTTATCTTCAGCATTATAAATTGCAATTTCTATTTCTTCTAGTATTTGTTCAAATAGCTCTAACATATTATTTAATTCTTCTATTTGTGTTATTCCATCTTGTGACATCCTAAGCCATTCCATAAAGTAATAATCCTCAATATACTCATCATATTCTTCATATATATTTTCTAATTTATATGATATTCTTTTTAATCTTGCAATTTTGTTTATTTCATTAATTAATTTATCAATTTTCCCTTTATACATATAAAACCTCCAAAAAAAATAATCCCAAATGCCTTGAGATTACTTAGTATATTTCACTTCACTTTAATATTATTTCTTTCCCTTTATTTTCCCTTTATGAAACAAATTTTAATGATTTTTAACGGTTTTTAATGTACTTAAATGGATTACTTCAAAATTTATAAAAGTCCCTATTTTTCAACGAAAATGGGACTTTTCAGTGGTTGCGGGGGATAGACTCGAACTATCGACCTTCGGGTTATGAGGACAGAAAGTTTTTTTAGA
>JBJEFS010000065.1:0-101255 GCA_051874325.1 Anaeroplasma sp.
TTATTATATAAATAAATAGAAAAAATAATTGCAATTAAAGAAAAAGATAGTTGTAGATGCTATAAATAATATAATGTTAAATAATGGTAATAAAAAAGCAGATATTTTTGCTGTTATTGAAATATTTGGAGTAAGATTCTTCTTGATTAAATAATTTGAGACAATACTACCAATCATAAATATTACGAAGAGTGCAATCAACCAATTATAATTAATATTAAGATAGAAATTTACATTAAAGCCACCATTCATTAGTATTAAAGCCCATGATAAAATCATTACAACAATTAAAGAATGTAAAAAGTATATCATAGAAGCAATATTTGCTTTTTCATACTTTTTTGTTAATATTAAAAAATAATACAATGCAATAATAGCAATTTCAGAAAAATAAAAAAATATAGAAACAAATAAGCCTAAGTATAGCATTTTTTCACCACCATTTTATAATATTATATTATGAAAAGATAAAATTAACAAGTAATTTAAAATAAGAAAAGCTTAGCTATTATAGCTAAGCAAATTCATGAACAAAATATTATTATTAATTTATTTTAATTATACTTTAAATAAACTACTATTTAGGTTGTTTACCTATATAAGCTAAAATACCACCATCAACATATAAGATATGGCCATTTACAGCATTAGAAGCATCAGATGCTAAGAAAACTGCAGGTCCGGCTAATTCTTCTGGTTCTAACCAACGTCCAGCTGGAGTTTTAGCAATAATAAATGAATCAAATGGATGACGAGAGCCATCAGGTTGTTTTTCACGTAATGGAGCTGTTTGTGGAGTTGCTATATAACCAGGTCCAATACCATTACATTGAATATTATACTCACCATATTCAGAACAAATATTACGAGTAAGCATCTTTAATCCACCCTTTGCAGCAGCATAAGCAGATACAGTTTCACGACCAAGTTCAGACATCATAGAACAAATGTTAATAATTTTTCCATGTCCTTTCTTAATCATTGAAGGTATAACTGCCTTTGATACAATGAAAGGGCCATTTAAGTCAATATCAATTACTTGACGGAATTGTGCAGCAGTCATCTCACACATTGGAATACGTTTGATAATACCAGCATTGTTAACTAAAATATCAATCACTCCTACTTCTTTTTCAATAGTAGCAACCATGTTGTTAACACCATCCTCATCTGTTACGTCACAAACATAACCATGAGCCTTAATACCAGCAGCTTCATATCCTGCTAAACCCTTATTTACTAAATCTTGGTTAATATCATTAAATACTATTGTAGCACCAGCTTCAGCAAGACCACAAGCAATATTAAAACCAATACCATAAGATGCACCAGTAACTAAAGCTACCTTACCATCTAGTCTAAAATCAGACATTTTCATTTTAAATTTCCTCCTTAATTTATATATAATAATTTTAAATTATTATTTTAGATCAGTTGTTTTGATATGATCCATATCATCAAATTCTTGATTTTCACCGCACATAGCCCAAATAAAATTATAATTTGAAGTACCAATACCTGAATGAATACTCCAGCTTGGTGATATAACAAGCTGCTCATTATTCATAACAATATGACGAGTTTCTTGTGGTTGTCCCATCATATGGAATACAACATTATTATCTGGGATATTATAATAGAAATATACTTCCATTCTTCTTTCATGAGTATGTGATGGCATTGTATTCCAGCCACTTCCTTCTGCAAGCTCTGTCATACCCATTGCAAGCTGACAAGATTTACATACATCAGGATGAATATATTGATTTATTACACGCTTATTTAATGTTTTAGCTTCTCCACAAGGACGATGGTTTGCTTTTTCAAAATCAATATAATAAGTTGGATAAGTTGTGTGAGCTGGGCATGAAGAAATATAGAACTTTGCTGGATTATTTTTATCCACTGACTCAAAAACAACTTCCTTTGTTCCCATTCCAACATACATACCATCTTTAGATTTAATATTATATACTGTGCCATCAAGTGTTACTTTACCTGCACCACCAATATTGATAATACCTAATTCTCGACGCTCTAAAAAATACTTAGCACGAAGTTCATCAGATGTTTCAAGAGGCAATACTTTATTAACAGGCATAATTCCACCAGAAATAATTCTATCTTGATGAGAATAAACTAAAAGAATTTCATCCTCTTCAAATACTTTTTCCATTAAATAATGCTTACGTAATTCTTCTGTAGTATAATGCTTAGAATCTTCTGGATGATTAGCATATCTTACTTGTAATTTCATTGTTATCTCCTTTATATATTAAGCTAGTTTAGATCTTATATAATTATATGAAAATTCCATATCCTCTGGTTTAGAACCTTCAAATATTAAATATGCATTTGGACATTTCCTTTTTATAATAGGTAACATATAGTCATAATCCATTAAGCCTTTACCAATGCAGCATTGCTTAAGCGATTCATTTTCGACAATAAAATCTTTAAGATGGAATATTACTATTTTATCCTTAAATAAAGAAATACATTCATCAAAAATATCTTTTTGACATAAATAATTGGAATAAGACAAATAATTATAGATATCAACAGTATAATAGACTGAATCACTTTTTATTTCATTAACAAGCCTATTTAAAGCCTGAGGATTATACATACAATGGCCAAAAGCTCCCTCAAGAGCAATTCTAGAATTATATTTTTCAGCTACTTTAGCTAGAGCTGAAAAAACTCTCTTTACCTCCTGAAATGCATCTTCAGTTCTATTTAAAGGATTGTATGTCCACTTATCATCATTAAATGAACCTGTTTCACTTCCAACAAAACCAGCATGAAAATCATTCATATATTTTAAGTGCTCTTCAAATTTAGCAATATTTTTAGCAACAAGCTCTTTATTAGAATGAACCGGATTAAAATATGCACCAAGCATAACAATATCTAGTCCTTCCTTTTTAAAAGTGTTATAAAAATACTCAGCCTTTTCTTTTGATAAAGTACCAGCTAAACCAGTTTCACCTTCAATAGCTTTATTTAAAACTAATTGAACACCATCAAAGCCAATTGACTTAGCCTGTTTAGCTAAAGTTTCAGCATTTGATTTACCAAAATCGTGTACTCTTACACCTATTTTCATAATATCCTCCAAAATATGGATTAATTCTCAGTTAAGTGCCACATAAAAGTGGCACTTAGCAACTAATTATAAAATTATTAATTAACGTTGTACACGTCCGTTTGCGTTACCACCAGCTAAAGATTCAACTTCAGATGCAGAAACTAAGTTAAAATCACCATTAATAGTATGCTTTAATGCAGATGCAGCAACAGCGAATTCTAATGCTTCACCTTGAGTTGGTTTAGTTAATAAACCATGAATAATACCACCAGAGAATGAATCTCCACCACCAATACGGTCAATAATTGGATTAATATCATAACGTTTAGATTCATAGAATTCTTCTCCATTATAAATTAATGCTTTCCAACCATTGTGAGTTGCAGAGAATGATTCACGTAATGTTGAAATAACATATTTAAAATCAAATTCCTTAGCCATTTGCTTGAAGATATTATAATATCCTTGAGCACCTGTTTCACCAGCTTCAACATTTGCTTCAGGCTTAAATCCTAAGCATAATTCAGCATCCTCTTCGTTACCAATACATACATCAACATACTTCATTAGAGGCTTCATAATAGAAATTGCCTTTTCAGAAGTCCATAATTTCTTACGGAAATTTAAATCAACAGAAACTGTTACACCATGACGCTTAGCAGCCTCACAAGCTAATTTTGTTAATTCAGCAGCCTTATCAGAGATTGCTGGAGTTATACCTGACCAGTGGAACCAATCAGCACCTTCCATAATTGCATCGAAATCAAAATCCTCTGGATTAGCTTCTGCAATTGCAGAATTAGCACGGTCATAAATAACCTTAGAAGGACGCATAGAAGCACCTGTTTCAGCATAATAAATACCTACACGATCACCACCACGTGCAATATATTCAGTATGAACACCATATCTTCTTAATGCATTAACTGCAGATTGACCGATTTCATGTGCAGGTAACTTAGATACAAAATAAGCTTCATGACCATAGTTTGCACAGCTTACTGCTACGTTTGCTTCTCCTCCACCATAAATTACATCAAATGAATCTGCTTGAACGAAACGAGTATTTCCTGCAGGAGATAATCTTAACATAATTTCGCCCATTGTTACAATTTTTGCCATTTTTTAATATCCTCTCTTCTTTAATTATTTTTCTTCTATTTTAATTTTAACGACAACTTTTTCAACGATGTTATCATCAGCCTTACATTTAGCTAAATGAACATCCTCTGTATATACTAAAGCGAAGCCCTCTTCTAATGTGAAGAAAACGCCTCCTTCAGCCGAATACTTAGTTACATCCTTTTGAGTATTATAAAGTTCTGTAACCTTTAAAGTAGGATTTGAAATATGTGTATATCCAAATATCTCTTTACCCTTTAAAACAATTTGCATGTCCATATATTTTTCATGATTCTCAAAGAAACAATCACTTAAATCCTTAGCAATATATGTATCTCTGTTAATATAAACATTATCACCATCAACGATTGTTTTACCCTTAGGTAAGGCAAGTAAATCATGAGTTAAAATATAATCGATTGCTGTATCAATATTTTTTGCAATACCCTTATAACGATATAAATCAACAAGTTTTCCTACAATCATTTTTTAACCCTCCTATCTAACTACCTCTGCTGAACCATTTGCAGCCATAAAATTCTCAATATCTTCACAAGATAATACTGATGCATCACCATAAATAGTATGCTTTAATACAGATGTATTTAGACCATATCTTACAGCATAATTTGGATCATCATAATTTTTTAATAAACCATGAATAACACCAGATGCAAATGCATCACCACCACCAATACGATCATAAATATTAAATCTAATTGGAGAAGTTAAATGCCATGATAATTCATCACCATGAAGCTTAAAATAATAACCTGCAAGTGAATTTTCAGTTGCAGAATAAACAACTCTATCAGTACCAAAGATATAATGTAATGAATATTTTTTAATCATTTTTGGGAATACATTTCTTCTTTTTTCTGATAATGTTGCATCCTCTAAGCCTTCATCTAGTGGAATTTCTAAAATAGTATTGGCATCATAAAAGCTTGCGAAAACAATATCTACGTATTCCATAAACTGTTTATAAACAGGCCTAGCTTCCTCAACAGTCCATAATTTTGAACGATAATTGAAGTCAAAGCTTACAGGAACATTATGCTTCTTTGCTTCCTTTACAGCACGTAAAGCAACCTGTCTAACCTTCTCACCCAAGGCAAGTGTTATTCCTGATAAATGGAACCATGTTGCATCTGTAAAAATTTCATCCCAATCAAATTCATCTTCTTGAATACGAGTTATTGCAGAATGCTTACGATTATAGATAACCTTAGATGGACGACCACCAAAGCCTGTCTCAAGAAAATATATACCTATTGTAGTCGAACCACGTACAACATATCTTGTATCAACACCATTTGAGAGCAAATGAGTAATTGCACCATCACCCAATTGATTAGGTGGAAGTTTAGACATAAAATATGTTTTATGCCCCATATGCGCAAGAGCAACAGCAACATTAGCTTCTCCACCACCATAATTAACCATAAAAGAATGTGTCATATTTATAGTTGAATAATCTGGTGTAGATAATCTTAGCATAATCTCTCCAAATGTTAATATTTTCTCTTCTGCCATATTATCAAATTCTTTCTTTAATTATTTTTTTAATTCAGCTCTTGCTTTTGCAACTTCTTCAACAAATCTAGCAGCCATAGCTGTAACTGCTTCATAATCACCAGTCTTAGCACCTGCAGTCATTGAAGAACCAGCTGATACTGCAACAACACCAGCCTTAATCCAATCAGCAATATTATTAACGTCAACACCACCAGATGGCATTAAGTTTGCATATGGAAGTGGACCTTTTACGTCCTTAACAAATCTAGGACCTAAAATATCACCAGGGAATAGCTTAATTACATCACAGCCTGCATCTAAAGCCATTTTTACTTCTCTTACAGTTTGAGTTCCTGGAACATAAGGCACTTGATATCTGTTACATAAAGCTGCAACAGCATCATCGAAGCATGGTGAAACAATAAACTTAGCACCATTTAAAATTGCTGCTCTAGCAGTTTCACTATCTAAAACTGTACCAGCACCAATTAATACATCCTTATTATCTGCATAGCTCTTAACTAAACTTGCGATTATATCTCCTGCACCAGGTACAGTATAAGTAACTTCAATTGCATTTACTCCACCTTTAATGCATGCCTCAGATATCTTAAGACCTTTTTCTGTGCTTTCAGCTCTTACAACAGCTACAACACCAACTGCAGCAATTTTGTTTAAAACATCGAACTTCTTCATTTTTAAAAATTACCTCTTTCTATCAATTTAATTTCTTTTGAAATCACATCACTTATATTATAAAATGAAAGTTATTTTTTGTCAATTAAGACACAAATCTTATTTTGATAAATTAAGCATTTATTATAAAAAATAATTGTATTTTTTTTATAAAGTACTATAATCTTTTTGGTGATAGTTATGGTTCTCATTTATTTACTTTCAATTTTAGCAATATCAATGATGCTTTTATGTATATTATTTTTTCCAGTTTTAAAAATTAAAGAATTTAGATTGGATACTTTTTATATTCCACCACTTATAATTGCTTTACTATTTTTAATTCTCCCACTATTTAATAAAGATGATTTATTTAATACTTTATTCACTAATTCTAATTTAAATCCTTTCCATATCTTAGTACTATTCATATGTCTTTCCCTCTTATCTATATCATTAGATGAATCAGGTTTCTTTGATTTTATTGCTTCCAAAATTCTCTCAAAATTAAATGGTTCACAATTAAAGCTATTTATATCATTATATATATTAATATCCATATTAACAATATTTACTTCTAATGATATAGTTATCTTAACCTTTACTCCATTTATTCTATACTTATCTAAAAAAGGAAATATAAATTCTATTCCTTATTTAGTAATGGAATTTGTAGCTGCTAATACATATTCAATGCTATTAATAATTGGAAATCCCACAAATATTTATCTATCATCTATATTCACTATACCATTTATAGATTATTTTGTTAAAATGATTACTCCAACAATAATTTGTGGTTTATTTTCTCTTTTTTCATTATACTTACTATTTCGTAGGGATTTGAAAAAGAAAATTAATAATTTTAATATAGAGATTACCAAGCTAAATAATAAATTCTTATGTATCGTTAGTATAATACATTTGATATCAACAACTATTTTATTAGCCATATCAAGCTATATAAATCTACAAATGTGGTTAATATGTTTAGTATTTGCAATATCATTATTAGTGATTTTATTAATTTTTTCATTAAAAACCAAAAGCTTTATTCATATTAAAAAGGTAACAAGAAGATTACCCTTGTCACTAATACCTTTTATTTTATCTATGTTTGTAATTATTATGGCATTAGATTCTTGTGGATTATTTCATAATATAAACAATTTGTTTTCAATGATTAATAACGAAAACTTAAAAGAGATTTCATTCATATTATCTTCAACAATTTCGGCCAATTTAATAAACAATATTCCTATGACTCTAGCATTCGGTTCAATTTTAAATGGCACTAATAATATAAATTGCATTTATGCAACAATAATAGGCTCAAATATTGGGGCAATCCTAACTCCAATTGGTTCACTTGCAGGTATAATGTGGTTAAGAATTTTAAAAGATAATAATATAAAATATTCATTTATTGATTTTGTAAAGAATGGCATAGTTATTGAACTATTTTTAATTATGTCATCAGTCATTTCATTATTTTTATTATAAAAAGTATTATAATTAACTCAAAAATTCATTAGATAAGTAAAAAAGACTATTGCTCAATCTTAAAATTGAAGGATCCATCTTTGACTATTCCAGACATTTCAACAATAATATAAACTGTACCTTTTTGTAGTATTCCACCAATGTCACTTATATCATCACCAGAATTTACAGAAAACAATTCTATTTTTGTTCCATTACAGTCATAAAAAACTTTTGCACTACCATTTTCAAGTTTTGCTGAGTATTTAATTTTTTCATCATCACTTTCACATTTCAATTTAAATACCATAGTTCCTTCAAAGCTTGAAAAACTCATAGAAGCATTTTTTTTCGTGTTTGTGTGCACAAACGCAATAGCATTATAATTTGAAGTATATTTATTACAGCTTGATAACGGCAATAGTAATAACATAACAATGGTAATAATCAAAGCAAAAAATAATTGTTTTTTCATAAGCTTAATCTTCCTCTTTCCTTAAAGTTTTATTTCTTACCATTATAATGAAGAAATCATTATATTTCAAGATATTCTGATATACAAAAGCCAATTTAAATTATATTATATAGTGTAATAATATGGTATATTAAATAACTACACCTGAATGTTTTAAACTTATTCCTCATAAATTGAAGCATCATGTTATTGATTAATATCACTATTTTAAGAATTTCTTTTAATGAATTATAAAATTTAATTAATTGTAAACATAATTGTTCTTAATTTAGTTTTCCATTTAAATTCAAATTAAAAAACACTCAAAATTACGAGTGTTTTTTAATAAAGAATTGTAACTGAAATTTTATTAAGCTCAAAGCTAAATATGACAATTAATATTTAGCTATATAACATTATCTATTTTCTTAAGCCATGGCAAAATTTAAATTTCTTGCCACTACCACATGGACAACGATCATTAGGACCAACACCGGCAAATGGATTTTTAGTAGATGAAGCAGGTGCTTTTTTATTTACTGTAGATAAATCTTGATTTGTTGTTAATCCCTTTAATTCATCCTTTGGCTTTTCTTCAATCTTTTGAACTCTTACTCTTGCATGCATTGCAGTACGAAGAATTTCTTCATTCATTTTCTTATTAAGCTTTTCAAACTTAATATATCCTTCTCTCTGATAAACCTCTAATGGATTATTTTGAGCATATGACTGTAAATAAATTCCTTGACGGAAACCAGCCATATCATCAATGTGCTCACGCCAATTCTTATCTAGAATTGGTAAAATGATTCTCTTAATAAACATCATAATGTTCTTTTCGATTACATTTTCATCTTGAGCTTTAGCTTCATCAGGAATTACAGAATCTAAATCCTCACGTATATGAGCAACTTTATTATCCCAATCACTTGCTGCTAAATCATAAATATAGTTTATAATATCCTCATCATCATCATATTCCCTTATTTTATTAACATCAACTAGTGGTTCAGCAAATATAACTTCATTAAAATGTTTTGTAAGCTTTTCATCATCAAATTTATCTGATGTTTCAATAAAATCAATAACCGTATTACTAATTGCAGTTTTCATAATTCTCTTTAAAACATCATCAAGTTTTTCAGCCTTTACAACCTGTTGACGTTCAGCATAGAATGTTTCCCTTTGTCTACGAATAACATCATCATATTTCAAAACGTTTTTACGAGAATCAAAGTTAATTCCTTCTATTTTAGTTTGAGCCATAGTAATCATTTTAGCAAGCATTTTACTTTCAAGTGGCTTTGATTCATCATCCTCTCCCATTAATCTTATAATATAAGCAAGACGATTTTTAAATGAATCTCCCCCAAATCTTACTAATAATTCATCCTCAGTTGATAAGAAAAATCTTGAATAACCTGGATCTCCTTGACGACCTGAACGTCCTCTTAATTGGTTATCAATACGCCTAGATTCAAATCTCTCTGTACCTAATACAGCAAGACCACCTAATTCAGCAACACCAGGTGCTAGTTTAATATCTGTACCACGTCCAGCCATATTTGTAGATATAGTGATTGCTCCTAATTCACCTGCATGAGAAATAATTTCAGCTTCACGCTCATGATTCTTAGCATTTAAAACCTCATGTGCTAAGCCCTCTTTAACTAATAATCTATGAACTAATTCAGAGGTTTCTACATTAGCAGTACCAACTAATATTGGTTGACCTTTCTCATGTCGCTCTTTAATATCTTGAAACAAAGCTTTAAATTTATATTCAGGTGTTAAGAATAACAAATCTGGCATATCTTGACGAATTACAGGTTTATTAGTAGGAACTTCTACAACATACATATTGTAGATATCTCTAAATTCTTCTTCTTCTGTTTTTGCTGTACCAGTCATACCTGAAAGCTTTTTATACATTCTGAAGAAATTTTGATATGTAATAGTAGCAACAGTAATTGTTTCCTTTTTAATTTCAACGCCTTCCTTAGCTTCTAAGGCTTGATGAAGACCCTCTGAAAATTGTCTACCTTTTAGAATACGACCTGTAGACGCATCAACAATTAATACTTCTCCATCTTGAACAACATACTCCTTGCCATCAGAGAAAATATATACTGCCTTTAAAGCATTATTAATTCTATGAACAAGAGTTACATGCTCTACATCGTATAAATTATCAACTCTAAAATATTTTTCTGCCTTATTAACGCCATCTGGAGTTAATACAATTGTTCTTGATTCAACATCAATATTATAATCATCCTCTGTCAATGATTTTACAAAATGATCTGCTCTTTCATATAAACCATTATCATCTTTTGTTGGACCTGAAATAATAAGAGGTGTTCTTGCATCATCAATTAGAATTGAATCAACCTCATCAATTATAGCGTAGTTTAAGCCTTTAATCTGTGTAACCTCTTCATAATTAGGCACCATATTATCTCTTAAGTAATCAAAGCCTAATTCTGAGTTAGTAGAGTAAACTATATCACATGAATAAACCTCACGCTTTTGCTGTCTATCTAAATCTCTTAGATTCAAACCAACTGTTAAACCTAAGAAACGATAAATATCTCCAATAGGGCCTTCAGTTTCACGTCCTGCTAAATACTCATTTACAGTAACAATATGAACACCATCACCTGATAATGCATTTAAGTAAGCTGGGAAAACTCCAGTAAGTGTTTTTCCTTCTCCTGTTTTCATTTCAGCAATATTTCCACCATGAATAGCACAAGCACCAATTAATTGAACATAGAATGCTTTCATACCTGTAACACGATAAGCAGCTTCCCTAACAACAGCATATGCTTCAACTAGAATATCATCTAATGTTTTACCTTGTTTTAAAAGTTCCTTAAAATAAGGAGTTTTTGCCTTCAACTCATCATCAGATAAAGCTTGCATTGTAGTATCTAAATCCATTATTTTATTTGCTATTTTTGCACATCTTTTCATCTCATGATGACCAGAATCGAATAATTTCAAAGCCATAATATATTAATTCTATTAAATAGAATAACTCCTTCCTAAATCTCAAATATAATAATACTATAAATTACCAGAATTTTCAATAAATTAAATATACAAATTTCTTAAAATATAAAAATAAAAACCTCTTGTTTATTGTTAATAAATAAACAAGAAGCTTCTATATATAACAGTTCAAATTAATCTAATTATTAGATTACTTCTGATTTGTCTCAATTACAGCGTAATCTCCATCTTCTCTTAAATAAATTACATTAGTTTTTCTAGTCTCTTTATCTAAGTAAACAAAGAAATCATGACCTAGCAATTCCATTTGATCTAATGCCTCTTCCTTTGTCATAGGTTCAAGAACAACACTCTTATCTCTTACAATCTTCTTAGGCTGATAATCAGATTCAGATAATTGTCTTATACCTTGTTTTCCAAGTTTACTCTTGACCTTATCATTATACCTACGAACCTGAGACATAAGCTTGTCAATTGCACCATCGATTGCCGCATAAATATCAACATCTGTTACTTCAGCGCGAAGTATTATATTTTTGGATGGAATTGTAACCTCAACCTTATGGTAAGTTTTATAAACCTTACAAACTACTCTAGCTGAAACATTTTCATAATCTGGCAATAAATCCTCAAGCTTGCTTAGTTTTTTAATTGCATACTCCTTATTAGTTTCAGATGGAGTAAAACCATTTTTACCTACAATTTCAATCTTCATATATATCACTCCTTTTCTAATTTAATTATACCAATTATTAAAAGCGTTTTCAATACATTTTTATATCTTATAGACATTTTGAGCTTGAAGTCCTTTTTCTCCTACAACTAGATCGAATTCTACTAATTGTCCTTCATTTAGAGTTTTAAAGCCATCATCTAATATAGCACTATAATGAACAAATATATCATCATAATTTTCTTTTACAATAAAACCATATCCCTTCTCATTATTAAACCATTTTACCTTTCCTACTAACATATTACTTATCCTCCTCAACTAAAATAATAATCCTTTTTACAGCTATAAACAAGAAAAAGTGTCCCAAAAAAATCGACTAATTTCTTACATTAAAGCAGAAAATGATTATATTCGAATTAAATAATCTTGATATTTTTTCCATATGTTCTATAAAGTAATCATTTAGATGAACGTCATCAACAAATAGCGTCTTATAATTCTTATTTTTTAAACAAGTTAAAAAAAGTTTACTATATTCTTTGTAAAAAACATCATAATTTATTTTGTATTTTTTATCAAACATTGAAATAACCATTAAGCTATATTCACCTAAAAAAATATTTGAAATATCAGTTTTTATGGGATATTTTTGATTGCATTTTTGACAAATATACTCATTTTTTATTGAAAATAGCGATAAAAAAGTTCTTTTAATATAAAAATCTTTGTTACATAATCTACATTTCATTTCCGTCTCCTACTATGTAAAATTTAAAAAAAAATTAAATATTATAATTAAAAATTATATATAATATTATTTTATTTATAAAAAATAAAAAAAACACTTCAATTTCTGAAGTGAATTTTTTATTTTTTAAGCTTTTTAAGCTCATCTACTTTATCTAAATGTTCCCATGGTAAATCAACGTCAGTTCTACCAAAATGACCATAAGCTGCTGTTTGCTTATAAATTGGTCTTTTTAAATTTAGTGAATCAATAATTCCCTTTGGTGTTAAATTGAATAATTCAATAACCTTATTAGAAATAATATCTTCACTAACAACTGCAGTTCCAAATGTATCAATTAATACACTTGTTGGTTTAGCAATACCAATTGCATATGATAGTTGAATTTGACATTTCTTACATAATCCAGCAGCGACAATATTCTTTGCAATATATCTTGCCATATATGATGCTGATCTATCTACCTTAGATGGATCCTTCCCAGAAAATGCTCCACCACCATGACATGCTGCTCCACCATAAGTATCGACAATTATTTTTCTACCAGTCAATCCAGAATCACCTTGAGGACCACCTACAACAAATCTACCAGTTGGATTAAACAAAAATTTTGTTTCAGAATCAACTAAATCTGTAGGTACTACATAATCAACAACCTCTCTTTTAATATCCTTTGCCAATACTTCCATATCGACATCAGGAGAATGCTGTGTAGAAATTAAAACTGTATCTATTCTTTTTACTGTATTATCATCGTTATATTCGATAGTAACTTGAGTCTTACCATCCGGTCTTAAATATGGTAAAATACCAGCTTTTCTAACATCAGTTAATCTTTTAGCAAGCTTATGGGCAAGTATTATAGCCATTGGCATATATTCTGGTGTTTCATCACACGCATAACCAAACATAATCCCTTGATCTCCTGCACCTTGCTCATGCTCACATGATTCATCAACACCCATAGCTATATCTGGTGATTGAGGATCAATTGCAGTTAATACTGCTAAATTATCAGCATCAAATCCAAATTTTCCTCTAACGTAACCAATTTCTTTAACTGTATTTCTAACTATTTTTTGGACATCTACATAATGATTTGTAGTTATTTCACCAAAAACCATTACCATACCAGTTGTACAAATAGTTTCACAAGCAACTCTACCATTAGGATCATTGGCCAAAATATCGTCTAAAATTGCATCACTAATTTGGTCTGCAATTTTATCTGGATGTCCTTCTGTTACTGATTCAGATGTAAAAAATTTTCTCATTTTAATTTCTCCTTTAAAGCTTTTGATAATTGATCTGCACAACTTGTTGAACGAGAACCACAAGTATTACCTTCTAATATTCTAATTACATCAGTTGCCTTCATTCCTTCTATTAATTTTGATATTGCTTTTAGATTACCATTACATCCGCCTAAAAAGCTTACATTATGAACGACTCCATCTTCATCAATATCAAAATTAATTTTTCTTGAACAAACACCATTTGTTATATATTCATAACTCATTTTTCTTCCTCCTACATTTCATCATAAATAATCTCAAAATCACTACTAAAGCGAATAAATCTATCAAAAATAACAGGATCAAAATAAATTTTACATTGATTTTCCATAAATGAAATTGATTTTGTATGATTATATGCACGCTTATAGGATTTTACACTTCTCATTGTTACATATAATTCACATAATAAAATTATTTGTGACTCCATATTATTTTGAATCTCTCTTTGACTAGCAATAAACTCATCTGTAGCATACCCTTCAAGAGCAGCTCTAACAATACTTTCACATTTTCTAACCAATTGGAAACGCGAAATTAATTCACTACCTAATTCTGTTTGTTGGCGTAATGATTCAAATTTATCATCCTCTGACATTTCATTGTTATTAGGATTAAAATCTACCTTTTTTTCTACATGAATTTTTGAAAATAAGACTATTTCATCACATTTTTCAGGACTTAAACTCAACAATGAAGCAAGTTTTTTTGCCATTATAGAAATAACATCAACATTTCTTTTTTCGTCAGTATTTAATGAATTTGAAGACAATGTAACCTCAAATATCTTAGATACTACATTTGTAAAATCCTCTTGAACCTGTCTTCTTTTTATTAATTCTTTTTTTCTTTCATCTTGCATGTAATTAGCCATTGAAACATAAATATATAAGACCAACATAAACATACCAAGCAAGATACTTCTAATAAGAATATCTTTAAATTCAACAGATGTAAAGAATGTTGTTATAAATAAGAGTAGGTCCTTACTGGCATCACTAAACAATATATTATATGTTACTGTAAAATGAAGAATAGTAACAAGAATAAACACCCATAAAAATATATTCTTTAGCATTTTTTTATCTTGATAAAAAGCACAAATTGTTAAAGAATAATATAAAAGAATATACCCACATTCCTTTAAAAAATCCTGTGAACCAGTTTTCAGCTTAAAATAAATAACTATTGAAGATAAAAACATATAAAAGCTCGCAAAATACATTGCAATAATTTGACTCATTCTGTCATTTGTGCCCTTATTAATTAATCTTTTTAAGGTATTATTAACAAAATATGTTACTGGAAACAGTAATATTGTTAGTAACCAGTTTGATTTATCACCTAAAGAAATTAATGTAAATATCAGTGTATAAATAATGTTTGAAACAAAGATGATATTTTTTATAACAACATTTTTTCTATATAAAACCAGATTATCATTCGTTATATCAATTCCATTTTCAAAACCAAAATGTTTTTCAAAGAAAGTATTATTACTAATTTTTGTTTTAACTTTTTCTTTAAAATTAATTATTGACAAAATATCACCTCTTTAGATAATTTTACCACATAAATAGATCAAATAATATCTTTAACTTTAAAAATTTTTTGTCCATTTGCAAAATCTCTTCCAGAAATGATTTTTTTACCTGGATATAAGACCAAATCCAAAGAAATAGCTCCATCAAGCGTCTTTAATATAATCCCTTTTTTGATTGATAATACCGTGCCAGATACTTCATTTGAATTGATATCGACCTTTGATGCCTTAAATACTTTAATTTTTATACCATTTATTGCTAAATAAGCACCAGGCTCCATAGCTAAACCTCTTATCTTATTTATTATTCTATCAGAAGTATCATTTAGATCAATTAATTCTTCTTCACTAGATATATTTGGTGAATACGTTGCAAGAGAATCATCTTGAGATATTCCATTATTTTTACCATTATAAATGTCCACGATATTGTTAAGCAATAGCTCTCTACCAATAATCGATAATTTAGCAAATAATGATGTAGAATTATCTTCATCTAATATTTTATACTTTTCCATGGCATACACTTTTCCAGCATCAAGCTTTTTAACCATCTCCATTATTGATACTCCAGTATATTCATCTCCATTAATAAGACAACGTTGAATTGGAGCCCCACCACGATGCTTTGGTAAAAGCGAGGCATGAACATTTAGCTTAAATTTAAATAAATTTAATATTTTTGATGGTAAATACTGTCCGTAGGCAGCTGTAACTAAAACATCTGAGTTAGTATTTTTAATCTCCTCTAAGCAATCTATAATAGACTCAGGCTGAAGTAACTTTATTCCTAGATTTTTAGCCTCTGCTGCAACTGGAGTATCAATAAATATGCCTTTTTTCTTAACTCGATTAGGTTGACTGATTACTAATGAGACATCATAAGTATTTGCTAGAGCATTTAAAATTGGTACTGAAAATTCTGGAGTACCCATAAAAACTATCTTCATTAAATCACATCCTTGTTATAGATAGTGTAATCTTTTTATTATTTTGATATAAAGGATAAATATATTTTATTTTATCTATTATAGCATCCTCTGCGATAAGAATTTGAATTGTAAACCGATATATATCATTTCTTTTAAATATAACTGCTTCTACTGGACCTAAAATAGTTGATTTAGTAGCAATCTGTTTTAAAGAATTGGCAATATGGGTAGCCTCCTTATGTGCAAGTGATGCATCAGCTGATTGTACCATTATTTCTATAAGTTCTGAAAAAGGTGGTAGACCAGCAATTTTTCTTGTATTAATTTCCTTAGAATAAAATTCTTCATAGTTATGCTTAGCTGCTGCTTTAATCACATAGTGCTCTGGATTATAGGTTTGAATAATGACCTTACCATTTTTCTTGCTTCTTCCTGCTCTACCTGCAACCTGTTCAATTAAATTAAACGCAATCATTGTTGCATCATATGTTGGATATTGTAACGCAATATCAGCATTTAATACACCAACTAATGTAACATCCTCAAAATCTAAACCTTTTGTTATCATTTGAGTACCAACTAAAACATCTGCCTCATGATTCTTAAATTGATTATAAATATCCTCATAGTCCTCCAATTTAGTAGTTGTATCCATATCCACTCGCAGAATTTTAGCATCTGGTAATAATTTTTTTGTTTCTTCAAAAATCTTTTCAGTACCAGTACCAACAAATCTTATTTTACTAGAACCACAGCTAGGGCATACATCAACATTTCCTCTTTGATAACCACAATAATGACATTTCAAAGAATTTGAATGCTGATGATATGTTAAGGATACATCACAGTGAGGACATTTAATTGCTTCACCACAGCTACGACACATTACAAATGAGGAATAACCCCTTCGATTTAAAAATAAAATTGCCTGTTCATGCTTACTAATACATGCTTTTAATTCATCTTGAAGTCGATACGAAAAAACACTACGATTATTGTTTTTAAGTTCCTCTCTTAAATCGACAATTATCGCATCATCCAATCTCCGACCATTTGCACGATGAGGAAGCTCAAACAAATTATACTCACCATTTGTTGCATAATAATAATCAACAACATTTGGTGTTGCACTACCCAAAACGACAGGACAATTATAGTTTTTAGCTCTTCTTTTAGCTAGATCAATTGCATTATATTTAGGATTATTTTGCTGAATATAGCTACTTTCATGACATTCGTCAATAATAATAATTCCAATATTATCAAGTGGAGCAAAAATTGCCGATCTTGCACCAACAACAATTTTTACCTCTCCATCAATTATCTTCTTCCATTCATCATATTTTTCTGAAATTGACAATCGTGAATGTAATATAGCAATTTGATTATTAAATCTAGTTTGAAATAATGATGTTATCTGTGGTGTTAATGATATTTCTGGTACAAGCATAATAGCACTTCGACCATTTTTTATAACATTTTCTATCCATTGCATATATACCTCAGTCTTACCACTTCCTGTTACTCCATGAAGAAGATTAACCTCGTACTTGTTAAAATCAAGTGAATTAAATACCACTCTTTGCTCATTATTTAATTCTATTTTATTATTAATAATGATTTCACTTTTCTCATTTTGATTATTCTTTATATACTCAGAAATAATACCTTGTTTTATTAGTGTATCAATAACACCCTTGGAATAACCAGAATCATTTAACAATAGATTTAATTCAATATCTTCATTGATTTCTACTAGAAATTCTACTAGACTTCTACCCTGTTTAGATTTGGGAATGATAGTTGCATCCTCTAAATGGATATAAATATTATCCTTATCATTTCGATTCTTTTTAAATTTAGTGTCAAGTATAATATTACCTTTATTAACCTCATTATATACAATTCTTTGATTTTCTTCACTTAAATTATCTAATATTATCTCATTTCTTTTAAATATTTGTTTTGCTTCATTAGATAAATTATTTTTATTAATTACTCTTGCTATCTTTTGATATTTAATCTTTAAAGCTGTAGGTATCATATTTTGCAAGGCTGTTGCATAATAACAAAAATTATTTTCAGCAATATATTTAGCTAAATCAATGAATTCTTCATTAATAATTCGTTTAACATCTATAATCTCAATTATTTCCTTTAAACTCTTACTATATTCAGTCGTATCCTTTATATTTATAACAAATCCTACTCTTAATGAATTACCAAATTTTACCTTTACTCGATAACCAACCTTAATTATTCCTTCCAAATGAGATGGAATCATATAATCAAAGCTTCTATTTACTTGTTTATTTAAAACATCAACAATTACTTCAGCTATCATTTTTCCACCTCCAATAAAAAAAGGCATCAAATAGATGACCCCTCTTTTTAGCCATCAAACAAGTTTTAGCACCTTACTTAAAAGGTTGCTTGGTAGTCTTTGAGCTTGTCTCTCGTACCATCTCTATGACAATAAAATTATACAATTAAATTAAATAAAATACAATGTTTTTCTTAAACTACTCAAAATACTAGCAATAATTAGATTATAGCAATGTTATCTCTTACAGATTGTTCAATTAAATTAAATTGAGCTGCTGGTCTTGCTACAGCCTTTAATACTATAAATAATAAAATAGATTGTGGTAATAAATAAATTAAATTCTTTGGAAATGATATTACTAATGTATAAGTAACAAAGGCATCAAATGTAAAACTATTTATTATACTCCACCAAATAGAACCTAAAATTGCATTAACTATCAAATTAACAAAAATGCGAGCGTATAAGCATTTAGCAAATGTTATTTTAGTTTTATAAAATGCTATTCCATACGTAAATCCTGCAAGCATTGCATCAAGTGTATATCCTAAGAAAAAAGCTTGACCATTTGGAAAAATAAAAAATCCTAATGTATCCGATAAAAAACCAATTACTAATCCAGCAATAGGACCATATAAACAAGCAATTATACTAAAAAATAAGTATGTAAAAGATATACCTAAAGCACCAAAACCCGAAGGAAGAGTAATAGCCTTACACGCCATCATTATAGCAAATAGAACTGCAATTATTGTTAGATTTGATACTTTTTTAAAGCATTGAGTTGCTGACACCCAATATTTCTTATGAAAAGGAGTTCTAAAAACTAATTCGTTATCATAAATATTTTTTATTTCAATATTTTTTTTCACACCAAAAAATACAAAAAGAATATTTATAAAAAGAAACACTAATGAAGTTATACCACCATAAATAAAAGGATTAAAATAATTAGACATGCTAAAATCAGATACAATAGTAATAACCTCACACTCAATGCTATCAACTTGGGAATCAAAAATTGACATCATTGTCTTTTGACATTTTGTAATTCCTTCACTCACTTTCATTGTTTTGGAAACAAATGTGTTACTAAAAGTTTTTCGTGCAATTTTGATTAAATAGCTAGAATCATTTATTTTTTGAATTTTAACTTTATTTGATATTTCGCCCAAACTAGTATTTGATGGTAAATAAATAGTACTCTTTTTCTCACCTTCAGTAATTCCATTTGCAATGTTTTTATTATATTCAATTACTTCATAATTATACTCTTTAATTAATTTTTCTTGTTGAGAAAAAAAATCTTTAGTAAAATACTCACTTGGATTTTCAGTTGCTGTAATTTCGAATTGATAATATGTAAAATTATTATTTACAACAAAATCGGTAACAAAGTAACCTAAAAAAAAACCTAAAATAATAAATAATAGCACTGCAAATTTATATTTATACAGTGCCTGAATAGTTTTTTTAAACATAAAAAGGCCTCCATAATTAGAGTGCCACCATAATAATATTACAGCGGACGCACAAAACCACCGCCACTAATGTGTTCGTCTATATCCAACTTCCCATGATATAGCACTTAACGCGATTTTGCTACTCTGTATTGTTATACAAAAACAAGTATATTATAAATTATTAGATTTTTCAACAATAATTTACAAATAAAAGAAAAACAGGACATTAATCCCGTTTTAAATATTCACAATTAAATCTCCCAACCTCAATAAAAGTTAATACTTTAATATCTTCAATACCTACTTCATTAATTGTGTACTACTTCTTTTCATTTGCTAGCTTTAAATTTATGTTTCCAACTGAAACGATAATGTCAAGCAAATTGTTTAGATTAATGTCTAAATTTACTGTGCGCCTTTATTTAAATTAAAAGAAGTAATTTCAGCACTATTAATATTAATAACAGCTGTATCATATATAATTTCATATGAAATCTTAACGTGTTTTACATAGTATGTTAGATATGAAATGTAATGAGCCTGTAACAAATAAAAGCTCATCATCATTTAAAATTATTGAATTCAATATATTATCATTAAAATGAACTATTTCATAAGGTCTTGTTATAAATTTAGTAAAATTAACAGCATCAACAGCTCTACTATCATTTATATTAGTAAAATAAAACTTAGTTGCAATACTATCTAAGCATTTTAGCATCTTATCATATTCTTTATCCTTTAAAGCACAAAATAAAATATTTATTTTTTTATTATATCTTGATAAATTGTCTATAACACTTTCAATAGCTGAAATGTTATGAGCTCCATCAAAAATAATTAAAGGTTCTTTAGATATTATTTCAAATCTTCCTGGTAAAATAGAGCAATACAGCGAATATGAAACAATTTCTTTATCTAAGTCTCCATATAGTAAATTACAAGCTTTAATTGCTAAAGCGGCATTATATGCTTGATATTTACCTAGCATTTTTAATTTGTATTCATACTCATCATAAATAAAAGATGTTATATCATTCACTTTAATTTCAGAAATACCCTCATATATATTATATAATTTTACTTTCTTTTCTATTATATAGTTAAGAGGTAAATTATTAATTTTGTCCATTGCAATAAGTAATGGCTTATTTTCCCTTGTTATCCCGAGCTTTTGAATGAATATATCATCAAGTGAATTCCCTAAAACATTCTGATGATCATAACCAATTGATGTAATTATTGACAAATCCGAATCAATAGCGTTCACCGCATCATAAAGTCCACCAATACCACATTCTAATATAGCTACATCAATATTTCGATCCTTAAAAAACATTAAAGCAATTAATAATGTTAATTCAAAAAAAGGAATAATATCGTTATTGTTTTGATAATATATTTTACTATAATTCTCTAAGATATTAACATAATACATCAGTTCAGCATCAGAAATAAAGCGATCATTAATTTGAATTCTTTCATTATATTGTAAAATAAAAGGAGAGGTAAACATGCCTGCATGCTTACCTATATTTTTTAAAACATTTTTAATATATAAGGCTGTAGAGCCTTTGCCATTTGTACCTGCAATAGAAATGATCTTATACTTCGGATATAAGTCTAAATCTTTGATTATAAATTTAATTCTATTGAGAGATTTATCCTTAATAGGATTTCTTCTATTATATAGCCAATTTAAAGCTTCATTAATAGTATTAAACATTAACGCCCAGATCCTTTAATGATTTTAATGTATCCTGATATTGAGATTCATAATTTGCAAGCTTAGCACGCTCTGCTTCAATTTTAGCCTGTGGAGCTTTCGCAATAAATGAATCATTAGACAACATTTTCTTACTTCTTGCTAATTCTGCTTCAAGCTTATCTTTATTCTTCATTAAGTTTGCGATAGCCTCTTCAATATTAATCAAATCGGCTGTTGGGATATATATTTTACACATTGGTAAAACAATTACTACATCATTTTTAGAATCAATATCCTTATCTAAGAAAACTAAATCCTTTGGATTTGTAAATTTAATCAAGTAATCAGTTGTTAATTTAATAGCTTCTAAAACTTTATCATTTTTTGTATAAATTGCTATGTTTATTGGTTTAGATGGAGCCTTATTTGCCTTAGATCTCTCATTTCTAATTGATGTTATTATTTGAATTAAATCCTCTAGTGATTCATATGCATTGCAATCATCATAAGTATTATTTATTGTTGGCCAACTTGAAATTGTGATTGAAGCATCTTTATGAGGTAATGCTTGATATATTTCTTCTGTTATAAATGGTATAAATGGATGTAACAATTTAACAATAGAAGTTAATACATATACTAATACATCCTTCGTTGTTTTTTTGTTAATCTCATCATCACTATTTAAATCAACCTTTGAAATTTCAACATACCAGCTTGCAAAATCGTCCCATACAAAGGAATATATTGTTCTAGCTGCTTCACCAAATTCATATTTATCCATATTATAATCAACATTTTCTATTACCTTATTAAGCTTTGTTAAAATCCACTTAGAAGGAATGTTTAAATTCTTTAGATTTATTTCCTCATAATTATAATCTTCACCCAAATTCATAATTACATATCTTGAAATATTCCATATCTTATTTAAATAATTCCAGCTAGACTCAATCTTGGTTTCATCAAATCTTAAATCTAAGCCTGGCGCAGAATTTGTTGTTAAGAAATATCTTAATGAATCTGTTCCATATTTATCAATAACATCAAATGGATCAACACCATTACCTAATGATTTACTCATCTTACGACCCTGAGAATCTCTAATTAGTCCATGAATCAAAATATCCTTAAAAGGAGCCTTATGAGTAAATTCAACCCCCTGCAATAACATCCTTGCCACCCAGAAGAAAATAATATCATAACCAGTAACTAAAACATTAGTTGGATAATATCTTTGAAGCAATTCAGTATCATCAGGCCAACCAAGTGTTGAAAATGGCCATAATGCACTTGAGAACCATGTATCTAATACATCCTCGTCCTGAACCCAGCCTTCACCTGGCGAATCAACCTGAACCTTAACATCATTATCTTTATACCAGGCAGGAATACGATGTCCCCACCATAATTGACGTGACACACACCAATCCTGAATATTTTCAAGCCAATGCTCTAATGTTTGTTGAAATCTTTGAGGAATAAAACGATATTCCTTATTTTCAAGAACTTGCTTTGCAAGAACATCCATTTTTACAAACCATTGCTTAGATAATCTTGGTTCAACAACTACCCCTGTTCGTTCACTATGACCTACTGAATGTGTTATAACTTCCTTTTTAATAAATAACCCAGACTTAGCTAAATCCTTTACTAATTGCTCACGGCATTCAAAACGATCTAGGCCTATGTATTTACCAGCCATTTCATTCATTGTTCCATCATCATTCATACATAATGGCATATTTAAATTATGTCTTTTACCAACTTCAAAATCATTTGGATCGTGTGCAGGTGTTACCTTAACACAGCCTGTTCCAAATTCCATATCAACATATTCATCTTCAATAACTGGAATTTTTATATTTGTACCTGGTATATACACTAATTTTCCAATATATTTTTGATATCTTTCATCCTTAGGATGAACCATAATTGCTTGATCAGCAAACATTGTTTCAGGTCTTGTTGTCGCGATAGTAACATATCCATCTCCATCAACAAATGGATAATTAAAATAATAGAATGCTCCTTCAACATCTTTATGTTCAACTTCAATATTTGAAAGAGCAGTTTTAGCTTGAGGATCCCAGTTAATTATCTTCTCACCTTGATATAACAAACCTTTATTATATAAAGTAATAAAAACATGATTAACTGCTTTATTTAAGCCCTCATCCAAAGTAAACCTTTCCTTCGAATAATCCAATGATAACCCTAAAGCAGCCCATTGACTACGAATGAATGTTGCATACTCCTTTTTCCATTCCCAAGCAACCTCTAAAAACTTTTCTCTACCTAAATCATAACGTGAAATACCTTGCTGTTTTAGTTTCTCATCAACCTTAGCTTGTGTTGCAATACCAGCATGATCCATTCCTGGAAGCCATAATGCATCATAGCCTTGCATTCTTTTTCTTCTAATAATAATATCCTGTAATGTTGTATCCCAGCTATGACCTAAATGTAATTTACCTGTTACATTTGGAGGAGGAATTACAATTGTAAATGGTTCCTTATCTTTATCACCTGCTTCAAAAAAGCCACCCTTAAGCCAAAAATCATATTTACCATTTTCTACTTCCTTAAAATCATATTTAGTCTTTAATTCTTTACTCATATTGTATCTTCCTTTCATAATCTTCCTTTGTCATTGAATAAAAATCAGCATCAATAAGCCTACCATCATATAATCTTTTATATTTGCATAATCTACCATCATAAATAAAACCGCAATGCTCAATGACTCGCTTTGAACCATAATTATCAGAATGATGTCCAACCTCTAATACTTCACAATCAGTTTTTGTAAAAACGTATTCAATTACAAGCTTAACAGCCTCAGTCATAATTCCTTGATTCCAATAATCTTCGCTTAATGAAAAACCTAATTGCTTAACCTTATTATATTTTCTTAGTCCATAATTATATATTGACATACTACCAATCATTTTATTATTAGACTTTAGTGCAATAGCAAATACATCCTTTGAAAGAATATTCCCTGCTAAAACTCTTTTAGCTATACTTAAGCTTTCAATTGGCTTCCATCCAGCCATTGGACCAACATTAGGGTTTTTAGCATATTCATAAAAGTCAACATCATCTTTAAACGTCAAATCACGAATTACAATTCTATTCCCAACTAATCTCATAAAAAAAGTCCTCGGATTCTAATATTCCAAGGACGAATTATCGCGGTACCACCTTAGTTCCATATGTTTTTATAACATATGACACTCATTCATTCCATAACGTAGAAATACGGATTATCCTACTAAATTCAGATAATCAGCTCAATAGCTACCTTCCATCTAGCATTTAAATGCTTGCACCACCCACATTCTCTCTAAAAAACTACTAAAATGTACTCCTCTATTTCATTGCTTTGTGACTATTTTATTCTTTATTTTAGGTATTGTCAATCTAATTTTAATAAATCTTGAAATAAATCTTGAAATAAATCTAAATTTTTTAGATCTGTATTTATTTCATGTTTCATTTCTTTACATACAACCTCTACTATTCGATCATTTATTGGTGTTTTTACATTATACTTTTGACCATACTCAGATACAATTCCGTTAATTGCATATATTTCACATTCTTTACCATTTCTAATATCTTGTAACATTGATGGTATAATTTCACGATGTTTTTTCAAAGCAATCGGCAATATTATTTTTGCAAGAACTTTTTTAAATGGATTTTTATAATAAAATAATTTTGCTATATTTTTACCTTGAACTGGAGCAAATTCAATATTCTATGCCCTTCCAACATCTATTATTTCTTTAATTCACCTTAAAGCTAATTCCTTTGTAACTTTATTATCAACTAGATCTCCAAAGGTACCACCAATAATAGTTCCTAAACCTGAAAATGTTGAATTTATTAATAATTTAGAGAATCTTGCTCCAATAAGATTTTCTTCTATATAAACATGACACATTTTTTCTAAAATTGATTTAACCTGATTAATTCTCTCTTCTTTTACTGAGGGTATGGCACCCATATGAAATGATAATGATCAGGATTAATAGATAAATTAACAACACCTGGCTTAACTAAGTTTGCAACCCATTCAACAACACAACCTATAGTTTTTTCTTCTCCTATTATTTCAGCAATGCTAGGCTCAGGAATACCATTCTGTAAAGTTACAATGACTCCATTATCACTTAATTTTGGTTTTAAAAATTTAACTGTCTCATTATTATTAAGCTGCTTAGTCATTAAAAATATAATATCATAGCCGTCACTCATCTCATCAGGTGTTAATGCTTTAACATTAACATTCATTTCTATTGTACCAACAATTTTAGCTCAGTTAGTTTTTAATGCCTCAACATGCTCCTTATTATGATTTATTAGTTCAACTTCTACACCACTTTTTGTTAAATAAGCACCCATCACTGTTCCAAGTGACCCAGCACAATACCAACTAATTAGCGTTGAAATTGATATTTTTAATACTCAAATTCAAAATAAATGAGTTACTAAATATTTTTTATAATTATTCCTGTAAATTCCTTATAATATTCCTTTATAGATTTAAAAAGTGCATTGTAATCACATTCTAGATAATTCGAAATGTCATCTGTCTTTAAATAATAATAATTATTCCAAATGCTATAAAGTTCTTTATCATAATTACCACAATTATTACATAAAGAATACCCTGTAATAGGATTAAAACCTAAATTAATATTACTATCACATCTATTACACTTTTTTAAATTTGGTGCAACTCCGAATACATAAAGCATTTTAATTAAAAATACAGCTAAAGCTTTTTTATTATCAATAGATAGCCATTCTAATGTTTTTAAAATATAATTAAAAACCTTGTAATTATCAATATCATCCGGTAAATTATTTATTATCTCAATTATCACCCCAAATGATTTCATTACTGATAAATCTTCAGTATAATTAATGATACCTTTTTCTAAATTAAACTCTAATAAGGTTTTAAATTCATCATCATTAGATACAAAGGATACAACATTACCTATAGTAACAAATGGAAGTAATCCATTTTTTATTTTTAATGCCCCAAGCGCTTTGATACTAACTTTGCCATTAGGAGTATATAAATATACTATTTTTGAGGTTTCCTTATAATCAATTGTTTTATAGACTATACCGATTGATTTCATTAAAAATTATCTGTAGAATAACCTAAGATTCTTAAATCATCAGGTCTATCCTTCCAATCCTTTTTTACTTTAACCCACAAATCAAGGTGTATTTTACGATTTAAAAGCTTTTTAATATCATTTAATGCTTTTTCCTTAATCGTCTTAATCATCTGCCCGTCATGACCTATAATTATCCTTTTTTGGCTATCTCTTTCAACATAAATTGTAGCATATATATCTAGAAAATTTGGATTATCATCGCAGTCCTTCATTGAATCTACGACTACAGCAATACTATGTGGTATTTCCTCTTTTGTAAGAAATAATATTTTTTCTCTAATTAATTCACTTATCAAAAATCTATCATTATGATCCGAAACCATATCATCAGGATAAAATTTTGGACCAAATGGTAAAACTGTTTTAATAGAAGCCATTAATTTATCTACATTCTTATTCTCTACCACTGAAATTGGAAATACTCCTGCAAATGGATACAAATCCTTATATAGAGCAATTGTTAAATCAATATCATTAAATTTTTTTAATTGATCTACTTTATTAATAACTAAAAAAACAGGTATCCTTAATTTTTTTAAATTATCTAAAATAATCTCATCTCCCCTTAAAACCTTCTTCAAAGGGGTAGTCATAAATACTACAGCATCAACTCCACAGGTTGAATCATAGGATGCATTAACCATTCTTCTTTGTAGTTCGGTCGTTGGCTTATGGATTCCCGGTGTATCTGTGAAAGCAATCTGATACTCATCTGTTGTTACAATACCAAGAATTCGATTTCTTGTTGTTTGTGGTTTGTCACTCATAATTGCCACTTTTTTGCCAACTAATTTATTTAACAGTGTTGACTTACCTACGTTAGGTCTTCCAATAATCGCAACAAATCCTGATTTATAATTATCTACAATCATTCTAAATCACCTTTTGAAAAAGAATATGGCAATAAATCTACAACAGAACATTTCTTAATATTTCTACTTAAATTAGTTAAATAAATTGGAGTATCTTCTGATAATAATTCTTTCATTACCTGTCTACATGCACCACATGGAGAAATTGGAACATTAGTTTGTCCAACTATACACATTGCAACTACATCATCCTTAGTATAACCTTCACTTATCATTTTAAATAATGCAGTTCTTTCAGCACAATTAGATAATCCATATGATGCATTTTCTATATTACATCCTAATATATATTTACCATTTTTAAGTAATATTGCTGCACCAACCTTAAATTTTGAGTATGGAGCATAGGCATTTGCTCTTGCATTCAAAGCCATATCTATTAAGTTATCAATATTAATACTCATCTTAAAATTCCTGCTTCATTTAAAATTTCTTCTTGTTTAGTAAACATAATAATTTCTTCTTCTTTTGTTAAGTGATCAAATCCACATAGATGTAAGTATCCATGAACAGCTAAAAAGCATAATTCTCTTTCTCTAGAATGACCATATTCCTTAGCTTGACTTTCTGCTTTGGAAACACAGATAAATACATCACCTAATTCATTAGATTGTACAATCTCATCATCATCACATAATGCAAAGGAAATAACATCTGTAACCTTATCAATCTTACGATATTCACGATTAATCCTTTGAATCTCTTCTTCATTAACAAAAATAATGTTAAAAGTTTTTTTTGTATTTATATGCTTAAATAAAGATTTAATCTTCATTTTGTATTGTCTTGATAATAGCTTATTATCATCAAAAAAATTAATTTTCATTATTAATCTACTCCTGAACTTCACTAGCCTTTACAAAAGCAGCTAATTGTTTTTCTTCTCTTTCTTTTAAATTGCCATATAGTACCATATTATCCATCATAAGCTTAACAATCTTCTCTAAAGTTGAATTTTGAGAATAATCAGCAACACAAACATAATTAATCCTATTGTCCTCAACTAATTGAGCGGCCTTTTGTCTACCACCTGATGGATATAAAGCGATAGCTTTTCCTCCCTTTTCCTTCAACAACTGCATACAAGGAATATCTGTTAAACCATCACCAATATAAATCATATTTTGATATTCTATTCTTTTTCCATTCATTCTCTTATTTAAATTATCATCATCACGTATATCTAAAATACCTTTTGAAATACGGAAAATATATTGAGTTTTTTGGGTAAAATTAATTGCAACTGCAGGCCATATTGCTTCTTTATTCTCATTGTATAGGAACCTACATCCATATATTTTTTTAAAATACTGGGCGATGCTTGTTCCTTCAATAATCTCGGTTATACCAGAAGAAATAATATAGTGCTCAACATTACAATTTAACTCCTTAGCATATTGATTAATTCTATCAAACCATGTGTTTACGCCTCGATATAAGGTAATATTTTTTCCACATTCATTTAAATATTTTTCAGTTAAGGGAATATTTTGTTCGCGACATTTTCTAAGCATCATATACATATATGATAATATTCTATCCATTTCATACTTACTAGTAAGTTCTCCTGTAGAACCCCAAAATTCATCTGGTGTAATACCAAGATTTTTAATAAAATCATATTCCTGCATATCAGTCGTTGACAATGTTTTATCAAAATCATACATTAATGCGATTGTTGTTTTTGGCATATGGCTCACTCCTTTATTTTACCTAAATTTAAATAAGGAAAATTCTTTATTCATACTTTTTATTTCCTTATATATATAATTTAAGAAATCACCATGAAGCTTATAATTTGTTTCTAAATCGATAAATTTCTCTCTTTGTGCCATCGCATCCTCATAGCTAATCGGATAACCTAAAGCATCAACTAAAGCTATATCATATTTTTTATTAATATCTTCTAATTCTAAATTAGTAGTACTTTTAATATAATCGATTGCCTCATCTAAGTCAAAGCATATATGCTCTAAAGAATTATAATCACTTAACAATGAATAATAATTATTTAATTTTTCACTGATATAATCGTTTATTTTAGAATTATCTAATTCCTCATCATTTAGCATATGTCTAAAAATATCTATAACATATAATAAATATGATGCACCATCAATTTGTGTTAAAAATCCACTTAATACACTATAGATTTTATCATTAATTCTATTTAATATTTCGTTATAATCATCTTTAGAAATTAGATTATTATCTAATTGAGTTTGATATTTACCTAAAATATCATCAAATTGCTTAATTGAGAATTCATTATCTAAATTTCCATTTCCAAAGCAAGAAAAATTTGTTTTAATTGTAAGATAATAGTAAAACATTCCATTTTTCTCCTCTGATGTTTGATTAGAAATAGTAAATTCAGCAGCTTCTAAATAAGGAGTCTTAACAATAAAGCTTGTAATGATTTGACCTTTAGTTAATACATTAACCTTTAATATTAAATATTCAGGATCATTTTCCGAATACAAGCCTATAGTCATTTTACTTTCATTAGAAACCTCTAAAGTAATATCCTCTAAGGGTTTACGATTAAATATAGCAAGAACGAATTCATCATTATCAAATAGAATAGGTACATCTAAAAATCTAGTATCCTTTTCATCATCTAAATTATCAAATTGCTTCTCAAGATATTTACTGTTATTTTGGATAACCTCATCATTAATACTATCTTTATTATCCAAAATAATAGTAGGAAATACACAACATTTATTATTAGTATGGAACTTGGCTCTTTTTAAAGCAGTTTTATTATCCATAAAGGCTTCTACATCAGCCTTAATCTCATTTCCTAAAAATGCATTTGCACCAACAGTTTTCAATGTTTCAGGTAAGGAAATCTTTTTTATACCGCAGCTAATAAATGCCCAATCCTCAATTGATTCTACTCCCTCTTCTAAAACTATAGTTTCTAGGTTAGGACAAGAAGCAAAGGCGTAAGATCCAATAACCTTAACACTACCTGGAATAACTATTCTTTTTATATTTTCCATTTCTGAGAATGCATTTGTTTCAATTTTACTTACAGGAAGTCCTTCAATTTCATCTGGCAACTCAATATCAGTTTCTTCTTGTGAGCAGCCTAATATAACAACCATTTTTCCTCTTATTTCATATTCAATCATATCGGTTCCTCCTTTTTCTAAATCGCAAATCTATTTATTATATTTTACTATTTTCCAATAAAATTTTCAATATCTTTACATAATAGATTATTCCTTATTTGACTATATACCATTTTTAGAACATATAAAACTCTGGAATGCTTATCCGTCATTTTTAAATTCTACTTCCTAAAACACAAAAAGCATGAATGCATCATGCTTTTCTACATATATTCCATTTATGCTATTGCAATAAGCTCTAATTCAATGTCAGTTCCAGATTCTGTTGTCATAAAGAAGATATCTCCAGCCTTATGACCATATACTGCCTTAGCAAGAGGTGAATCATTAGAAATCTTACCTTCAAAGGGATTAGACTCACTACCACAAATCTCATATGTTTGTATTTTATTTAATTTTACATAACGAACTGTTATTTTAGTTTCTTCAACTATTCTAGCATGCTTAAGAATATTTTCAATTTCAGCAATTCTAGCTTCATTTGAGGCTTGCTCCTCTCTTGCTGATGCATAATCTGCATTTTCAGATAAATCTCCTTGCTCACGAGCCTCTTTTATTGCCTCTTTGATTCTAGTTCTATCTTGGTTTTTTCTTCTATCTAATTCCGCTTCTAATTCTAATTTACCATTAATTGTTAAATCAATTTGATTATTTACCATTATTATTCCTCCAATTACTTTTATAATTATACTTAAAAAGTATAAGAAAATCAACTAATAAATATCTAAAAACTTTATTCTTCTAAGCTCTTTTTGTACTTTTCGATAATTAGGATAAATATTTTCTAAAAAATTGTAAAATACATCACTATGATTCATATAATAAAAATGAGCAAGTTCATGATATATAACACTTAAAATATATTTTAAATCATATTTTGCAAGCCTAGTCGCAAGAATAACATTTCTTCTTTTTGGAAAGCATTCCCCAAAATAGGATCTAACATTTTTATACCCAAATGAAATATCAAATTTAATATTAAATTTATTTTTTATTTCATCAATATTTGTTTCAACAATATTTGACAAGGCAGTTGTATAAAATAAATCTACTGCTCGCTGGATAGTTCTTTGATTATCATTTTGAGCATATATATAGATGAAATCTTCATTTATTTCGACTCTTGGCTTAAGATCAATAATAACCTTAAAGCGATATTCTTTTCCAAGAAAATGTAAAAATTCATAATTAGGAGATGAGACTAATAATGACTTAAGAATAAATTCATAATTTTTAATAATATATTCTTTTATCTTTGATTCAGACAATTTTATTGGTGTAGTAATTTTAACAATATTAGGTTTTTTGATTCTCAAATAAATTTTTTTGTTATTTTTTTTTATAATTACATCAATATGCAAATCTAAATCTTTATATTTTAAATTAAAAATAATAATCACCTCGAAAGGAACATGAATATGAATACAATGAACGACAGATTCACAGAATCAATTAACAACGCCTTTGGCTCAAAGAAAAACTTTGAATGCGAATTAATTCAAAAAGCATACTCTATTGGCAATAGAGGTAAACTTTACTTTAAAATAAATCAATTTTTAAATTTTGTTTTATCAATTGATCCAAAGCAAGATAATGAATTCACACTTTTGACATGTAATTTGGATATCTGCGATATTTTTAATTTTATTGAAGACATCGACTATACAAAATTATCATATGCATATGCCCAAGCAAGAAAACTAATAGAGTCTAAGTAAATCGTATGGTTCAAGCTTTAAATCAGTTTTAAAGCTAATTGCTTGAAGAGGATGACGTGCTGCATCTAATGAATTACCTTCGGCATCATAAATCTCTTCGATTTCAATTACAAAGGTTCCTCGTGGCGAAAATACTTCTATTTTCGAATGAGGAACAAAGTAATTACGTTGTTCAATATAAGCAATATGATTAATATCATCATAATTCTTAACTATTCCAATAAAATCCTTAGTTGGAACAGTCATATTTAAATCATAAAGCTGTTCATCAATTGTCGGCTTATGAAATAAAAAACCACTTCCAGTTAATCGATTTTCAGCCTTTGATATAGCATCATAATAAATATTATAGTCCTTAATGGCTTTATTTCTTTTATATTCATCTATAATTCTTCTATAAGTATTAACAACAGTTGCGATATAATGTAATGATTTCATTCTTCCTTCAATTTTAAAAGAATTAACATTTAAATCCATTAAAGAAGGTATGGCTCTAATTGCACATAAATCTTTACTTGACATTGCAAAATAATCACCCTTTGGATTAAATGTAACACCATTTGCTATAATATCATAGTTCCATCTACAGCTATGTGCACATCCACCACGATTTGCATCTCTATTCGTCATATTATTAGATAGCATGCATCTACCTGAATAGGAAACACACATACCGCCATGAATAAAACATTCAATGTCTATTTTGGATGCTTTTTTTATTTGTTCAATTTCAGAAATAGAAAGTTCTCTAGCTAAAACGACTCTATCTGCTCCTAATGATTGATAAAATTGAACAGCTGATGAATTACAACAGGATGCTTGAGTAGATACATGTGCTTCCATTCTTGTATATTTCTTTACTAGCTTTATAATATATACACTTGAGGCAATAACTGCATCAACACCACATTTTTCTAGTTTTAAAAGATAATCTAAAACACCAATCGTGTCCATATTATGCATCACAATATTACATGTTACATGAATTTTAGCATTATGCTTATGTGCAAAATCACATGCTTCTTTAATATCTTCTATTGTAAAATTTGATGCTCTACTTCTTAATGATAATTCTAAGCCACCAATAAAAACAGCATCTGCGCCATATAGAATTGCAACCTTAAGCTTTTCTAAGTCTCCTGCAGGAGCTAATAATTCAAATTCACTCATTTTTTAGCTCCTCCTTTTGATAAACACTATCACAATACATAAATCCATCTTGAATATTTAAATTCAATTTATTAATTTCTAAATTTAATGCTTCATAGCATATTTTTTCCTTTGAGTAGTCATAGAATAATTTTAATACTTTACTAAATATTTCATCATTAATTGCTAATGAATCACAATAAAGATATTTTAAAAAGCCTAGTTCATTTAAGACATTTGCATATGATACTAAATAAGAACGATAAATCATTGTACCATTGTCGTTTTCATAAATAGGGTATAAATCTTCTCTCGTAGCTTCCTTTAGATAAGTATTATTTTTTGGAATATTAATTCCTGCCTTTTTTTCATATAAAGAAATTAAATTTCTATTAGAATAAAACATTAATCTATGACCAAAGACAAGCTGAAACAAATCAGCTTTAACCTCGTTATATGATTTTACTAAATCAAAATAAGTGATTTCTGAACTCATTGCTAATGCTTTGAAATTATATTCTGAATAGATTTTTAAATCATAGCTATTTGTAATCATTGTTTCCGGATTAAAAATAACTCGATTCCCTATACCTAGCTTAATTGCATAATATGCTACACCTATATCTGTAACATAAAACAATACATCTTTATCGACAGCATATTTATCTATTATTCCCGTTAATTCATTGAATTCAAAAGGCTTATATAATTTATTAACTGCAAGAATTGGAATAATATTATTCTTTTTACAGATAGTAATAGCAATATCTATATCCAAATTTTCATAAATTAAAGATATATTAGGAATCATTAGAATAGCAGCATCCATGCTACAAATATTTTTATTAAGTTGATTTAAATTATAAACACTACATACTATCTCCATATGACACCTTAATAATTAAAATCTAAAAGAACCTTTGCCCTTTCCTTTACCTTTTTTTGCCTTTGGTTGCGCAATTCCAGAATAATTACCATTTTTAACCTGTGATTGCATACGCTTCATACTATCCTCGTCCATGTTTTTAACTTGCTTCATAGATTGCTTCATAGTCGATAAGGTTTGTCTTAGCTTATTAACCTCTTGTATGCTTCTTCCTGAACCCTTAGCAATACGATCACGTCGTTTAAAATCTTTATCAATAAGTTCTGGGTGCTTACGCTCCTGTTCAGTCATAGAATAAATTATAGCTTCAATTTTATCAAAAGCCTTATCATCGACATTATTTAATGCCGATTTCATTTGACCCATACCTGGTAAAAAACCAAGTATTTTAGATAATGAGCCCATCCTCTTTATCATTTTAAATTGTTTTAGAAGATCATTATAGTTGAAAGAATCACTCATCATTCTTTCAGCAGCAGATTTCATTTCATCTTCATCAATATTTTCAGTTACAGTATCAATCAAAGATAAAACATCGCCCATCCCTAAAATACGATCTGCCAGACGATCAGGATAAAAAATTTCCATTGCATCAAGTTTTTCACCAGTTGACATAATTTTAATAGGAATACCGGTCATTTCCTTAATTGATAAAGCAGCACCACCACGAGTATCACCATCAAGCTTTGTTAAGATACAACCTGTAATATCTAAATCCTTATGAAACGCTAATGCTACATTAACTGCATCTTGACCAGCCATCGCATCAACTGTCAATAATATTTCATCTGGATTAGCTATTTCCTTAACATTTTGAAGCTCCTTCATCAAATCCTCATTAATTTGTAAACGTCCAGCAGTATCAATAAATACTAAGTCACAATTGTTCTCCTTAGCATATTTTAGACCCTCAGTGACAATTTTCTCTGCAGAAACCTTTGTTCCCATTTCAAAAACAGGGACATCAATAGATTTTCCTAGCGTAACTAGCTGATCAACTGCTGCAGGACGATAAATATCAGCCGCAATTAACAATGGTTTTTTCTTTAATTTTTTGCGATAGAATAATGCCATTTTACCGACAGCAGTTGTTTTACCTGCTCCCTGTAAGCCCACTGCCATTACAATGGTTGTACCATGCTCCTTTATATTTAGTTCAACAGCTTCATCACCTAAAGTTCTTTTTAGTTCCTCACGAACTATTTTAACAACCTGTTGACCCGGATTTAAACCCTTTAATATTTTTTCACCTAAAGCCTGTTCTTTAATGTTTGCTAAAAATTTTTTAACAACTTTATAGTTAACATCTGCCTCTAGTAGAGATAATCGAACCTCTCTAAGCATTTCATCTATATCATTTTCATTTAATTTTCCCTTACCAGTGATTCTTCTTAATCCCATTTGTAAGCGTGAACTTAAGCTATCAAACGCCATTTTATTCCTCCATTAGTATATTGATTATCTCTACTTTAATTTTTTTTTCTATATTTAATAATTCAATCTGTTTAATTTTTTTATTAATTTTTAATACATTTTCATATTCGATTAATTGATTAGTAGCTCTTTTAATTTGGTCAAAAACTGCATTTCTAGATATTCTACAATTCTCAGCAATTTCAGAAATTGATAAATCCAAAAAATAATAGTTTTCAAAGTACTCCCTTTGCTTTTCAGTTAATAATTGACCATATAAATCATATAATTCAATTACTTCTTCTCTACTATATTCCATACTATTCCTCAAAAAAATCAGCGAATAAACCATATAGGTATTGCTCAATATCAAATATTTCTAAATCATCAATACCTTCACCTAAGCCAATATATTTAATTGGAATCCCCATCTCATGTCTTATTGCAAGTACAATTCCACCCTTTGATGTTCCATCAAGTTTTGTAAGAATAACACCCGTAACATCTGTTGCTTCCTTAAATGCCTTTGCCTGACTCATACCATTTTGTCCAGTCGTAGCATCAATAACTAGTAATGTCTCGTGTGGGGCATCTGGGCATTCCTTTTGCAATACTCTACGCATTTTTGATAATTCATTCATTAGATTAACTTTATTTTGTAGTCTACCAGCTGTATCACATAATAAAATATCATATTTTTCAGTCTGTGCTTTTTTTATTGCATCATACATTACAGATGAAGGATCACTTCCGGCTGGTTTTGTTACAATGTCAACACCTACTCTTTTTGCCCAAATAGAGAGTTGTTCAACTGCACCAGCTCTAAAGGTATCTCCAGCAGCAAGTAATACTTTTTTTCCTTCCCTCTTATATTGATTAGCAATTTTAGCAATAGATGTTGTCTTTCCAACACCATTAACTCCAACAAATAGAATTACAGATAAACCATTCTTATTTATGTTTAAATTAGCATTAACAATTTCTCCATTTAAATATATTTCAAACATTTTATCCATTATCATTTCTTGAAGTAGTAGTGGATCTGATATTTTCTTATGATATACTTCATCCTTTAAATCATCAATAAAATCAACTACTGTATCAACACCAATATCAGCCATTATAAAGATTTCTTCTAATTGATCAAATAAATCATTATCAATCCTATCACTTTTTGATAGTATTTCCTTCAATGTAGAAAGTGCGCCCTCTCTAGTTTTATGCAATCCAAGTTTATATTTTTTACTTTTATTTTTATCTTTTTTCTTAAATATATCAAAAAAGCCCAATCTAATCACTCCATATCATATTAATAAAATAATACATCTTTTATATTGTATCATTAAAACCAGTAAAAATCTAGAAAAATTGCGTAATTAAAGAATTACGCAATTATTATCAATTACTATTTATTTTTTAAATCATTAAATTCATCAATTGAAATAATATTTTTACAACGAGGATAATTACTGCAGGCATAAAACTCAGAGCCCTTATTTTTACCTCTTGCTGCAACTCTCTTCACAAAATGTCCTTTACCACATTTTGGACATATTATTTCTTCTTTTTCAGAAGAATTTAAATCACAATGCTTACTGCAATATAAATTCCCATTCTCATCTTTAAGCATTATTGAATTACATTTTGGACATTGCTCATTTGTTGGTTCATCATTAAATAATGTTTTACATTTTGGATAATTACTGCAAGCATAAAAGATATTTCCTTTATTTTTTCCTCGAGTTGCTGTCTTTGAAACTATATTACCATTTCCACAAGTAGGACATTTAATAAATTCCTTAACTTTGTCACAGTTCTTACTGCAATAAGTATTTCCATTTTCATCCTTTAGCATTATTGAATTGCAATTTGGGCATAGCTCATTTGTTGGCTCATCATTAAAAATCGTTCTACATTTTGGATAATTTGCACATGCATAGAATAGTTTACCTTTATTTATACCTGTTTTTGCTATTTTACCAATAATATTTTTCTTGCCACAAATAGGACATAAAATATTTGTATCAATATTTTCTTCATCAGCCTTTTTATAGTCACAAGCTGGATAATTACTACAAGCCTTAAATTCACCATATTTTCCCAGTCTAATACATATTAAATTTCCACATTTTGGGCATATTTCATCTGTCATAATAGGGTATTTTGCTTCCATTTTTTCATAAGCTTCCTCAAATAAAGGATTAAAGCCATAGTAAAATTCATTAAGCTCATCAAGCTTTGATTTTTTTCCTGATGCTATTTCATCTAAATCAGACTCCATATTAGCTGTATATTTTACATTAATAATCTGACTAAAATATTCTAATAACTTTTCAGTAGTTAATATACCCTGCTCAGTAGGATAAATGACCTTCTTTTCTACATTTATATACTTTCTATCCTTCAATGTCTGAATAGTTTGAGCATATGTAGATGGTCTACCTATTCCTTGCTCCTCCATTTCTTTAATTAAGGAAGCCTCTGTATATCTAGATTTTGGTTGAGTTTCTTTATCTAAAATATTTATTTCATCAGCATTAAATGATTCACCCAGCTTAAATTGGGGTAAAGTACTATCATCATCTGATTTACCATAAACCTTTTGATATCCATCAAATAATAGAACTGAACCTGTTGTTGACCATACTGAATCAGTATTTGTAAACTCAACCTTGGTTGAGTTATAAACTGCTTCTGCCATTAAAGATGCTAAAGTCCTTGTATATATTAAATTATATAGCTTATATTCGTCATTTGATAAATATGGCTTTAGTTCTTCAGGTCTTCTTAAGATCGAGGTTGGCCTAATACCTTCATGAGCATCCTGCATATTCTTTTGGCTTTTTAGCTTAATGCCTCCAAGGTACTTCAAACCATAATTTTCAATAATAAAGTCATTTGTTTCTTTAACGAAGCTATCAGCTAAACGTGTTGAATCAGTACGCATATAAGTTATTAAACCTACTGTTTCACTTCCTATGTTTTTTCCTTCATAAAGTGACTGAGCAATCATCATAGTTCTTGTTGGTGTAAATCCTAATTTATTTGATGCATCCTGTTGAAGAGTAGATGTCGTATATGTTGGATAAGATTTTCTTTTAATTTGCTTACTTGTAATATTAGAAACAGTAAATGAAAGCAATCTGCTTTTTAAATTCTCTAAAATAGCTCTATCAGTAATACGATGCTTAGAATCAACAATTTGGTTGTTTAATTTAATTAAGCTTAGTTTAAATGTTGGAAAGCATGCTTCCAATTCATAATACTTTATTGGAACAAATGCTAAAATTTCCTTTTCTAGTGTAACAATTAATAATAATGCTACACTTTGAACACGTCCAGCACTTTTTGAGCCTATTTTCTTCTGCAAAAGTTTTGATAGCTTAAAGCCAAGAATTCTATCTATCATTCTTCTAGCTTCCTGACTATCAACCATTTGAATATCTATTTTTTGTGGATTATTTAAAGCTTCCTTAACAGCATCTTTAGTTATCTCATGAAAAGTAATACGATTTAAATCATTTAGGTCTAAATTTAAAACCCTAGCTAAATGATAAGCAATTGCTTCACCTTCTCTATCAGGGTCGGTTGCTAAATATACTTTTCTTCCTTCACATGATTTTTTTAATGTTTTAACTAAATTATTTTTATCCTTCATTACAACGTAATTAGGTATGAAACCATTTTTTATATCAATACCTAATCCTCCAGCGCCAGTTGTGGCAAGATCACAAATATGACCCTTAGAAGATAAAACAGTATAACCAGAGCCTAAATATCCTTGAATTGTTTTTGATTTACTTGGAGACTCAACAATAATAATCTTATTCATAAAACTACTCCTTTGCATTATCATATATTATTGCAATTTTTTAAATATGTCAAGAAAAATAAATAAACAAAATTCGATAATTTTGTTTATTTAATACACTCTATTTGTTTTCTCCTTCAAATTCAAGTTCTAAAGAAATTTGCTTTTCCATGGCATAATATTTTGATACTGGACTATATGTTTTGCGATGAATTTTGCATGGCCCATATTTTTCTAGTGCCTCTAGATGCTCCTTTGTACCATATCCTTTATTATTTTTGAAACCATAATTTGGATACTTTATATCCATTTTTTCCATATATCTATCTCTAGTTACCTTAGCAAGAATTGAAGCGGCTGCAATACTAGCACTTAAGGCATCACCATGAATTAATGAATTGTGTTCAATTTCGAGCTCATTCATTGGCATTGCATCAACTAATACAAAATCAGGCTGTATCTTAAGACTATTTATGGCTTCAAGCATTCCCTTTTTTGTAGCTTGATATATGTTTAAATCGTCTACATCCTTAACACTTACAAAAACAACCTTATAGTCAATAGCCTCCTTAACAATTATTTTATATAATTCTTCTCTTTTTTTTGCACTCAACTGCTTAGAATCATTAATTCCAGCAATTCTTAAAAAAGGAGGCAATATGCATGCTGCTACAACAACAGGTCCTGCAAGCGGACCCCTTCCAGCTTCATCAACACCACATATTAAATGATAATCATTGTCATAAAGTTCTTCCTCGTATTTATAAAGATTCATTTCCTTCTTCTGGTCTTTCATAGCTCATAGCTCCAATCTTCATTCCTCTTAGTTCGTTAACAAATAAAGTACAAACTCTTGTATAATCAATTCTTCCACCTTTTAAAATACAACCTCTATTCTTGGCAATCTGTTCTAATACAAGAAATGAGTCTTCCTCTAAATAGTCTAAATTATATCTTTTTAAAAGGTTCTGTGGATAGTATTCTTTTATATATTTTATAGCCTCCGAACAAATAAACTCTAAATCTAAGATTTGATCCTTAATAGAACCACAAATCGCTAGTTTTATACCTACAGTTTGATCTTCGAATTTAGGCCATAGAATACCTGGAGTATCTAGTAATAATAAATCTGGACTAACTCTAATCCATGTTTGTGATTTTGTAACACCAGGTTTATCTCCAACCTGAGTAGCCTTTCTTTTTGCAAGTGTATTAATTAAAGTTGACTTCCCAACATTGGGTATCCCTATTATCATTGCCTTAATTGCCTTATTCTTTATTCCTTTTGCTTCTCTTTGTGTAAACATATTTTTTAATGCTTTATTTGCATATGGTATTATATTTTGAATATTATAATTAGTTACTGAATCAATATCAAGCGCCAATATATTATTATCTGAATAATGTTTAATCCATTCCTTTGTAATTATAGGATCTGCAATACTGGCTTTACATAGTAAAACTAATCTAGGCTTAGCACCAACTATTTCATTTATCATCGGATTAGTTGAAGAATAAGGAATTCTTGCATCCTTTAACTCTATTACTAAATCAACAAGCTTCATTTTTTCAGTTAATTCTCTTTTTGCCTTTGCCATATGACCTGGAAACCAATTAATTGGATTTCTAAAAGAATTCTCATTCATTTTCTCATCTCCCCTATAAAGAAATATATTATAAAAACTTAAATGGTATTAAGCTTAAATATACCTTACCAAAAACACTAGATTTATCAATAAAACCAAATGACCTAGAATCAATTGAATTATTTCTATTGTCACCAAAAACTAGAATTTTGTTTTTTGGTACAATAAATTCATAGCAATCAGTTGCTGATATATCTATTGATTCTCTAATTACTCTGTATGAATCATATGATATTTTTTCTTCTATTTTATCATTAATATATAAATCACAATTATTAATATCATAGCGAATTGTATCACCTTCAACAGCTACCACCCTTTTTATATAGAAGCTTTCATCAGAATTATATTCCTCTGCATCAAATACAATGATATCACCATCTTTGGGATTAATAAATAAATTAAAAGATAAAACCTTGTCATTAGAATCAAGTGTGGAATACATTGATTGACCAACAATTGTACATGGAGTAGTAATAAAGATCATTATAAACAAAATAACAGTTGTACATTTAATGATAAAACTAGGAATATCAAAAATCTTTTCAATTCTAAGATTTAATTCTTCCTTTTCTTTAAAGAATAGAAATCTAATTAATAAAACTGAATTATAGGATACAATTAATGCTAAACATAAATAGTATAATAAAATTCCAACATTTTGCAATCCAAAAAAACTACCAAATATATTTGCAAATGAATTTATTCTTTTTTTATTTATCATAGTAATAATTAAGAATAAAATGAAAATAAATTCATAAATTCCATATTTAATTATTCTTTTATTATTTTTTCCCATTAATCATCAACACCAAATATTTCTCTTAGTTTGTATGAATCAACTAAAATCTCTCTACTTTTTGTACCACATTTAGGAGATACTATTTTTCTTTCCTCGAACAAAGCAACTATTCTTGATGCTCTATTAAATCCTAAATTAAATTGATTTTGAATAGAATTAATTGAACAAGAATTTGATTCAACACAATAGCATGCAATTTCATATAAAAGCTCTTCACTTTCATTTATCACTTCTTTATTAGAATTAGCACCTGTACTTTTATTTATACTTTTTCTTAAATCTTCATGAGTAAATAAATAATCCGGTTCATATCTTTCACAAATATAATCACAAATATTAGCTATTTCATCATCTGAAATATATGCTCCTTGAGCACGAAGAGGATTACCACCATTTTTAATTAACATATCACCTCTACCTAATAAAGACTCAGCACCTATTTCATCTAATATAGTTTGTGAATCAACGGCAGAAGCAACTCTAAATGCAATACGGCAAGGAACATTTGCCTTAATTGTGCCACTTACAACATCTACAGTTGGACGTTGAGTAGCTAAAATAACATGCATACCACAAGCCCTAGCCTTCTGAGCAAGTCTAACAATGCACTCATTTACTTCATTTCCACATTGCATTACTAAATCATTAAACTCATCTACGACAATTACTATAAATGGCATTGCCTCCATGGAAGGATTATCCTTACGCTTTTTATTATAATCAGATATCTTACGAACACGATTACGTGCTAAGACATCATATCTTCTATCCATTTCTGCACAAGCCCACTTCAATGCCTCTGTTGCTTCAACAGGATCATCAATAACTGGAGTAGCCAAATGAGGCAAGCTTTCATAAAAAGCTAATTCAACCTTCTTTGGATCAACAAGAATTAGTTTTAACTCATCTGGTGAATTCTTAATTAATAAAGAAACTAAAATAGTATTAATTGAGACTGATTTTCCTGATTGAGTAGCACCTGCAATTAAACAGTGAGGCATATCTGTAATATCCTGATATACAGGAGTACCATCAATATTCTTTCCTAAAGCAACATTTAAAGACTTATTATCCTTTACATATTCATCGCTTAAAATATCACCAAATTTTACAACCTCAGCAATATCATTTGGAGCTTCAATTCCGACAGTATTACGCCCTGGAATAGGAGATTGAATACGAATTGATTTAGCCTGTAAATTCATTTGTAGGTTTTCATATATTTGATTTACCTTTTTAACATTAACACCTGGAGCAAGCATTATTTCGTATAGTGTGAATGCTGGTCCCTTAGTATAATTAATTACCTCTCCATCAATACCGAAGGCCTTAAATGTATCATTAATTGTTTGCTTTTTATCCTCAAGCCAAATTGGATGATCATCTCGAACATTATCACTAGTTGGAAATAAAGACTTGTAAGGTATATTATAATCGTCATATTTATTTTCCTTGTCAAATATTTTTGAATCCTCAACCTTATTATTACTAACATTATTATAGTTCTCATTAGCTCTTCTTATAGCTTCTTCAATAGATATATTTTTATCAACTGCTGGATTATGATATTCTTCTACTATTTCTTTTTCGATTTCTATAGTTTCATTTTCTTCATCAATATTTATTTCTTCATTCAATTCAATGTCATCAAATTTCAATTCTTCGGTTGTATTATGATTTAAAAATGATGGTATATTTACATTATTAGGCTTTGCCATTGAACTAGAATATGAATTATATTCAAACTCATCATAATTATCATCGTTAATCTTAATATTGAAGCTAGCATCCTCATTCTCATAATTAACATCAAAATCATTAGGAACTTTTATACCTAAATCATCAGGCTCATCTAATAGTTCATCGGCAGTAACGACAAACGAATTCTTTATTTCTTTTTTCCTTTCATTAGCTTGGGAAGTATTATTCTCTTTTTTATAATCTTCATTTAAATCTCCCCCAGCATATTCAATTATTTTTTTATTATCTAATATTTCAAATTCATAATACTTACTACCATGCTTTTTTATCAATTCTTCATCACTAATATGCTTATCCTTATCAAGTCTAGCATAATCATATCCATAATCAACATCAATAGTACCAGCATTATCAATAAATGAATTTCTATCTACAACATTACTTCCAAAATATGGAGATGCAACTTTACTAGGCTTAAAGCTTCTATCAACCTTTTTATATGTTGTTGGACTAAACATCTGATAAATTATAAATTTGTCTTCTGAATCATCTATTAAAATTTCATTAATCTTTTGTTTCTTTTTCATACTCTAAACTCCTAATTTCATTAGTTTTCTTTGATTTCAATTTATTTTTTTCAGAATAAATAGATATATATTCTATCTTATCAGATGAATTTATATAAACCTTTCTTTTAAAATTATAATTATTTTCCTCTGGAGTTGTTATAGTAACATATTCTTCATTTACATCCCTATTAACAGAATCTCTTACATCTGCAATTTCCTTATCAATAGAATCAATAAGCTTATCTACGTCACTATCAATTGATATATCTAGGTCAAATACCTTCTTACTATATATTTTATATGTCTCTTCACCGACTACTGCTAATATTACTAAACATAATTTATTTAAAATTATATTTACAGTCTTATCTATAAATAATTGCCTAAACCACCATGCAGGATTTAATACATTAGCTGCTTTTTTTATTATTGACACGGCTCCATTCAAATCCTTACCAACCTGAAATATTTTTGAGTCTACAACATTTGCTGTTTTTTGACTCAAACTAACAATTGATGCTATTTTTATTCTTTTTAATAGTCTTATTCCCTTTTTATCTAAAATTTCATCAATTCTTTTTTGAATATATCCAACCAACAATACACTCTCATCAATACTAATTTCAAGCAAAGGATATTTACTATTAGGAAAAAATCTAGTAGCTATACCATAAACTAAATCCTTACATAAGTTTTTACAATGGTTAACTCTTGATAAATCACCTCTTAAGCTTTTATCCTTAAAGCTTTTTTGGGCAGTAACTATCATATCTTTTACTTCTTGAACTGTTAATGAATCCTCTTGAGTTTTGATTATAAACTTTTTACTACCTAAGGATGCAACAACAACAACAGCATAAACTAAGCAGATAATTAAAGCACCAATCGCTAAACCGATTAAAAAACTTATGATCATGCCAAAATCTATTTCGATTATACCTAGCTTAAATAGAACCATAGTTACCCTCCACAATTACTTTATTATATTATAATACAAGCTAATTAAAAATTCAATTTACTTGTTTTTATTCTATAATATTAGCCATTCTTAATAAATAAATTGCGTTTGTTGATTCACATTTACCTTCTTTTATTTTATAATCAAATTTAATTTTATCACCTTCATAGTGCTCGCTAAAATGATAATTTTTAATTCTATCAGCATCACACAATTCAAAATCATGTGTTGAAATAATGAAAAACTGATCATATTCATTAAATTTATTAATTACAGAAAATGATGCCTTAATTCTTTCCGAAGCATTAGTTCCTTTAAATATTTCATCAACTAAAATTAAACATTTACCGTTTTTAATGGCTTGATTCATTTTTTTCATCCTTAAAATTTCAGCATAAAAGGTCGATACACCCTCAATTAGCATATCATTAGCTCTTAAAGAAGTAAATATAGGTATTCTAGGAGCTTTATATATGCTTGCATAAACAATTGAACCAGCATTAAATAATACTTGATTTATACCTAGTGTTCTCATAAAAGTTGTTTTTCCACTCATATTGCTTCCTGTAAGAACAATGCCTCCACTAAATGAAATAGAATTTGATACTGGATTCTTAATAAGTGGATGAATCATATTTTCAATAGTAAATGTATTTGATAGTTCTGGAATACAATAAATATTTCCATCCTTACCAACATTAGAAAAAGATAACATTGCCTCTATTTCTCCAACAGCTATAAAGGCTTTAGATATTGACGATGCCAGTTTTATTTGCTTATTATAAAAAATAATAATCCAAAAATCATAAATAAACAATGCATTTAAACCAATATTAACTATTATATTTCTTCTTGACGATAAGGTTGAATAAATTTTTCTTAGTTTAATTAATTTGTCTAATTCTTCTTTTATTTCATTTTTTAAAGAATTATAGTATTTACTATTCAATTTTGTATTAATTATTATTTTGCTTAAATTAATATAAGAATCACAAATATTATAATATGCTGTAGAATTTAAATTAAATACATCATTTTTTAAACATACCTTAGCAGATAGAACATTTAATAGCAAAAAAGCAATAATAAAATATGGATTTAAATTAATTGTAAAAACTAGTATGATATATATTAATGTAATAATAAACGATATAATTGGCATAATAAACTTAAGCTTAAAATCAATATTAAAGTTAACTACATTATTAAATTCCTCATAATTAGCATTTTTTGCATCACTTGAAAAGCTAAGCAATCCAGCTTCAATGTCAAGAGTAGCTTCATTTTCAGCCATTTCAGATATGGTTTTAGTGTATTCAATACCTTTTTCTTCAGGATTTATTAACTGCTTAGCAAAAAAGCATCTTCCAAATTTTGTTTTAGCTACCGATAAAAAAGAAAATAATGAGTTCTTACCAAATAAATCTAAATCGCTTAACTTATAGTCATCCTTATCCAAAAAATCATTTCCTGAATCATAAAATGAATTTAGATTATGGTTACGACGATTTTCATGTGAAATATATACTTTTTCTTTATTTTTCAAATGCTCAAGCTCCAAAAAGTATTTATTTGTGAAAATAACAAATATGATATAAATAACAAATAATACTATTGATAACAATAAGAATAAAAGATGTTCCTTCAAACTAACTAAGCAAATTACAAAAAATATAAAACATAAACCTAAAAGCAAACGTATAAATGATATAATCTTTGTTTTCTTTTCTAATTTATTTATATTTTCTAAAATTGTATTTCTTTCTTTAAATTCTAACATATTAATCATTCCTTCTAAAAGAAAATAGGGATTACTCCCTATTTTTATTATTGTAGTTTTATTGGTTCAACATGCCAAATGTCTTCATTATATTGTCGCATTGTTCTATCTGTTGTAAAGAAACCAGATTTTGCAGTGTTTACAATTGACATATGAAGCCACTTCTTTTGATCTTTGTATAATTCATTAATTTTTTCTTGAGCTTTAATATAAGAATCTAAATCCTTTAATACAAAGTAATTATCCTTGTATAATAAAGTGTTTCTAATTTCAACAAACTCATTTGGATCAACACGATTAAAGAAACCGTTAGTTAATTGATCAATAACTTGATGAATTCTTTCATCAGAGTTATAAATATCCATTGGGTTATAACCACCTTTAGCGTATAAATCAGTTACTTCCTTAGCATTCATACCAAAGATGACAATATTATCATCACCAACTAACTCTCCTATTTCAACATTTGCTCCATCAAGAGTACCACAAGTTATAGCACCATTCATCATAAATTTCATATTACCTGTACCAGAAGCTTCCTTTGAAGCAGTTGAAATTTGTTCTGAAACATTTGCTGCAGGCATTATTGTTTCTGCATAGGTTACATTATAGTTAACAACAAATACTACCTTAAGAAGGCTATTTGTTTCTTCATCGTTATTTACTTTATCAGCAATTGTATTAATTAACTTAATTACCTTTTTTGCAAACGCATAACCAGGAGCTGATTTTGCACCAAAGATAAAGCTATGTGGATAATAATTAGCCTTAAATTCAGGATCTGATTTTAATCGATTATATACATACATTATATGTAATGCATTCATTAATTGACGTTTATATTCATGTAATCTTTTTACTTGAATATCAAATATTGAATTTGTATCTAATGATACACCTTGTGATTTTACAATTTTATTGGCTAATTCTTCTTTTCTTGCTTTTTTCATGGCAGCAAATGCTGCTTGAACTTTTTCATCATCAGCATATGGAATAAGCTTTTTTAACTCATTTTCAGGATCCTTAACCCAATTTGGACATATTTCATTTAAAATTTTTACTAATTCTGGATTAGAATGTAAGCACCATCTTCTATGAGTAATACCATTAGTCTTATTATTGAATTTACCAGGATAATAATCATTGAAGACCTTCATTTCTATATTCTTTAAAATTTCAGTATGTAATGCTGCTACTCCATTTACACTATATGAGCCATGAATTGCAACATTAGCCATATGAATTGTATTATCCTTAATTATAGCCATCTGATATGCTTCATGTGAATTAGCACCATATGTATCTTCAAATTTTAAAAGTAAACGACGATTTATTTCTTCAGTAATTGTGAAAATTCTTGGTAAAAGCTTTTTAAATAAATGAACAGGCCACTTTTCCAATGCTTCAGCTAAAATGGTATGATTTGTATATGCACAACAATTCTTAGTAATATTCCATGCCTCTAACCAGCCTAAGCCTTCTTCATCAACAAGTATTCTCATCAATTCTGGAACTATTAATGCAGGATGTGTATCATTAATGTGGAACACAATCTTTTCATGTAAATTTTTAACAGTTCCATAAATTTTTTTATGACTTCTTACTGCAGAAATTACACCAGCTGAAACAAAGAAATATTGTTGCTTAAGTCTTAAAAGCTTTCCTTCCTCTGTTTCATCATTTGGATAAAGCATTGAAGAAATTTCTCTTAAATTACGATGATATTGAAATGCATCATTTTCTGGATATACACTTGCAGGCTCTGCACTCCATAATCTTAATGTATTAACAATATGATTTCCATCACCAATGATTGGAATATCATAAGGAACAGCCTTAACATATTCAGCATTTTTATGGGTAACAGTAAGCTTTCCATTTTCAGTTGACATATCTATATAACCATAAAATGGAATTTCGACTGCCTCATCATCCTTACGGATTTCCCAAACATTTACGTCCTTTAACCAACGATCAGGATGTTCAACCTGATAACCATTTTTTATACCCTGTTCAAAAAAACCATAACGATATCTAATACAATTTCCATGAACTGGAAGACCTAATGAAGCAACTGAATCCATAAAGCACGCAGCAAGTCTACCTAAGCCACCATTACCTAGTCCTGCATCAGTTTCTTGATGCTCAACCTCATTTAAATCAATCCCTAATTCTTCAAAAGCCTGTTTTACAACAGAATAAACTCCAGCATTCATTAAATTATTAGTAATCATTCTTCCCATTAAAAATTCCATAGAAAAATAATATACCTTACGTGCCTTACTATCTTTAGTAACCTTTTTTGTATTATGCCAATCTTTAGCAATATAATATCTTAGCATTTCACCTAAAACAACATATTGTTGATATGGAGTTGAATCAATAAAATCAACTGCATATTTATTCTCTACATTAGCTACAAAAGCATTTTTAAATGTTTTAACATCCTTAAACATAGGATAATTCATAATATTCACCTCAATTTATTTTATCATAGTGATTTTATCATAATCATTAAAAATTTTCCATTATTTGTATAATTAAAGCGTTTTTATTGCTTTTTTTGCCTTGGTTTACGATATATAGGCTTTAAAATAACTATACCAAGAGGTGGAATAGTCATTAATATTGAATTCTTTTGATTATTTTGTGGATATTTTTCAACCTTTAATGGTTTATCATTAACCTTATTTGAGCCACCATATATACTCTTATCAGAATTCATAATTTCAATGTACTTAAAATTACCTGGGACACCAATACGATAATTCTGGTATGAATTAGGAGTACAATTCATTACAACAACTAGATGATCTTTAGGATCCTTGGCAAATCTTGCATAAACATATAATGATTGATTTGCATTATCAGCATCAATAAATTTAAATCCATTATGATCAAAATCACCTTCCCATAGACTCTTCTCTTGTTTATATAAAGTTGTTATTTCTTTAACGTAACGATGAGCTGAATCATGATTAGGATACTTTAAAATACTCCATGGTAACTCTGATTCAAAATGCCATTCATCATAAGTTGCAAGTTCATTACCCATAAATAAAAGCTTCTTACCAGGATGAGTCATCATATATCCAATTAAAGTTCTATAATTTGCAAATTGCTGCCACTGATCACCAGGCATTTTGTTCACTAAAGAACCCTTCATATGAACTACCTCATCATGAGATAAAGGTAAACAAAATTGCTCATTATAATAATACATCATAGAGAATGTTAATTGATGATGATGGTATTTACGATAAATTGGGTCTAGCTTAAAATACTTTAATGTATCATTCATCCATCCCATGTCCCATTTATAATTAAATCCTAATCCGCCAATTCCTGCTGGTTTAGTAACATTAGCAAAGCTTGAAGAATCCTCAGCCATTAATAAAACACGATCATCCTTTGCAAACAAATGAGTTGAAAGCTTTCTTAAAAAATCACAGGCACCATCGTTTACACCACGATCTGAATTACCTAACCAATAAATTAAATTACTAACTGCATCAACTCTAAATCCATCCACATGATAATAATTCATATAGAATAAGGCATTTGAATATAAAAATGATCTAGTTATACCTTTTCCTAAATCTAAATTAGCAGTTCCCCATTCTTTATTTTCACGATCTTCTTCCTTAGCATATTCATATAATGGCGAACCATCAAACATATACAGTCCATGTGCATCTCTACAAATATGACCTGGAACCCAGTCCATAATAACACCAATGCCCGCTTGATGTAATTGATCAACAAACCACATAAAATCCTTTGGTGCACCATATCTAGGTGTAATAGAATAATAACCTGTTCCTTGATAACCCCATGAAGCGTCTAAAGGATGCTCATATACTGGCATTACCTCAACATGAGTATATCCAAAATCCTTCAAATAATGAATTAACATTGGAGCAATTTCATTAAAACTATTGAAATCACCATTAGGCTTTCTTTTCCACGAACCCATATGTAATTCATATATTAACAATGGTTTATCATATGTTTTTGGATGAGTATACATCCATACATCATCATTCCACTTATAACCATCAATATTATATATTTTTGAATCCTGAGATGGTCTAATTTCAGAATAAAATGCATATGGATCAGCTTTATATATTTTCTTACCATTTTTACAGGTAATCAAATATTTATATCTATTCCATTCATAATTACCATCTAATCTTGCATACCAAATTCCTTTTTCATCTAAACAAAATAATTGATGCTTACCTTCTTCAAAATTATTCCATTCACCTACTAAATCAACTCGCTCAGCATTTGGCGCATAAAGACAAAATTCACATGCTATATTATTTCCATTTTCATCTTTTACTAAATGAGCACCAAAAGTCTTATAAGCATCTAAGCATTCACCTTGATCAAAAAAATATAAAAAGTTTTTATCAATTCTTTCCTTTACAGACATTCTTATTCTCCTTTACAACGTTTATTATTTATTTAAATTATACAATATATTTTATTTTTTAACAATAAAAAAATAAAAACCAATATTATTGTATAAGTTGTAAAATATAAATTGACACTTAATGTTACTAAGATTCATGTATAAAATTAATACATATTGTAGAATTAAATTTTGATAATTATCCTATTTATATAAATTTCCATATAAAATAATAAAATCCTGAAAATCAGGATTTTAAAAATTATAATTTAGTGATTGAAAATTCAACATCTCTAGGCATTAATAATTCATCTCTAACCATTACACTAAAATAATATGTTTCATTTGCAACACATTCGAATTCATATTTAAAGTTATCACCATAGCCGCCACTTGTATATTGTTTAGGAGCCGCATTAAAGCCATTTGGATAAGCAAATAAAACTGGAATAGGTGGGAATGCTTGGGCAATATCACAGAAAGATTCAAAAGCATATTTACCAGCTTCAGTTGGTGTAAATGTTATATATCTAGTATTATCATATCCATTTAATGAATACTCTAATGAATATGATCCTGTTGTAGCAACATAAGGATTAACTACAGTACCTTCTCCAGTTAGTGAAGACAATTTGATTAAATTGATAATAACATCCTTATTTTGAGCATTAGTTTTACATAAATTGGCATTATATGTATATCCTTCAGGTAAACCAGATGAAATATGAACAACATAATTTTTTGTTTTATCTAAAGACATTTCAGCCTTACCATTTGCATCAAGATCAACTGAGGTCATACATAAATCACCGATACACCATTGTGCTTTTGCGTTAGTAAGAGGGGTACCATCTGGATATAAGGCTGTCATTGTAAAAATTATATTTTCATCATCCAATGAATTTGTTGGTTTTGAGGTGCTAATCTCACTAGTAGTATCAGTTGAATCTATTTGACTATTATTACAAGAAGATAGTAAAGCTAAACCTAAAACTGAAAAGCATAATATTTTAAGAATATTTTTCATTTTTTCTACTCCTTTATTTCTTTATTTAACATTATTTTACAAACAAGCATAATAAAAATCAATATTATTTTTATTTTACAGAAATAAAACAGGCAAATGAGATATTCACCTGTCTTATTTTTAAATGATTTATTTAATTAAGCTTGTTTAGTACAAATTGCTGTACCATTAACACTATCTACTGCTTTTAATGTTCCATCTTCTAATGTAACTGTTACTTCATATGTTTCAGTTCCATTAAAATATTCACATGTAAATGATGTTTCACTTGTTAATTTTATATTACTATAGTCTCCACAATAATCATTATTATATGTAATTGTACCATCTTTGGTTATTGTGATTGTAACTGTATCTCCATATGTATCAGAACCTGTCCATGTACCTACCATAGATGAATCTAAGATAATCTGCTTAGTACAAATTGCTGTACCATTAACACTATCTACTGCTTTTAATGTTCCATCTTCTAATGTAACTGTTACTTCATATGTTTCAGTTCCATTAAAATATTCACATGTAAATGATGTTTCACTTGTTAATTTTATATTACTATAGTCTCCACAATAATCATTATTATATGTAATTGTACCATCTTTGGTTATTGTGATTGTAACTGTATCTCCATATGTATCAGAACCTGTCCATGTACCTACCATAGATGAATCTAAGGCTTCAACTCTCTTCGTTAAGACAATTTCATCACAAGTAAATGTGTTAGCTGTTGAGTCATATACAAATGTTAATATAGAATCATCTGACATAGTTAATACTAGATTAGTATCAGCAAATTCAAATGCTTTAACTGTTAATGAATTATATGTTAAATCTACATTATTTCTAGAAATAACCATTGATAATGTCTCATTAATATATGTTCCATGTAAACCTTTTAATACATCCGCTCTCTCGTATTTAATAGACTCAACTGTAAATGAGTCAGTTTCATCATCGTACACATAAGCTGTATCAAAAGAACCATACCATCTAGAATTATATGTAACAGTAATTGTTTTATCTCCGTCATAGCTAATAGCCACTATACTATAGTAATAATAATTATCATCTATAACACCATTTTCCTCTGAAATAATTATTGTACCATAAGTATTTTCAAATTCACCATAGAAAGATGATGGGAATGCATAATATTTAGTATAAGTTTTTGATGCTTCTCCTACTGCTTCAGTAAATGTATTTGCATTATAAATTAATGTATGTTCTCCAAATACAAATTGGATATCAGAGTTTTCATTAAGAGTAATACTAATATCTGTTAATGCATATTGTGTACCATTTAAATTAATACCATCTAGATTAAATGTAAGCTTATCTTCACTTGATACTTTATAATCTCCAAAACATTTAGAAATTAGTATATAATTATCAGTTGAATTATTAATTTTGATAGTATTTTCATCACATACAATTGTAACAACATCAGCAATTAAAATCTCAGAACCAATTACTTTATATTGTGATGAGGTATAGGCTGTTCCATTATATGATATTCCTGCATCAGAAATAATAATTGAACTTGTACCTAATTGATAAACACCATAATAATTTTCAATATTTATTGTTTTTAGATAATTATATATTTCTTCGTTATATGTAAGTGTTCCTTCATAACTATCTACAGTAATTACGATACTACCAATTAAAATATCATTACCAACTACTCTAATACCATCATCATATACTGTACCATTGATTTCAATATGATCACTTGCAATAGTGATGACCTTTGTATTATCAGTTCCTACTCTATATGTACCATATAAAGATGATAATGAAATATTAGTTAATTTTGTATATTCTTCTTCATCACAAGTAAAGACATTATTAGCAAACGTAAATACCTTTGATGATTCTTCAATTGTTACAGTTAATGTATTTAAAGCTGTAACAGTATATTCATATGCTGTACCATTATATGCAAATGAAGTTTCTGTAAATTCAATAACCTTAGTATTATCTGTTCCAACTCTATATGTACCATATAAATTATCAAGACATGTATAAGAATTACCATTGTATTCAATTGCTTTAGTTTCTCTATTATATGTTAAAACAATTCCTGTTGTACCTAATGTAATTGTATTATCAAAAATAGTTAATTTGGTAGCTTCTTCATCATATTCTGAATAATCAACCTCATTATAAGTTATACCAGCATAACCTACAGAAATTTTTTCAGTACCAAATTGATATGTACCTTGGATATCATATAATTCAATATGAATAATCTTCTCATATTTAACTTGGCCAATAACTAAATAATCATCAATATTTTCAATGACTACATTACCATCTTCTGTTTGAAGTGTAATTGTATTTTTATTTAATGTATATTTACTAGAATCATATGCTACACCTTTATATGTAACTTCAGTTTCAGTAATACTTAAATAACCTTCTTCTGATTTATAATCACCAACAACATCAGCTAAAGCGATATTTTTTAGATTCATTACATATTGAGTACCATTTGTTCTAGTTGCAGTTGCAACATCATCAACAACCTCAATTTCACATACAACATCATCTAAAAAGTAGTTATCACTCTTGAAAATTGTAATTTTGCCATCATTAATAGAAAAATAATTATAATTCATCATTTGTCCATAGAATGAATAACCAAATAATACACTTGTAGTTCCAATTGATAATTTAGCATCATCTGATGCATATTTAGTATTTTGTAATTCTGAAGGAATAGTTGTAATTATCTCTTTATCAAATACTGGATAATAATAGTTATAATCAGTATCTTGAATATATGTTGAGTTTGCTGTTAATGAAAATACATAATCACCAATTAAAATATAATAAATATTTCTATATTGACCTTCTATATAATAAATTTTAGAATTTTCTAATGTATTCTCGTTAGTAGTATATTTTACAACACCATTTGATATAGTAATATAAGCATCTAATGATGAAGTTTTATAAATACCATCGTAAGATGCATCTATAGCATTTGTAAATTGATCATCTGCAATATAATTATAAACATTAGAGCCTGCAACAAATTCGCCACCTGAAGTGTAGTGATAAGTAAATTTAGCACTAGATTCAGTTGATGTAAAGATTAGTGCAGTAAGATCATTAGAAGCTCCCCAATAAATACCATCATACTTTATTGTGACAGCTCCAGAAATGATACTTGTCTTAACACTATCTGCCTCAACAATTAACCAAGCATCATAGTATGAAGAATAATATTTACCTATCCATTCAGATTTGATATTCATCTTATAAACGTCTTCACCAACTGTATAAGTAGAATCATCATATTTTACATTTATTACTTCTGCATCATTTACAACAACAAATGATAAACCATCACCAGCTAAATAAGTCTTACCAGTTAAAGCAGTATTTGTAAATGTTGGTACGCCATCTTTTATAGTAATTGTATTATCAGCATATGAATATGTTCCATTAATTTTGCTATCAGCAGTAACCTTATTATATACGTCATCACCATTTTTAAATGTTAGTGTTGTTGAATCATATACTAAAGAAACTTCATCAGATAATTTAATCAAATCTGGAGTAGTTACAATATCATTATGATCAATTTTTACACCATCTAGCAATACAAAAGTATCACCAAAAATAATTGTTTTCTCTCCAGTTGTAAAAGTACCAAAATTAGAGAATGCATCCAATTTCAAATTTTCACGAGTATAAACAGCCTTTACAACAATATTACCTGAAGTAAGTGTATATTCTTCCCATGCTGCTGTATATCCAGCTTTTGCAGGAACTTCTGGTTCAGTAATATTTTTATTTTCAACTGTATAAGTTTGTGTACCTACAACAGTAACACCATCTTCTTTAACAAATGTTACTGTATATTTAATAGCTTTAAATAACGCAACAAATGTTGTATCTTTTGATACAGTTGTTGGTAACTCATCAGCTTTTCCATCATTATTAGCATCCCAGCCAATAAATTCATAATCATTTTTAGTAGGGTTAGTGGTAGGAGCTGTTACCTGAGTATCTCCTGTAACCTCAATTGCTGGAACATAATCATCTGTACCAACAACAAATCTAACTCCATAATTCTTAACATACACTGCTTTATAAGTTAAATTTGCAGCAGGTGCTTGAGCTAATACTGTATCAACAGTACCATTGTTATCTCCATCCCAACCAACAAAAGTATAACCTGTTCTTGTTGGATTATTAGGTTTAGTAATAGTTTGTCCAACTTCATAGCTTTTTGAACTTAATTCAGTACCATCATAATCAACAAATTTTATCGTATATGTTTTTACAGGCTCAACTGGTATAGTACTTGTTTCAGTCGATTCTGTTTTTTTCGTATCGCTTGGTGTATTACTGCATGATGCTAAAACAGTACCTGCAAGTAACAATGCAAGTGAAGAAACCAATATTTTCCTTTTTTTCATAAAATAATCCTCTCTTAATACAATTTTATGTTAAAATTATACACCAAATAATCAAAAAAACAATATTTTAATGTATTTTATTTGTAATTTTTCCTTTTTTTTTGTTTTTTTTTCGATTTTATTCATAATATCCACAGGCAAATAACCACATGTCATCTTCTCCTGAAGATATACCATTTTGTTCAATAAGTGCCCAAGATTCTCCATCCCATATCCACATTCTTGAACCACCTGCAGGTAAAGATTGTAAATAATTTTTAAGCTCATTTGTTACATAGCATACACCATCACTATTACAGTGTTCTAAATATGATGTACCAGTATAAACCGTATCAGTTAAATAACTTCCAGAATTACCAAACAAGAAATAACAATAACAATTACATTCTGAATAATCCGCACTAACATGACATAATTGATGACCTACACCTATTTCAGTAACTCTCATTTGTTCTAAAGTAACATTTCCTAAAGAAGGTATTGGTCTATTAATATATGCAACTAATCTTACATAATCATTTTTAACATTGCTATATCTGTACCAATAGCCATCCTCACTATTGTATTTACAAATACTCATATCTAAAACACCATCATCACTACATGCTTTTAATGAACCAGTTTCATTTGGTATATCAGATGTAACATCTTTTTCTATTTCTAAAGGATATACTGGTTCATATGGTGAAATTTGCTCTGTATTTGTTTTAACAAACTTTACTTCAAATATTATAGTAACTGGGTAATCACCAGATTTTGAAGAACCTGCAATATTAAATTGCCAGGCTGTATCCTCTGAATTATGACCTTTCATTTCATATTCCCATACAACATTATTAGTAAATAAGCCAGAAGCCCCTCCACCTTCAACTGTATATGGATTAGCAATATAAACAGCTGAATTATTAACATAATTTGTAACTATCGGGTTTATCTCATCAGCATTAACATCTACTCTAGTTTCAATTGAATATGTCCCAGGAGCTGGTGGATTAAACATAAAATGAACCTTATCGTTAATTCCATATAATGTAGCCTGATAATATCCCATTCTATTAATCTTATATGCATCTGAATATGGATTATTACCATTACCTGAACAAGAAATTATTTCTTCTAAATCTATTTCTATAGTAGTTTGCAATGGACTAACAGAATAAATATTAGGATTATAAGCATAACCCTTAGGTAATGCCGAAAGATAAACATCATAATTTCCATCTCCCATAAATACAGCTTCTTTCGATACCTGATTAATTTCAACTGCATTTACAGAATTTTCATTTTTAAATATTATTTTTACATTACTTTCATTTTTATTTGGAACATATAATTGTCTTTTACCTGTATTAGGATTTTCTCTATATACCCTTACCGTGTACTGTATTAACTCATCATCTTTACCACCACTTGTAGGCTTTTCTGTTATAATTGGAAAACCAGAGTTTCCTGTATCATTATATGTACCATTACAAGAAGCTAAGGCAATTGTCATTAAGAAAACACAAATCAATAATACTATTCTTTTTATTTTCACTATAACCCCTCCTTAGCTTGAGGCTTAATCTTTCTAAATAAATTTACAATATCAGCCCATTTAACTTTTCTAATAATTATATCAACAACAAATAATATAACTGAAATTATCATAAACAATGAAGTAAAATCATATGAAAATGTTGTTGTTATAGAATTGTCATTTTCTAATACAACATCACTACCATTCTGATATGGACTAGCATTAAAGTTTACCATGCTATTTAAATCAGAAATATCAAAGCGTTCAAAACTATTGTATTCAGGTAAAGTAGAAATATCAATTATTTGATTTGCAACATATGTTTTACTACCTATTGTATAAGTCAATTCTAATCTATACTGACCTAAAGAATCATAAATAAATGAAGAATCATAGCTTTGAGAATTAAATGTTACCGGAAGAATTACTTCTTTGCCATCAGGCTTTTTAATCTTAAGTGTTAGATTTGCTTCTGTATTTATTGAAGGAGTACTAATATTAAGATTACAAATAGAGCCATCTATACTATTAGTAATAACAAATGGATGATCTACTTTTTCATCTGGAATATTTGATATGCACAAATTTGTCAAGAAAATATCTGCATTACTTCCTTCTGTCCAATCCTCAAGCCATAAAGCACCATAAGCTGAAGCAGTAGCTAAATCACATGAAAATGAGGATACTCTACCATTACCATATTGCCAATATGAATAAATTGGAACATTAAATGTTAAAGCTGTAGTATCATATTCTGTTTGTAAAACTACTTCTGCTGATGCCTTAGCTTTCGCAAAGTAAAACCCATGAATAGCATTAATATTATCCATGTACTTTGATTCTTCAAAATTATAGATAGAATCATCCTTTTTCTTAACAATATCAATAGAATAATTTCCACCATTAATAACTGATTCAGTTAAATTTTCAGTTATTTGATTAACAACAACATTCTCAATATCTGATTGAGTAGATATTTGTGAAAATTGTCCTCCCGCACTTAATGCCAAACTTTGCATCTTATTTGCATAAGATGTATTTCTACCTATATAAATTGTAGATGTACTAATTCTTGACTCATTCCATAAAGATAGAACCTCATCATCAAAATTATTTTCGTCTCCTGCAAAAGCCTTTGCATCAGAAATCAAATATATTTGTTTATCAGGATATGAAAATTGCTTCATAATATCATGAGTATTTTTTAAAGCAGATCCAATTAATGATCCTTGCTTTACAGTTAAATTTTCAATCTTATTTTTAATATTTAATTTATTTCCAGCCGTTGCAAAAACAGGATCTTGAACAATACTTGTTTCTCCATAAAATTCTACAACCATTATGTGATCATTTTCTGAAGCTAAATCTACAATCTTAGATGCAGTTTCCTTTAAATAATCAAAATAACTTGATTGATACATACTTCTTGAGACATCTAAAACCAATGTAATAATTCTTCCATCAACAGCGCTATCACCATACTTAACAGGTAATAATGCTGATAAAGCCTTTAATTCTTCATTTTCTTTATCCGTATGAATATATGTATTACCTAATGTTGTAAGATTTTTTCCATATTTTGAAATAGCAGTTTCTAAATTAATCAAAAATTGTTTACTATTATTTATACTTCTAATATCAATATTTGATAAAACATATTCATCATATTCTATTAATTCCTCAACCGAAAAAGGAATCTGATCTTGATTGATATTTATAAAATCAACACTACAATTTTCCTTTTGATATAATCTTATTGCTGTACTCTTTTCAGAATTAACGTTTGATAAATATAATATTTTCATATCCTTTGATACTTTTTGAGTAAAGCAATAAGAATTATTTTCTGGAGTTTCATCAATATTGTCAATTTCAATACGATAGTTAAAAACACCTTCAGTTTTAGAATCAAGATTAAATGAAAGGGTGTTAATTCCTTTCACAAAACCACCTAAAGGAACAATTTCATCATAAAGTGAATTATCCTTATATACTTTGATAACTGGCACCTTAATATCAGTATTGCTTTGAATAGATACTTGAGCAATCTCTGTTTTATTTAAATATGAAGAACTACTATAAATTACGTCATTAATTTGAATTTCAAACGTATCATCTTTTATGTTATTATCTAAGAAAATAGCATCAACATATACACGTTGCTGAGTAAGCTCACTTACAACACTTGACACACTTCCATTGTTATTTTCGCCACCATCAGTAATCAAAACAATTCTTTTTATTACATTATTATTAAATAATGAGGAAGTATATCTTAACGCTGAGGCAATATCCGTACCACTCTGATCTATCTTGTTAACAACATTTTTAACACTATTTATCTTTTGACCAGGTGTTGCTAAAACATAAGGATCACCTTTACCGAAACAAACAACACCAACTTTTGAATTTTTAGGTAAACCAACTTGTAAATCTTCAATATAATCATCTATTTTATCTAAATTACGATTCGAAGAAAATGATACATCACAAACAACATATACTTCTGTATTTGTTATAACCTTCTCATAAGTTACTCCTGCTAATAACAGAATAACAAAAATAGAAATAATTAAATGAAGAACTAAAGAAAATATATTTCTAATTCCTAAATTCATACCCTTACGGAAGGTAATAATAAAAGGAATAATCAATATAAAAAATACTGGAATTAAAATTAATAGTAAATAGGGATTAGCGAAGCTTATATTGTTCATAACAATACACCAACCAATCTGCTATAAAAATAGCACCTAATATGATAAATAAATAAACAATACTTTCATATATAGCATCTCCGTAATTATGCTCTTGCTCACCGACTAAACTAATCGAATCAATTTGAGTAGCAATGATTTGACTTTCGCCTAAATCTGGGTAAGCATATATTTCAAATTTTGTTTCATAACCTTCAAAACCAACATAGATTTCATATGTACCTGATTTTAGCAATCTATGTTCTATTATGGGATTACTTGTATCATAATACTGACTAATACCATCAGGATCAACGATACGAACACTTTTTACACCATCGATGATATTAATTAATAAATCATCACCACAAAAATAAGAAGCATTTTCTAATATTGTCGGGAAAGAAAAATTAATTAAATTTCTAAATAAAATTACAAAATTTATATTTAATGCAATATTTGAATCTTGTAAATCAAAACCAAAAACAATTTGACGATTACCATTTGTAGTATTACCAACAAAAATTACAGGATCTCCATTACATCTATATAAAACAGTATAATTATTATATAATCCATACTTCTTATATTTTGTAATGTAGAATTGTTCATTAATTAATCCTTCTTTTAATGAAGTAACCAATGAATTTGTTTGACCAGTTACATCAAGTTCGATACCTTGAGTTCCATAATCAATTGTTGTTTGATAACTAAAACCATAATTTTTCATTCCTGTTTGACCTTCAACTCCACCAATATTGATAGTCCAAACAGTACCATCAGTAGGTAAAATATTAGGATTATAAGAATCAAATATATATAAGCCATAACCAATTGAATATGCTTCTGAATATTCTTTTGACTTAATTACTGTTAAATCTAAAGTCCCAAGTGATGATAAAATATTCTCTAAATAAATTGGATTATCACTAACTAATAAGGTCTTATTACCATGTTCTTTCATAATATTATAAAAAATCATTTCATTATCACTTAACAAGGAATCATTAGTATTCAATGCTTCAATTTTAACTTTTATTGAAGAATAATTATCACCAATATATAAATCTGTAAAATCAAAATTACCAATTTGAGCATTATAGGTAAATGAGAATGTATTTACTTCAATTTCTTTAGAAGCTAATTCCTGTTCATTTTCATCTACATAAATTGATACTTTTACATTTCCTTCATTTAAATGAGATAAAACAGTACCACTGATTTTTAAATATCTTGCAGAAACACTATAATTAACATCAACCAAACTAAAGTTCTCAATGTCTATTTGACCAACATTAATTAATTTAATATTCGTTAAATCATATTTTTTATCAGTTACTAAAAATGTTTCAGTTGATTTATTATCATCAAAATACATTTGAGCATATGGAATTGCATCTAAGCAATTAGCATTTGCTGATATTGGACTAAGTGTGTCCAATAATGAAATAGCTCGATTCTTATCAGTTAGTCTTTCAAAAATAACTCTTGCTGAATCTGTAACATATATTAATGAATAAGTTGATCCTTCTTTACAAGAATCAATTTGAGTCTTAATTTCTTCTTTAGCTAAATCAAATCTTGTAGAGTTACCATTAGTCATATTCATACTACCTGAACCATCTAAAATAAAATTTAGATTTCTAGCTTGATTTGGTAATTTAATATTTGGTCTTGCAATCATAAATGCAATTGCTGTTACAGCAAAAATTTGTAGAATTAATGACAAAATTCCATATATTCTAGATAATGATTTCTTTCTTTTTAAGAATTTTTGACTTAATGTCCATAAATATGTCGAAGATACAACCTGCTCTGTAAATTTATTTTTAAGAATGTATATAATTATTAAAACAGGTATAAATAACAATACTAAAAAACCTTGTGGGTATGAAAAACTCATTTTAATACCCCCATTTCTGGTAAATCTTTTAAGAATACCTCTAAAATACTTTCACTTGCATTGACAAATAAATATTTAGCATCTCTCGCATTACACAAATTATAAATTCTTTTTTTAACATATTCTAAAGCCCTACTATATGCATTAATAACATCCTTATTAACATTTTTTTTATAGATTTTATTTATATCCTCAGAATCATATAATTGGACTTTACCTCTAATTTTAGGATTTATTTCTTCTTTTGATAATACTTGAACACATAAAATATTTCTTCGTTTATCAGCTAAATAATCTAATGCCTTTTCATAGTTATTATCAGTTAAGAAATCTGAAATTATTATAGATAGACCATCACCATAACCAACATTGGTAGGTAAAATACTATCACTTATATAGCTATCACCAGAGAACTCAATTTCATTTAATTTACCTATATTATTATAAAATGATTCTCTGCCTACTAAATTGATAGCCACATCGTGGACCTTTTTATCTTGGATATAGTATATAGATACTTTATCCATATTAGTTAAAGATAAATACGCAAACGTTGCCGCAAGTCTTAATGCCTGTTCAGCCTTATCATGATTTGAGTAATCCATTGAACGACTAGCATCAATATATATTTTTGTGTGAGCTTGCCTTTCATCAAGATAAAGCTTTAAAAATAATTTATTAAACCTTGAATAGACATTCCAATCGATTTTTGTTATATCGTCTCCTGCCATATATTCGCGATAATCTTCAAATTCACATGATGAACCAAATGATTTACTTTGATGAGTTCCACCAAAGGCACCAGCTCGGTTGTTTCTAAGCTCAATTGAAAGTAATTCAACTTGCTGTAAAAACTTTTCATCAATTACATAATTTGCCATAATAATTATTTAGATAACCTTTTTGCATCTTTAATAATTAAACCAATAACATCGTCCACTGATAAATGATCATTGATTGCATTATAATTTGTTTTGATTCTATGTCTTAATACCGGATATGCAAGCTTGTTTATGTTTGCATATGATACATTATAATTTCCTTCAATTAAAGCCATGACCTTAGCAGCAGTAATTAATGCTTGAGCTGCACGAGGAGATGCACCATATTTTAAATACTTTTTAGCATATTCACCTGAAATTTCAAGTTCTGGATGTGTACATGAAACTAAATTCATTGCATATTCTAAAACCTCATCAACAATAGGAACAGTTTTAGCTAGTTCTCTCATCTTAAGTATTTCATCACCATTAACTACTGAAGTTGCAGTTTCATCTAAAGTGGCTTGTGTCATATTAACAATGTCTTTTAATTCGTCAACTGATGGGAATTTCATTATCAATTTAAACATGAAACGGTCCATTTGAGCCTCAGGAAGAGGATATGTACCATCTTGTTCAATTGGATTTTCAGTAGCTAAAACGAAAAATGGCTCTTCCATATAATAAGTATTAGTATTAATTGTAACTTTATGCTCCTGCATTACCTCTAGCATGGCTGCTTGTGTTTTTGGAGTAGAACGATTTATTTCATCAGCTAAAACAATATTTGCAAAGATAGGTCCTTTTTGAAATACAATATTCATCTTCTCATTTTCATCTTTTTCGATAACATTTGTACCTGTTACATCCGAAGGCATTAAATCTGGTGTAAACTGAATTCTTGAGAATGGAAGATTTAATGTTTTACCTAATGAACGTACCAAACGAGTTTTTCCTACTCCTGGAACACCTTCAAGTAATACATTTCCACCTGCAATAATTGCAATGATTACATCATCAACAATTTCATCATGTCCTACAACATCTTTTCTAAGTTCAGTTTTTATTTTATCGACACATTGACTAAAATGCTTAACCTTAGATAAATCCTCTTCACTAATGGTATTACTATTTTGAAGCTTAGCAGCAAGATTTTTTTCTGCTTGTTCAAATCTCTTCTCTGCCTCTAAATCTAACGTTTCATCAACTACTGATGTTTCATCAATCATTTCTTTTGAAACAATATTTTTCTTTTTATTCTTTTCATTTTTCATAATAATCTATTCCCTTCTATTAATTTTCAGTGTTACTTAATTTTACATAATATGTATAGTAGATATCATATGTTTCTTGAGATATTACACCATCATTTAGAAGTGATTCTATTCTATTAAGATATTTTGCTAAAACCTCAGGAGTACACTTAACATATCCTAATTCAGGATCATAAAAGATAATATCACTACCACCATTTAGAGTACCATCTCCACCACCACCTGGGTTATCAGAGCCACTCTCATTACCACCACTATGTGAAGGATCATCTATTTCTCCACCTGGGTTATCATCGTCTGAACCACCATTTTCTCTTTTTGGAAGTGAAAAAATACTGCGTAATGAATCTTCAATAAAAACAGCTTCTTCACCATTATAATACTCTGTTGCAAAGAAATTAAATATTTTAATTTTTGAATCAACAAATGCTTCATCAATTAGCGTTGCATAAGTTGATTCTCTTACAGCAGATTCACATTTTTCATCTAGTTCTGAAATGATTGTTTTGATACTAGAATTACCTTGAATACTTTTAATTTTATTGAAAAATTCACTTCTAATACTAGCAAGCTGTTCAATTCTACCAGATTGAGAATTAACCTTTAGGCTAGCACTTATCTTAACAAATGCTTCATCTATCTCATTTATAATAGTTTCATCATTTGGATCATAATTATCTAATGCTATTTTTATACTTTGAATATAATCAATATTAGATCCTGACAACGAATCACTTATTTCAGATATTACACTATTTTGTAAAACATAATTATTGACATTATTTATTGTTGTTTGGACTATAATAATCTCTTGATTTCTAGATATATCTACTACATCAAGTGCTGTAATTAAATTACCTAATTCTAAAATATACGTCTGCTTAGTATTATCATCAATCTTTTCATTATCTTTAACATGCTTAATTAAGGCTTCAATCTGTTTAAATACTGCCTTGTTTGTAGATTCACCTGGTTCAATATAAGGAGGTTCTTCTGCCTTGGTAGGAATCACGATCGTAGTTACAAGTAATGATAAGGCAACAAATGGAATAATTAAATAGATGAAATGAAATTTCATTTTTAAAGATTTGGTTGGAATATTATCAAGCTTTTTAATTGCATCATTTCTTTGAATATTTTTTAAGTATTCATTATCATCCTTAAATTCAATCATTGTATGAATTTTTTCTTTAAGTTCCAATTGATTATCTAATCTTTTAGCAGTTTTGACATTATTTGGCTTAAATAATATAAATAAAATTATAAATATTACCATAAAAATTCCAAAACCAATACCAATTGAATATAATACTTTAAAATCGATAATTTTATTTTTTATTAACAAAATTAAAATAGATGCTGTAAATATACCACAAGAGATGGCAACAATTAAAGCTTTGATTATTACTTCAAAATAAATTTTATTCTTAAATCTATTAAAGCTTTTAGTCATATATACTCACCTCATTTCAAATGAATAATAATTAATTTATAACTTCTTCCCACTTTGCATAAAGGACTAATCCATCCTTAGTTAGTTTAGTATTAAATGTATACTCGTTTGTACAAGCCTCATCTAAATACCAACCAATAAATTTATAACCATCATAAGTTATAGAGGGCTTAGTAATTGAATCACCTGGAATTCCTTCATAAACTATATTTTCTGAGCCATTATTTAAAACGTAAGTGACTGTTCCTTTTTCACGAGATAATATACAATTTTCTGTAAATGCTAAATAAGGCTTTTCAGGGTCATTAATTGTATTAGCAAAGGCGTATGATAATAAAATATTCATATCATCATCAATCATAAGCTTAACTCTACCATTTCTTGTTCCTGCCTCACCTATAGATGAAACACCACTAAATTCAAGATTAGAATATGAATAAGAAACAATATCCTTTAGTCCATTAATTTCAATTGTTAATGTACCAGATAAAATTCCTGATGATAAATAATCATCACTAGGATTAAAAGTAGCAATACCTACTATGTTAGCCGTAATATTATCCTTAAAATAATAAACTCCATTTAATTTATCTGTAAAATCTGGCATTTCTAAAACATTTATTGTAAGGGTTGTTGTTACACTAGAATTAACCTTAGAAACGATAATAATAGTATAAGTTCCTACAACACTTGATTTAAATTCACAGGCATCAACCTTTTCTGTGCCTAACGCAACTAAACAATCTAAAAGAATAGCATTGGAATCTAAACATGAAGCTTTAAAACTTGGATTTTCTTTATGAGTAATTTCTGGAATTGCATTAAAATAAACTGACTTATCTGGGTAAGTGTCAATTACAGAGGTTTTACTAAAATAAGCATTATTTGGATTAACATTAGGATAGTATTTTTGTGGAGTAAGAGTCTTTGGCTCCATATATGATACATTTAAAGTAATTTCTTTACTTATTTTTTGAGTAACTAATTTAAAGCTATATTCACCATATTCAAGAACTCTTATCATAATTGTTTTAGTTGAATGATTATAATAAAGAGATATTTGTAATCCTAAGGTTGAATAATCTTGAACCAAAGAATTAATAATGATTTTACCGCTTGTAACTCGTGATTCATATTCGATAAGAATCCTATCAGTTGAGATTGCTGATGCAGGTGACATGTTTTTAACACTTAAAATTACTTCATTTCTTATATTATCATCACCAATAGTAACATCTACAATATCATTAATAACCTCACTACCATCTTCATATACAACATCAAAGCTTTCTAAATATAAATTATCTTGAGTATATTGATTAACTTTTGTACGAACACCAGTATATTGGGTAATTTCAAAACCTAATGAATAAGGGCCAGGTTTTTGACCATCAAGCAATCTACCCATACATTGACTTAAACTCATGTTATTAGTTAATCCTAAATAATTACCTGCCTCATCATAAAACAAATCACTATTTGGTTCTCCTTTTGGAGTAAGCTTATATCTATGTAAACCTTGAGTATGATTATTATAATATACATCACATTGAACCTTTAAATAATCCACTATATATTCTTCATTTAAAGTGAAATAAACACTAACAAGATTTAATGCATAATTATTTTGCCCTTCATCTGATAATAATCCAAAAGAAAATTCATAACCATACTTCTTTTTTCCTGTATCAGTAGTAAATTCATGATATCTTTCAGTTAAATCTAAATTAGGATCTTCAATAGCCATTTCATATAAAGATTCTAGCATTCCCTCTGCTGAATAAAAATGCTTCTTATAGCTATATAAATTATATTGTAGACCATATGCATTATCAGCTGTAAGGTTTTGTAAGAAGGTATATGGATTTTCAGTAGAATTTGGATCATCTAGTATATTTTCATTAATTCTTAATCCAAATATATTACCATATTCATCTAAAGAATAATGCTCAACATAATTAGATTTTATATGTGTATTGTTATCTTCGTCAACAAAAGAAACATATAAATAATCACCAACGCCATATTCATATGATTTTAAATTTTCATCAAAATTATCCATTACTCCACTTTGAGATGACCCAAGTGATGTACCACCTAATACTAGGTTTTTATTAGAAACACCTAAAGCAATTGCATCCTTAACATTATTTGGAGCAGAAATAACTGAAATTTCATATTGATCAATTATGGAATTATTATTCTTAAAATATACAAGAACTTTAAATTTACCTTCATATTCAAATGATTTATCAAGCTCTAATTGGTCATCATTATTGTCTCTTAATTGAATATTATAATTAGATAAATCAGTTACATAACGAATTGTATCAATTTCACTGGTAGAATTATCATAGGTTTCAGCAATAGCTAAACCATCTAGTGATAATACTTCATTTAAAAGATATTCCTTTTTTACATCGGTTGTATCTAAATGAATTGCTTTTAAAGTCATTTCATTTGGATCCAAGACATTAACCATATAAGCCTTGGTAATATTTTCAAATGTAACTAAAACAGAATATTTACCAGCTGTAGAAAAATCAACATAGTCAGAATTTATAGTGGATTTTTCTGTTACGTTTTCCGTTGAGCCGTTTTTATAAATTGCTGTAACTAACAAACCAGATTGAGAATACTCATCCCCAATGAAAAAATCCGTTTTCTGAGCATTAATTTTAATATCTTCTAAATTACTTTCTTTGTTACAGCTTATTAAGAAAATAAAGCTAGCAAATAATATGATTACTAAAAAAACAATTTTCTTCTTCATTCAAATACCTCCTATTTTGAATATAAATCTTTTAATCTTAATATTTCAGTTTCTAAAACATTATAAGTAACAGCATCTGATTTAATCATTGAAATTATACCATTTTGATCAACAATTACAGTATAAGGCCATGTGTCCTTACCACCTAACTCATTATAATAGATAGATCCATTATTTGATGTTGAAGAATCATAGCCAACTATTAAATCACTAAATAAGTTAGGTGCTTTTTTAACAAAGCTACTAACATAAGTAGGATTAGACATATATGAATCACCCTGATGAATCGCAATAACTGTTACATCATCCTTATATGCACTAGCGATTTGATTAAAATAAGGTAATTCTTTTATGCATGGAGTACATGATGTATACCAAAAATTAATAATAGTTATTTTCCCTTTATTTTTATACACATTAAATACATCATCAGAATCTAATAATCCTATATTTCTAATATAACAGTAATCTCCAACCTTATTTCCTAATGTATATCCTAATAAAGATATCATTATAGTTGATTCAAAATAAGATGAATCAATCATCTCAGACTGTGAAGAAACAATTACATCATCACTATTTATAAAAACAAAATGCTTTTTATCTTTTGTAAATTTTTTTAATGCCTTATTGTTATTATCATAAGCAAATTTAATATTTCCTTGATAATTTGATATTTTATCTTGATATTTATTGCTAGAATTAGAATTAACAACTGCAAATAAATTTATCTTTTCATTAAAATCACTTGAAGTTAAAATCAAAGAATTATATTGTTTTTCAATTTCAGTAAGTTCAGCTTCATTATATTCATCAAAAAAATATAAGAATACTGATTTATCATCATTTTTAATATTAAATTCTTCATTATTAAAAGTTAATACTAAACTATCACATTTATCATTAACCTTTAATATTTTATCAACTGCTATAAAATTGGCATATATTAATACTAATATCGTAATAATATTTAAAAGAATAAAACCGATTATTTGAATACTTCTTTTATTCATTACTAATCACCTCATCTATATTATTTGGTGAATCAACTAAAACCTCATTAATGGTTTCTTCTTTATTTATATCAGATTTAATTAGTTTACCAATTGTTTTCCAATCAATTGCGTTAGCATCACAAACCTTTCGGCATTCACCACATTGAATACATTCGTGATCACCAACAGTTTTAACATCCATTTTACAATTAGTAATACATTTATTACAGCTTGTACACTTCTCCTTATTAACCTTTACTCCTAAAATAGATAATCGATTAAATAAGCCATAAATTGCTCCAAGAGGACAAAAGAATCGACAGAAAAATCTATAAATAAATACTGAAACAACAATAAATACTACAAGCAAAACAAATTTCCAAGTAAATAAGACATCTAACATTGAAAAGAAGCTTTTATTATTTGGATGAGATACTAAGAAAATTGCACCTTCAAATGTACCAGCAGGGCATACATATTTACAAAATGCTGGAAAAGGCAAATTTTGAAGACCATATATTAATGGTAAAGCAATAACTAAAACAAATAATAAAACATATTTAAAATATGATAATATTCTAGTCACTTTATTCTTCTTTAGTTTTGGAGTTTTTATTTTATACAATAGTTCTTGACCTAATCCAATTGGACATAACCAACCACAAATAGTTCTACCAAAAATAATACAATATAATAAAATAATACCTAATACGTAAGTTGGCAGTTTAGTTTTACTTTCAGCTAAAGCATTTTGGAGTGAGCCTAGTGGGCAAGCAGCAACAGCTCCTGGGCATGAATAACAATTTAATCCTGGAGCACAAACATTTTTACTATTTCCTTTAAATATTTCTCCAGTGACAAAGCCCTTAATATTAGCATTATGTAATAATGCTGCATAAAGTTGAATTATTCTTCTTTTTGATGGAATTAGCTTTACAAAAAAGCTTTTAATTTTTCTTAACATATTTTAACCCAACCCAATACATTCTGTACAAATATTAACTGCCTTTTGTAAGACATCATTTGCACCACCATTAATCATACCCACTACAATCATGATTATGGCAACAAAACCAATAATAAACCTAGCTATATTTATTGTTTTATTTTTATAAGCAATTTCAGGCATTATACTATTTTTACCATTTGCTTTAATCAGACCTTTGACTAATTCAATTTCTTTTTTACAACTCCATTCTGAAAAAAAGATTGCAAAAATTGAACTACCAAATGAAATTAAAATCCAAGGTAATAAATAAAAGCACATATTAAGAACTTGCTTATTATTATTACCACTGGCAATAAAGTGATTTTTATTTATAAGATATAACAATCCCATGCTTGCAGATATAGCTATGACAATTAAAGTAATAATCCATACAAGCTTGCGATTTTTTCTTTCTACGTAAATTTTTTTTGATAATAGATCATTATTATCCTTTGATAATATAGGTGCTTTTTTTAAAATTAATGAAAGCTTACTTTTATATGTGATTTTGGTTTTATCATTATAAGAATAACTACCTTTAATATTAAAATAGACACCACAAACAATAATTAGTAAAATCCATAATATAATAATTGGAGAAATTTGTAGTAAATACTTTGAGACTATTTCTCTAGTATATGGATCATTCCCAGGATTTGCAAAATAAATTCTACTTACCTGTATAATAAACAAAATTCCCATTAAAATAGTTTGAACACTCATGATAATCAATAAAGCTTTTTCTAATTTATTATATTTTTTTATCATTTTGTATTCCCCCTCTCAAAAATTATTTGAAAGGATACCATCTATTATTGATGGCATCCTTATCAAATTAATTATTATGCTCCTATATAAGCATAATAGTAACAAAGCTTATTCCAAGAATTTTCAATACCAGCAAAAGTATATTTATCCATTAACAATTGAAGAATTTCAGCAAACTCTTCAGTTACCTTTGCACAACCATATAGTACAGAATTTTCATCTGTTATCATATTTTCATTCATATATTCATAGAATGCTGTAGTATAATTCCAGTTTATGAATTGTGAAGTTTCAGGATCAACTACTCTTGTACCATCTTCATATAATAAGTATCCACTTTCATCAAACATTGGATTGCCACTTTCGTATGTTAGAATGTTTCCTTCCTCATCTTTAGTCATGTCAAAGCCGCCATTTTCAGCAAGAACCTCTAAAGAAACACCAAATATGCTCGTAGAATACTTAAAATCAACATAAACAAATGAATCTTCTCCAACTAGAGTAGTATCAGCATGATAATATCCGTCAACTAGCTTAACACCAACACCACCACTAATAATATCGCTCATATCTGCATCAGATGATGTAAACGCTGCTTCACTCATAAGCTTAAATAATTCATAGTTGGATGCTACATATTCATAATTAACTGTTAACTCAGCTAATAAATTTTGATCATCAAAGCAAGCCTTTATGTAATATGTTTTACCGGCCTCATAATAATAATATGACACGAAATTAACACTATCTGTACCTACTATTGCGTCAGCTAAGGTTAATGGTCTTATTCCGATATCATTATAAGCCAAATAATCATCATTACTATCAAATACCCAGCCCAATGTATCATCACTACCAACACTATAGAATTTATAAACACCACTAACTGTAGGCTTAAACTCAAAATAAATTCCTCTTGGTAAATAATAACCAGCATAATTTCCTGTTGAAGTACCAGAAATCTTATCCCCTTCTGATGTATCAGTGAAATAATATGGATCAAATGGAGCAACACCAACAACAGTACTTCCTAATTCACCATCAGTAGCATATGTATCATAATAAACACATAATTCAAGCCATTGATTCTGATTGTTTACAGCTTTTGGATCTCCAAAATGTTTTGTAATATCAACTAATGCATTTTTTAGCTCTTCAGTAATAGGAATGTATCCAACAGTAGAGTTTGATAAATAACCACAATGCTTCTTGATAAATAAGTTATAATCATATGAAACATCACCATCAGTCCATTTTAATAACTCATTAGATGACATAATATTTAAAGTAGTATCAGACCAATGATTAGCACTAGCTAAATCAGCAAGTAATAAAGGACCATCAATTGAATTTACATGATAATAACCATCGTTTTCATTATATACTGGAGTTATATAATATTCATATGACATATTCCATAATAGCTGTTCACCATATGATGCTTCTCTCAATATGTATGTTTCTCTATCAATATCATCTGTAGTTACAATATGAATATTTCTTAGCTTAACTACATCCTCATTCATAGAAATACTATCATCCTTAATATATGAGAAGGCTAATTCATATGTACCATCAATTATTGCAGGATATAAATAAATTGTTTCCCACTCTGTAGATAAACCTGAAATTTGAGCAACTATTTGACCATCAATAAAAACATATAAATAATCCGCTTTTTCACATGAAGCAAAATATTCAATTGATAAAACTTCACCTGCTTTAAGAGCAACATCTGTGTACATTATGGCAAAAGAATTGTTTTCTCCTACATTAGATGGAATAACACAAGAACCATCCTCTGAAGGAATAAAAGGCCATGAATACTTTTCCTCTTCAGCAATTTGATCATATTTTGGATCATTTTCTTTAACAGAATATGGACGATATTTTATATTAAGATCATTATTTCCCAAATCTTTGCCATTTAAAATAGCTTCTAATACACCTTCATTAGGAAATTGAACATTCGGTTCTTTTAATGAAGTACCGTTTTCAGGATCACTTGGAGTGAATTTATGTTCATAATTAGCGCTAATATATTCATCAAATAAAGCAGTCCATTCATTTATTTCAGTAATGGCACCTATATGTATTTGTGAAATAGTACCATATTTGTCAATAATTATTGTAGTAGGATAATATTGAATTCCAAATAGACTTGTCATGTAGGATGTACCATCAGAGTTTTTATTATCCATAGCAAATGTTAATGAAAAATCATTTACCAACTTATAATTCAAAACATTTGCAGGAGTATCATTATCGTTAACTCCTGGATTAATACAAATAATTTCTAGTTCATCAGAATACTTAGTTGTTCCATCAATTTTTGTTTCATAGGCAGAATTTAAACATGGGAATTCTGACATACAAGCAGAACATGACATATACCAAAAATTTAGCATTACAACTTTTTTACCATTTTCAAATAACTTAGAAAGATTTATATTTTCATTTGTGCCTACTTCTTTTAATGTAAAATCATAAATTGCTTCACCTGCTACATAGGTATAATCAGTTGGAGCTTCTTCAGGGACAATTTGTGTATCACAAATAATTTCATAATCTTCACTCGTTTTTGATGTAACTAATTCAGTATATTCATCCTGAACTATATACCCTGCATTACTAGGATCAATAATTACATTATATTCATTACCTTCAATACTGAATTCAGCATACCCATCTTTATCTGTTAATTTCTCGGTAATAATCTTACCATTTAATTCTAATCCAATAACAAAATCCCTTAATGTTTTTCCATTTGTAGCTTTAACTACAAACGTATACAATACTTTTTTATCTTCAGGAACTGTAACTGTAGGATTTGATGGTTTTGTACCAGTAGTTGTAGAAGAAGATGTTATATTTTCATTTTTACTACAAGCAAAACATAATGTTAATGCCACAGTAACAAAAACAAAAGATAAAATTTTAAATAATCTTTTCATTTCTTTCTCCTTTTCAAATTTATTTTAGCCAAATATATATTAATATAAATGCTAAAGAAAAACCTATAAGAATTATAAATAATTTAGGTATATAAACCTTAAATGCAGCAATAATCATTGCTCTTCTTTCTTTTTTATCAGTATAAATCTTATTTTGTTTTTTTATATTTTGATCATGCCATTTGAATCCTTCTATATCCATATTGTAAATGGTATGACCATCATCAATATACTTTTCTTTCCTTTTTTTACTTTTTTTCATTAAAAAATTAATTATTCCTTTTCAACAATTAGCTTTTCAGTTTCCTCTTGTTTCTTTAATTCTTCATCAAATTCATCAATCTTTGCCATTATTCTTTCATTATATAAATGACAAGCAACAAAATGATTAGGAGAATGCTCAATAAACTCTGGAGAAACTAGTTTACATACTGACATACATTTTTCACATCTAGTATGAAATTTACATCCCTTAGGAGGATTAGCTGCTGATGGAATGTCTCCCTTTAAAAGGATTCTATTCTTTTCTGCATCAGGATTAGGCTGTGGAACAGCTGAAAATAACGCTTTTGTATATGGATGAAGTGGATTATCAAATATTTCATCTGTATCACCCAATTCCATCATATTACCTAGATACATTACTAAAATATTATCAGTAATATATTTAACAACAGATAAATCATGAGAAATAAAAATATAGGTTAAGCCTAAATTATTTTGTAATTCTTTTAATAAATTAATTATTTGAGCTTGAATTGAAACGTCAAGTGCACTAACTGGCTCATCACAAATAACTAATTTAGGATTAACTGCTAGAGCACGAGCAATACAAATACGTTGTCTTTGACCACCTGAAAATTCATGCGGATAACGATCATAATATTGAGGCTGAAGACCACATTGCTTCATTACCTTATGAATATAATTACTTAATTCATTTTTTGGAACAATATTATGTACCTTAACAGCCTCAGTTAAAATAGAACCTATTGTCATACGAGGTGGTAAGCTTGAATATGGATCTTGGAAAATTAATTGAATTTCTGTTCTTAATGAACGCATTTCTTTCTTTGTTAATTTTGCCAAATCAATTCCATTTTCTCTATTTTTATCCAAATCTTTAGCTAATAAACAATTTGAAGAAGATAATTCATCAATTTGATTTATTAAATCAATTAACTCATCCTTATTTTTATTTATTTCTACTTCTATATTTTCTAATAATTCTTTAAGCTGATTTTTTTTGTAATCATCTTTTGCAGCATTTAGCTTAGAAGAAAGATTTTTCTTTGTCTTAGATAAATTAAGTAAAGTTTTTTTATTCTTAGAAATATTTAAGATAACATTTTTAGCATTTACTGAATTATTTAAAACAAAACCACCGGTTGAAATTGAAGCCTGCTTCAATAAATCAATTAAAGATTCAAATGTTTCATATACCTTTTCTGTACTATTATATTCCTCTGATTCTTTATCTAATGAATGTAAAAAATCTTTTAATAATTCTAAATTATTAAGATTGTCATTTAAAGATAAATTTACATCTAATTTATAATTACCATTATAGAATGCTAATATAGTAGAATTTAATCTTTCATTTAAATGATTGAATATTTTTGAATATAATGGCAATTTATTAATTTCTTTCTTATAGTACTTAGGCATAAATTCATTTAAATTATGACCATAATATAATGTCTTACCGCCTGTCGTATCATAAAGTTGTAATATCGTACGACCTAAAGTTGTCTTTCCACATCCAGATTCACCAACAACACCAATAGTTTTTCCGGTTTCTAATGAAAAAGAAACATCATCAACAGCCTTTAATATTACCTTTGGTTTGCCTAAAATATTCTTTTGAAGAGGAAAGTATTTTTTTAATCCCTTAACTTCTAGTAAAGTATTATTACTATTCATTTTCTGGACCCCCTTCATACAAATAACATGATACAAAATGTGTATCTGAAATCTTTATCTCATTTGGATACTTACCATTACATTTTTTAATACATTTATCACATCTACTCTTAAAGAAACAATAATCTGGAAGATTAATTGGATTTGGAACCTGTCCTGGAATAGAATATAATGGCTTACTTGAGTCAGAAGTTATTAAAGGCTTACTCTTTTGAAGACCTATTGTATAAGGATGAAGAGGATTATTAAATATCTCTCTTACAGTGCCCTTTTCAATAACCTTTCCAGCATACATTACAACAACTTCGTCAGCCATTTCTGCAATAACACCTAAATCATGAGTTATTAACATAATTGCACAGCCTGTTCTTTTTTGAATTGTCTTTAATAAATCCAATATTTGAGCTTGTATTGTAACATCAAGTGCAGTAGTAGGTTCATCTGCAATAATTAATTTAGGATCACCTGCTAAAGCCATAGCAATCATAACACGTTGGCGCATTCCACCTGATAGTTCATGTGGATATGAATTATATACGCGCTCAGCACCTGATATACCGACCTGATTTAGCATATCAATACTATGGACCTTAACATCTTCCTTAGACATTTCAGGATAATGAACAAACATAACCTCATCAAGTTGATAGCCTATAGTAAATACTGGATTTAATGAGGTCATTGGCTCTTGAAATATCATAGTGATATCTTTACCTCTAACATTATACATTTCCTTCATAGGCATTTTGGCAATATCATAGGCAAGCTTATTACCATTTTCATCTGTACCAAGCTTACTTGAATTAAATCTAATCTGACCACCAACAATTTGACCCTGTGGTGACTGAACCAACTGCATTATTGATAACGAAGTAACACTCTTACCACAGCCTGATTCACCAACAACACCAACAATTTTTCCATTTGGAATATTAAATGATACTCCATTAACAGATTTAACTGTACCATTATCAGTGAAGAAATTAGTTTGTAAATTATCTATTTCTATAATATTATTTGGATCCTTCATTATGGTTGTATATACTGAAGAATCAACATTTTTCTTTTTTAAAGATTCATAATATTTCATTTGTTTAATATTATGTTTAATAATTTTACGACTTTCCCTAATAGTAAGGTAATTTGTATTCTTTTTCTTTTCCATATAATCACCTACTTCTTAGATCTTGGATCCATAGCATCACGTAAACCATCACCAACAAAATTAAATCCAAGTACTGCCAATACAATCATAAAACCAGCTGGTAACCATAAATTTAAGTAATTTGATAATACTACTGGATCATTAACACTTGAAATCATAGTACCCCATGCAGCATAAGGTAATTGAACACCTAAGCCTAAAAAGCTTAATGTAGATTCATATAGAATTACACTACCCAAACCCAAGGTCATATTTACAATTAATTGTGGCATTACATTAGGAATTAAATGTTTAAAAATCTTTCTCCATGTAGGTAATCCCATAACTTCAGTTGCAGTTATATATTCTTGTTCACGTAAACTTAGAATTTGACCTCTTACCATACGTGCACAACCACTCCAACCAAATATGGTTATAACTACCATCAAGAAATATATTCGATGTTCTGGCTTAATAACATTAGAGTATGAATCTAAAACCGCAGATGCAATTAAAAGAATTGGCAGTGTCGGTATACAATTAAATATATCGACTATTCTCATTATTAATTGATCAACCCAGCCACCAAAGTAACCTGAAATACCACCTAAAACAATACCAATTATTGTTTCTAAAATTACTACTATAAAACCGATAGCAAGTGAAATTCTTCCACCATACATCAATCTTACGAAAACATCCATACCTTTCTCATCAGTTCCTAAGAGATGATCAAAGCTTGGAGAAGCTTTATCATTAATACTTTTTACTCTTTCATATTCTTGTATAATTTCAACAACATTTCCATTTTCATCTGTATATTGAATTGTTTCCCTAATTACTTCGATAACTGGAGTATCATCAACCTGTATTTCTCCCCATCTAGAATAAATAAGTGGTCCAATAAATGAAAATAGAAATAGGAAGATTATCATCACTAGTCCAACAACTGATAATTTTGATCTAAAGAATCTCCTTAAAATCAATTTAAATGGACTCATTTCTTTATATGTTTCTTGTTCAGTAGGTTCATTTGAATTATCATTATTAATATTTATAGTTTCTTCATTATTAATACTTTCTAACTCCATACTATTTTTTTCAATATTTTCCATTTAAAACACCTACTTTCCAAGTTTAACTCTAGGATCAACTACAGAATACATAATATCTGAAAATAATGTACCAATAACTGTTAATACTGCTAAGAACATATTATAGCCCATTACAAATGGAATATCTCCTTCTCTTAAAGCATTATATGCAAGTCTACCAATACCATCAATTGCAAAAACCTGTTCAGTAATCATCATACCACCAAATAAAGATGGTAAGATACCAGCAAGTAGTGTCACAAGTGGAATCATTGTATTTCTAAATGCATGTTTATAGATTACAGTTCTTTCTGATAAACCTTTAGCTCTTGCAGTTCTAATATAATCAGCATTTAGTACTTCAAGAGTATTAGTTCTTGTATATCTCATTAATCCACCAATTGATAGTATTACTGAAACCATAATAGGAAGTACTAAATGATGACCCATATCTAATAATTTACTCCACCAGCCAGCAAATGTCTCTGGATAAATCTTACTTGCATCAATTAAACCACCTGATGGAAACCAACCTAAGCCAAGTGAAAATATCTTTATTACAATTGCAGCAAAGAAATATGTTGGAAGTGAGATACCAATCATTGTTAATACAGTAACAGTATAATCTCTAACAGAATATTGGTGAGTAGCACTTGATACTCCTAATGGAATTGCAATTAAGAACTGTAAAATAGTTGCAATAATTGCAATCGCAAAAGAAGTCCACATATTACTAGCAATAACCTCTGTAACAGGCTTTTGATATTTAAAAGATTCCCCAAAATCACCTTTACAAACATTACCTAACCAATTTAGATAACCAGAAACAATACCCTTAAAGCTATTATCATTAATTCCATATAATTTTTTAAAATTATTAATATCATCAATTGTAATAGAACCTTGAGCTAACTGAGAAGCAAATTTGTTATCTACATAGTCATTTGGCATCATTCGAACTAGTGTATAAATTATTATTGAAACACCTAATAGGACAAATATTGAGATAAATATTCTTTTTAATATATACTTTAACATATTACCTCCATTGATTATCTATAATCATTAAAAACTATTTTGTTTCATTTAAAGAAATTTGCCATAACTTATCAGTTAAACCACTATATGATGTTATATTTTGATTAAGTGTAGTTTCATCTATTTTATCTGTATTGTATACATATAAATCATTTCTTTGATATGTAGGTAATTCTACTGCAAGCTCCATAACTAAATCTAATGCAGCAGCGTAAATCTCAGTACGTTCATCTTTATCATTAGTTTTACGACCATTATCAATCAATTCAGATAATTCTTCAATAATAGAAAGTTCAGTAGCGTATTTTCCACCAGTATTTTGCTTAATCTGCTTGTAACCCCAGTTATTTGTAGAAGTTGCCTTAGAATCCATATGGTAAACTTGATACATATCTGGATCAATTGTTGAACTCCATGCAGCAGCCCAAACTGTTAAAGCACCTGAAGCAAGCTTAGATAATGCTTGAGCATCTGTAGATACAGTAATTTCAAATCCAACCTTATTTAATAATTCAGAAGACTGGAATAATGTCTGCCATGCTGGATGATCAGTTTCACTACCAGCAATTGTAAATGTATATTTTAAAACATTATTACCCTTTACATAAACACCATTACCACCTAAAGTGTAACCACTATCTTCAACTAACATCTTAATAAAATTCTTTTGTTCTGTTTCAGTTAAAGTGTCACCAGTTTTTTTACCTAAACCTGTAACATAATCAGCATAATCAGGATTAACGACTGATAAATCCTCAGGGACTGGAGCACCAATATAAGGATAATATGCTGTAGCTCCCTTAGGATATGCCCAAGAAGCCAATGACATTGAACGGAATACTTGTTTAGCCTGATTTTTATAATAATCAATACATAAAGATGTATTCATTGAATGCATAATTGCTTGTCTAACCTTAATATCTGGAACCTTACCAGCATTAATACCAATATATCCATAACCTGATGTTTCGCTTGTCTTATAATTATAATTAGCACCACTCTTAATTTTACCATCAAGCTCTTGAATAGTTTCATACTTAGCATTTGGTTCTGCAAAATCAATTTGATTATTATATAGGTTAGTCATCATTTCACTACTACTTACTACTTGATATACTAATCTCTTAATCTTTGGAGCACCCATTATGTAGTATTCATTTCTTTCATAATAAACAACATTCTTTTCTAAGAAGTCACCAGCTCCAACATTTTCAGTACCACCTGAGCTCTTACTTGCTTGATAAGGACCAGCTCCTACAGGTACACCAACCTTACTCTTAGCATTTAATACATTATTCATGAAATCTGATGAAGAGTATTCAACACCAAAATTAGATTCAAAATCAAAAGCATCAATATGTGCATTATCTGAATAATAGTACATAGGAGCAACGGCAAATGCAAAGTTCCAAATTGCTTTTGGATCAACATCATTTATTGTTATTGATAATACTTCATTTGAATTATTGTTAATAGAACCATCTGAAGCATATGTTGGTGCAATATATTTCTTTTTATTAACTGTTATTTCAGAATCTTTATTTGCAAATTTAATACCAGAAATGTTTGGGAATAATCTATCACTTGTATTTGAGTTATAATCTGATAAAGCCTGATTATATAGATATTCATTTAACTTAACAGCCGTATTCCAGTAAGATACTACTTCTACAATATCATTAGGAATTTTATCATTATAAATGGTATCAATAGCCATTTCCTTCGTCCAATTCTTTAACTCAGCTACATTATTAGTTAAAGATGACTCAAGCTTAGCATCTTTTTTATTAAATGTTATATAACCTTCATTATATAGGAATGCTTCAACATCAGTTGTTAATAAACCTGAATGCTTAATATTATTGCTATCAGTGAATGTCATACCACTAGCAGTATCCTTAGCATTTGTATAATCAGTTTCTAATTCTTCTTTAAATAATTCACATGCCTTAGTAAAATCTACTAAAACATTTTCAAATCCTTTTCTAGAAGTATATTCTTCTAATTCAGATTTAAATGTATCTATTGTGAATGTTTCATTCTTATTATCATCAAAAATTTCATTAGAAGCATTAATTAAATATTCCATTCTAGTATCAGCAATGATTTGGAATTGCTCTGTAAAGCTCTCTTGCTCATCCTCTGATGCTGCCTGAGTACGATATTCCTGTAAACCAACAATATCAGTTGAATAAATAGTACTAGAACCAGTGTAAACAGGATCAAGATATACATATAAATTAAATAATACATCCTTAATAGTCAATGGCGAACCATTAGAAAACTTAATGTTATTTTTTAAAACAAAATTGTAGGTTGTAGTTTGGTCTTTACCCTCTACTCCTTCTGTAATAGTTTCATAATCTAAAACTACTACTGGTTCATCTTCACCATATGAAATATTACCCTCTGCATCATTGCTAAGCATACTAATTTGAGTAAGTGATATTACCTTACTATCAGCAGCTGATGTAGAAAAGAAAGGATTAAATACACCATCTAATTCTTGTGAAGAGAATATTATCGGTGTTTTTTCATTGCTATATCCTGTTGACGACTTACCACAGCCAGCAAGAGTTAATACAGCTAATGAAGCAAAAGTTAAGCTTAATAATCTTTTTTTCATTATGTACCTCCTTATATTTAAGCTCTATTATCAGTAATTTTTATTTCTATAGAACAATCTTTAACACTTGTTTCTTCAATAACACAAGCAGGTCTATCATTTATTGCAACGACTCCAACTGCATTATCTACATTTGATGTTACAGAAACATTAAAATCGATACTTACATTCGTAAGATTAGAATTATAACATTTTGTAGAAAGTGGAGAAATAACAACCTCGTGTGTTGCAGTGTACAAATTATCAATTTCAAGATTCAAATTAACAAAATTAAGATTAGAAATAGTGGCATTATTTAGTTCATTAAATACTGAAATATATAAATAGTTAGCAGAATCATTTTCATCTAGTAGATTACCTGATAGATAGGATCTATTCGCACTATACATAACCTTTAAATTTGAAATTGTATGACCATTACCCAAAAATTCAGAACCATATGAGTTAAATATTGAATTATAAGTATTCCAATTTAATTTTTCCCCAGCACAATCAATATCATTTGCTAGATAAATATTCTTTGAAATATTATTCTTAAGTTCTGAAAATGTTGTTACAACAGCATAATCACCCTTGATTAAATCAAGATATACCTTTACATCTGTATCGTCATCTCCACCAGGATGAACAAAATCATCATCCCATTTATTACCATTCTCATCTAATAAGCCAATACAAGTGTATCCTTTTACTGATTTTCTTTTATTTAAAGTATCAGTAAATTTCTTATTAACATCAGTTACATATGTATGAACTAATTTATCCACATTATTCTCATCTATGTAATGTATTGAATATGTGTACTTAGGGATGTATACCCACTTTGCATATAATGTTATACCATCTTTAGTAATCCTATCATTTGCAAAGTCCCACTTTTCAGAATATACTCCATCATGACTTTTAGATCTATACCAGCCTTCAATACGATAGTTTTGACGATTAATTTTACCATATTCATCTTCGATTATATCATTAGGATCATAAATCAAAGTTGTTGCATCCTCATTGTCTACTGAATACAAGTATGAAACTGCTGTAATTTTGGTAGGATCATTTGATCCTAAAGCACCACCCTCTAGCATAAAGGTAGCTTTTGCTAAATTATCTTCTTTTTTATTACTACTACAAGAAAACAATGAAAAGCATAATATCATCACAATAATAAAATATAAAGTTCTTTTAAATTTCATATTACCCTCCAAATTATTCATTGTAGCTATAAGTAATAGATATAACACCATCAAAAGAATTAGCTGATTTGTAAGTTGCAATAAATTTTGTAAGTTTTGACTCTATTACTTCTATTTCAATTCTTAAATTAGTAATATTTGGCAAACTCTTATTTAAAAACAAAGACCCAACATACTCATTTTTAACATTACCCTTTAATGAATAATTATTAGTTTTATTTGGATTTTCCAAAGAAAAGCCATCCTCAAAATAATCTTCAGAAACGACAAATGTTAAGAAATAAGTTGGTATAGTATAACTACTTTCTACTTCAGTTCCATTTACTAATACATATTTTTTATCACCAACAGTTCTATATGATGTTGTTGTTGTTATTAAATCTAATTCACCCGTATTAGGTAATTTCTTTTCAGTTTGAGTAACTGATGTTGAAATTACCTCCCCACGTGTAATCTTTAAATCTGTAGCATATGAATAAACCAAATTATTATCAAAATATAATTCATCTAATTCCTTATAACTAGTCAATACTTGTTCAGATTGATAGACTGCTTCTGCAAACTTATTAAAAGTCGATTTCTTATTTTTAGAGCATGATGCTAAAACTAATAATAATATTACTGGAAAAATATATAATAATCTTTTTTTCATATCATAAATCCTCCTTAAATCCATTTCTTAGTTGCAAAAGCAATTGCAATACTGTTAACTAGAATAGTTGAAACAATCACTAAAGAAGCAAGTCCAACCTTAGTTACCTCATTTGTTGATAAAGTAGCTATTTGTTTAATTGCTTGTGAATCATCATTTAAATTCTTAAAGAATGAATCATATTCTGTTTTAAAATTATCTAAATTAGAATAATCAATATATTTTTTATAGTCTTCATTAACATTTTCTAATAATCCTGCTAATCTAAAGTATTCAGAAATCTTATCTAAGTCAAAAGTTGAACCAAACTTTTTAATATCCTCTATCAAATAGTCATATTTCTTTTCTACACGTTCAAGCATTAATTCCTTAAACTTAGCTTCAGCATTAGTTAGAATTTGTTCCATTTGATTTAATTCTTCTTTTGTATAACCAAATTTTGTTAAATCTTGTTTAACGGCGTTATAAGCAGTTCTTGCATTAACAATAACATCTTCATCATTTAGGCTAATATTGTCAGTTGGAACAAGCTTAATTTTATCAAGAAAATCTAATGAATACTTATCTAAGGAAACTGTTTTAGAAATAACCTTATTATCTAAATCAAAGAATAAACTATATATTACACTATCGTATCCTTCTAAATTTGAATTAGCTGGAAGTATAATATTTAATTTATCACCAAAACCAACTAAAGTATTAAAATGACCATAATATAAAGGATAATAACCATTTAATTGGAAATACTTATTTAATAGCTTATAAACCTCTGATTCCTTATCATAGTCAGCAGATATACTTAAAATTGTACCTTCTAGAGTTGGAGCAACTGTTGATTCAAATTCTACAGTTTTTAAATTAGGGCATCCATAAAATGCCATATTACCAATTAGCTTTAATGTTTGTGGTAAAACTAGTTTTGTTATTGAAGTATTATTTGCACCAGCATATGCTTCAATTCTAGCAGTATTATTAATTACAGAATACTCTATATCTGTCTTACCAGTCGGATAACTACTTAATTGAAGTTTACCATTAGCAAGTGTTATGTATAAAACTCCATTATCAAGTAATACATATGAATTAACACGACCACTAGTTAAAACCTGAGAGTTATAAACATAATTAAACTCAGTTAATTGCTTATTATCATAAAAGGCTGTTGGTGCAATATATGAAATATTAGAATTTAATGTAATCTTAGAAACAGCTGTCATACTAACTGCTTGAGCATCAATATATTCCGCAGTTGGCATATTAATATTTGTAAGTGATGAAGCAAACAAGAACGCCGAAATATTTAATTTTTTTACTTTTGGTAAATCAACTGATGTTAAAGAACGACATCCATAGAAGCCTTGAACACCTATTTCAACAACATTTGATAAATCAATTGTTGTAAGTGATGAACAGCCATAGAATGAATTGTTTCCAATATTTGTTAGACCATTTATTGTAAGATTTATTAAAGCACCATCATTTTCAAATAAACCATCTGATGCATTTGATAAATCACCATTTATTGTAACTGTTGCTAAAACTGAGCAATTTGCAAATGCATATTCACCAATCTCTTTTATATCAGAACCAATTATAACTGTTTCTAATTTAAGATTTTTATTAAATGCATATTTACCAATTTCTTGAATTTTTGGTAAATTTAAAGTCGTTAATTTATTAGCTAAAGCAATACTATCAGATGGAGTAGAAAATGCATAATCACCAATCTTAATGGCTCCAGACAAATCTATTGATTCAATAGCTAAGCAATTACTAAATGCAAAATCTCCTATTTCTGAAACATTTGCTAAATCAATATTCTTAAGACTACTACATCCGATAAATGCTTTATCGCCAATTCTATCTATAGCATTAACTAAATTAATTGTTGAAAGCAATGTACAATTAGCAAAGGCTTCATCATCAATACTTGTATTAGTACCTAGTGAAACAGTTGTTAATGAGTTAGAATTCATAAATGCTTTTGATGATATGATTGTATTATTACCTAAGCTAACATTAACTAATGTAGAAATATTACTAAATGCACCTTCATTAATTACCTTATTTGAAGATAATTCTAAAGATGTAAGAGCTGTACCACTAAATATGTATGAACTAAATTCATCGTACATATCAATATTAATTATACTAGCTAATTTTGTATCACCCTTGAATACTGAACTACCTAATGAACAACTTGTAGGAAGTGTAACTTCTATTAATTCAGTACAATTTGCAAAGGCATAATCATTAATTGCTTCAATAGTATCTGGTAATACTAAGCTTGTCAAAGATTTTATGCCACTAAATGCTGCAGTTGAGATATTCTTTATGCTTGAAGCAATTTCATAGGAACCATATTCGAATGTTGGCAAGGCTAAAATAATAGTATCTTGTTCCTTATTTAATAATAAAGGTCCTGAGATTGAATAATATTTATTATCATTTAAGATAAATTCATCAGCTGAACAATTATTTAAAATATTTTCTGTTATCTTATTTATGTATGTATTTTCATTAAACTTTATAGTTTTTAATTTATAACAACCATCGAATATACTCTTTTCAAATTCAAAAGAACTGTTTGGTAAAATAATATTTTGTAGGCCTGAATCTAAAAATACATATTCATAAATAAAATCACATGAATTCAAAAATACAAAATCAATTAATGCAGTTGTACCTTCAAATGCGCTAGCACCAACATATATTAAATTATTATGAATGGTAACATTTGCTAAATTTTTACAATTTAGGAAAGTATTATCTGGTATTCTATCTGAATAGAAATCAACATTTATTAAAGCACAATTTGTAAACATACCATCTGAAAATTTTGTAAACTCTCCAGAAACTAAAGTTGATAACGCTGTACAATCCTTAAATACTCTTGCACCAGCACTTCTTAAAGTAGTTAAATCAACAGAAGATAAACTTGAACAACCTTCAAATGCATAAGCACCTAAAGCATATATACTTGTAAAATCAACAGTTGTAAGAGATGTACATTCTTTAAAGGCTGATTCCCCTATTACCTCTATCTTACTCAAATTGATATTTTTTAAATTAACATTCTTTTCAAATGCATGCTCACGAATAATCTTACATGTTTCACCTTTAGGACCAACACTAAATGTAACTGTTTCAAGATTTGAACAATTATAGAATGCATACTTTCTTACCTCTGTAACATCATATGGAATTGTGACACTTGTTACTGTTGTATTTCCAGTTGGTGTTTTAGCTGCATCATAATTATCTTCATCAATTTTAATTTCATAATCAGTTGTATAAAGAGAGAATGCAAATGAATCAATATACATTATACCTTCATCATCTGGAATTACGACATCTCCACCCAATCCTTTATATGCAATTAAAGTTCTATTTTCAATTACAAATTCGCTTTTAACTGTTACTTTAACTCTAGCCATTAAATTAGATTGCTTACCATCTACCTTAATACGCAATGTTATTGTTGCTGAACCTTCCTTTAAACCTGAAACAATACCATTTTCATCTACAGATGCAACAGCATCATTTGTTGATGACCACTCAAGAGAATATCGAGATGGATCTAAATTCCATGGATTGATTTCATAACCTAGTTGAACTCTCTCTCCTGGATAAAATGATATTCCTGATGTATGAGTTAAAAAAATTCTATCTCCCACTTCTCCTATTTCAGAAATCTCAGGACCACCATCAAATGCTGTTAAAGTATCAAAATATTTAAAATCAATATCCTTTAAGGTCACAGAATTAGAAAATGATGAATCTAAATTTGTGAGAGAAGAATTATTTCTAACTACAATACTTATTGAAACTGTATATTTCATACCATCATTTGCAATTGTTGATGCTGTAATTGTAGTTCTACCAGCAGTAATACCCTCAACCTTACCATTTTTAACTCTTGCCACATTTTCATTTGCTGAATTCCAATCAAGCTTTGACATATACTCAGATTGACCTAAGTCACCTGCTTTAAATGTTGGATCATCAGATTTAATCATTGTAGATAAATCTAGTTCTTCACCAACCTTAACAATTGATGAAGTCACTCTATTACCATTTTCATCTTCAAACCAGAAATTATTTGAATCTGTACCAGGTAGAGTAACATAATAATAACTTGAGTTTAAAGCATAATCATCAACACAGAAGCCTAGACCATTAGATAAAGTAAATGAGCCATCCCCTGAAGAACTATATTGCAATAAATCCATATAATCTGTAATCTCAATTGTAACCTTACTTAATGAATTCTTTTCATCAGCATAAACAGGAATTGGATTTTCACTCAAAGTTGAAACCTCATTATTAACTAATGTAAATGGTCTAACTGATTGAACATAATGATTATCAGTCACATACAAATCAACATAATATCTATTCTCTTTTAATGTTTTATCATATTTTGCGTAAAATTGAGCATCATTAATAATTGGTGCTTCATAATCCACATAGAAAGAAAATGTAAACGTATTATTTAAATTAGTATCAATACCACCATCACCATAATCTAATTCTGCTAGCATAGTAAATGTATAATTTACATTATTTTGAAGCATTAAGCCTTGAGCAGTAACATTTAGTAAATCATAGCTTGGAATAGCACTTCCACTATAATGAGCTTTACCCTGATCATAATTTATATGCTCATAAACAACTTCACCAGTTACTGTATTAGTAATAGTAGTTGTAACCTTTTTAGCATTTCTTAGTAATCCAGCATATACTGCTGTAATACCATTTATAGTATTCAAATCATAGCCCATTGCTGCATGCTCTTCAGATGCAGGAATTAAATCATATTCATCCTCATTAATTGTGTAGATGTATGATCCTAAAGGGATAATATAGCTATAATAATATGTACCAAGTGGAGTAGTTGCATAATAATCTGCCTTTGTTTTATCTTCTTCATCGATTGCAGCATTATTAGCATCTGCTTCAACTTCATAATATGTTTTATCAAAAATAGGGGCAACAGTCCAATCACCAAAGAAGGCTAAGAATGGAACTGATAAGTCAACACCATTTTCATCATTTGAATTTAATGTTGCAAAGCCTTCAACATACATACCATTATCAAAAGATTGACGAATATATTTTTTTTCGGCATTAGAAAGCTTTAATGTATATTCAACTTGAACTGTACCATTTGGATTGACAATAATTGTATTATTTTCTAAAGTACCATCTCCAATAATGTTAACTGAGGTAGATGGTTTAAACATATGTGCTTTTTCTGCAACATATTCACTATTTGATGTAGATAAGCTTTCAGTCATAGTATAATTAGATAATTCATATGATAAGCTTTGATCAGAAATATTAACAATATTAAATGTTAAGGTATAAATACCTGACTCATCTTTATCATCTCCAAGTTCTACCTTTGCTTTATCAGAATTATCAACAGTAATGTAAGCCAATGTATTTACTGCATTATATAAATTAGCTAAACCGGAGCCTTGTTTTCTAGGAGAATACGGATTACCAGATTTATCTAATGCAATTGTTGCTGTTGACATTAGAAGCTGATTAGTCATTGTACATAACTCTTTTGTTGTTAAAGCAGGGAATTTTTCTTTTAAATATTGTCTTACTAAAACAACAATACCACACATATTAGGACAAGCCATTGATGTACCAGATATTGTATCATATCCTCCACCAGGTACTGCAGATGTAATTTCACCACCATGAGCAGTAATTTCAGGCTTTAATTTTAAATCAGCTGTAGGACCCCAACTTGAAAAATCAGACATAAATGGTCCAGCTTGATTCGAAGTATTGAATACTAAAATTCCTGAATCATATTGAGCTAAGTATTCACCATCGTCCTTAGATATTGAACAAAATGGAATCTTTAAGCCATTTCCGGCAGACATCAATATTTCTCCACCTATATTGTTATATACGATACAGCCTATTGCACCTGCTTCATAGGCATATTTAGCTTTTTCCTCAAAGCTTATATCTCCACGCTTTACTAAAGCAATTTTGCCCTTTACATCTATAGATGAGTAATTTACCTTTTTTCCGTATCCTGGAACTGTTATATATTCAATTTCAACATCTTTATCATTTTCTATATTTAACATTTCATAAAAATCATAAGGATCTGTACCATAGCTATTTGCTTCATTGAAAAAGAAAACATAACCATCCTTGGTAGAAATGTATTTACTTTTAACACCACTAATTGAAGCTACAGACAAAGCACCTGAATAAGTTGATGGTGAACCTACTGTTGCTGAATCTGGATTTGAAGCCTTATTAGTATTACTTTCTGCTCCACCATATGCAGAGCTATAATCATTACTTGCAGCAACTACTAATGAAATTCCAGCGGCTTCAATTTTATCATAAACACTATTTAAATATTCATTATCTGCAAGTCTTGAAAAACCACAAGATGTACCTAATGACATATTAATAGCATCAACACCTAATTTTACTGAATCTTCCAAGGCTGCTAAGATATCCTTCTCTAAAGCTCCATTATTTGTGTCTCCAAAAACCTTCATTAGAACTAACTGAGTATTAATTGCAACACCAGTAATAACCTGATCCTTACCACCTATAATACCAGCAACATGAGTTCCGTGATTTGAATCATATGGTGCAACATCAGAATCTTTATCTGCATAATCATATTGAAAAGGGATTTTTGCATTTAGATATACGTCTTCCGCCTTCAAGCCTGTATTATATGAATATGCTGCAGTTTCTTTAAGAACTGAATTAACATCTGATTTAGCAAGTAATGGCTGCTCTGGCATATTTTTAAATACACTATGATGAACATCAAAACCAGAATCAAGAATTGCTACTGCAGTATTATTACCAGTATATGACACACTACTTGAATTAAAAATACCTGTATCATAAACATCAACAACATTCTCAATAACATTAGAATCACTTGAAGTACTTGTAGGTAAGGAATAAGCCTCACTAATGCTTACCTTCTTTATATTAGTAATTTCTTCAAGCTCAGAAACCATTCCATAAGTTGTTTCAGCTGCAAAACCATTTAATAATGTGGTATATGAATGAGTTACTGAGGTAATCAAACCCTTTCTAATTAAAGAGGCTGCTAAAGTGTTTTGTTCGGCCTTCATATTATTAGCTTCATATGAGCCATACTTAGCTACATATTCTGCTAAGGATGTTGTTCCTTTTGGATTATTAAGATAAGAATCTGCAATACTCTTATCATTTAATGTAATAATTACATTAACTTTATCTGTATCCTCTAATTTATCAATCGAAAATAAAATATCAGGATTTAAATATTTTTCATTATCAGTGATATTTGAAATTAAATTTGCTTGTGTTAAATTTAAATGCTGAATATTATCAGCTGTTGATACTGTACTATCTGAATTTGCAGCACTACAGCCTACTAAAAAAGCAAGAGAAGTTAAACATAAGCTAATTAATCTTTTTGAATTTTTCATTATAATACTCCTTTCTTGATTAATAATTACACACTAACCAACAGTATTATATTTTATACTAAAATTCAACAAAATGCAATATGTTTTACGAATTTCATTTTATTATTTTATAGAAAAATAAAATTTTATATTAAAACGAAACAAAATTCGAATAAAAATTTTTTTTAAAACGTTTTCTTCAAATAAAATTGTTTTATAAATAAAAAAACCTAATCTATATCGAATATAAATTAGGCATCATGGTCTTTTGCACTATCAATTTCAGATAATAAATATCCACGGGAAAGCAAATATTTCTTAAGTTTAAATAAATTATCGTATTTTTTTAACGATTTATTATAAATGTTTTTTAAAGCTAATGAGTATTCTTCTTCATCAATATTCTCTAACTCATCATTAATTAATTTTTTATCAAATCCTTTTAAATAAAGCTTTTCTTTAATTAATAATCTCCCATAACCCTTTCTTACATATTGATTAACGAAATCCTTTATTAGATTCTTATCATTAATCATTCCAACTTTTTTTAGCTTTTTAATAATGATATCAATACTATTTTTATCTAAACCTTTACAAGCTAAATATTCAATAATTTGCTTTTCAGTTCTAGAATACTTTATTAAATAATCTAATGCTTTATGATAATAAACCATTGTATTATTTTCTATTAATGCATTATTAATTACTTCCTCAGTTACTTCATTATTATTAAATAAGCAATATTTAAGAACTACATCCTCATCAAATTCATAAATAGAATTACCTATTACCACTTGATATTTACCCTGAGATATTTTTTTAACATTATCAATTATCATAGAATTCCACGCTTACTATATTCTCCTCTTACTTCCTTACAAGAAGTAACAAAAGTAAATGATTCAGGATCACATAATGTTATTTCACTTGTTATACGATATGCCTCATTTTTATCCATTGTACAAATTAGCATTGTTCTTTCTTCATTAGTATAGCCACCAGTAACCTTAGTTAAGGTAACACCACGATTTAGCTTTTCATATATTAAATTCTTTATTTCTTCTTCTTTATTAGTAATTACATAAACAGTACGCCTTGGTTTAGCTGATAAACAAATATAATCAATAATATATGCTTGGACAGCTACCCCAATTATACCCCATATAACATTTTCAATTTGATAATTAATAGTATAGCTTCTAATTAATTCATTGTCTCCAATTTGAGTTAACAAAAAACCAGCAAGCAATACTACTATTCCGTCAGTAAAATACATTGAGATTGACATTGGAACCTTCATATATTTGGACATTATTTTTTGAATTACATCCATTCCTCCTGTACTACCATTATTTCTTATGGCAATACCAACACCAACACCACATAAAATTGAACCACATATCATTGCTATTATTTTTTCATTGCCACCAGTGATTGTTTTTATAAAAAAGCTTGGATCACAAAATTTTTCAAATAACAATACTATTGTAGGAGATAAAAATGTACCATATATAGTTTTAAAAAAGAAATCCTTTCCTAAAAAAATAACTCCTAAAATCAAAGTTATACCATTTGCTAAATATAGAAATGTTGAAGCTGTAAACCAGCTACCTATTTGTTCAAAGACAGGACCTAATAAAATTGAAACACCGAGCATTCCTCCTGTAACAATACTTGCTGGATCCATAAAAAAGTAAAAAGCAATATCCAAAATAATTACTCCAATCGTTACTCCAAAATACTGTTTAATTTTTCTTTTGATTTTTTCATTATTAATTTCCATTTTATTCACCTGCATTAAATTTTAAATATGCTTGCATAAAACCCTCAATGTCTCCATCCATTACAGAAGTAATATTACCAACCTCATAGCCTGTTCGATGATCTTTTACTAACGTATATGGACAAAAAACATATGATCTAATTTGACTACCAAAATTGATATTCATTTGTTTACCCTTAATTGCTTTCAGTTCCTCTTCCTGACGTTTTAATTCTAATTCAAAAAGTTTAGATTTTAAAATGCTAAAGCAAACCTCTTTATTTTTTATTTGACTTCTCTCATTTTGACAAGTTACTACAATACCAGTTGGCTTATGAGTAATTCTTACTGCTGAATCTGTAGTATTTACTGATTGACCTCCAGCTCCAGAAGAATGATAAACATCAATTCTTATATCCTCATCATTAATAATTATATCATCACACTCTTCAATTTGAGGTGAAATATCACAACTACAAAAGGATGTATGTCTTCTTGCATTAGAATCAAATGGAGAAATCCTTACTAATCTATGAACTCCTCTTTCACCCTTAAACAAACCATAAGCATAGGGACCCTTTATTGATAAAGTTATAGATTTAATTCCGGCCTCATCACCAGGTTGATAATCTAACACCTCTGTTTTAAAGCCTTTTTTAGCACAAAATCTAGAATACATTCGATATAGCATATCAGCCCAATCCATTGATTCAGTTCCACCAGCTCCTGGATGTAGCTCTAAAATACAATCATTATAATCATATTTTCCATTAAGTAAAGCTTTTTCCTCTAACTTAGATATCATCACTTTATATTCTTCAATTTCCGATTCTAATAATTCCATAGCTTCAATATCGTCTAAAGCCAATTCAACAAGATCTTCGATATCAATATATCTTTTTTTAGCACTATTATAGGATGTAATAATTTCTTTTATAGCATTAGCCTTTTGAATAATACCTTGAGCATATTTTTGATCGTTCCAAAAATTTTCTGCACTAATTTTTTCCTCTAAAACTTTTAGTTCAGGCTCTTTAACACTTATACTAAATGCAATATATAAATCGTCAAGCTTAATTCTATAATCATCCAAGAATTTATTTATCTCATATTTTTCCATAATAACTCCTCAAAAAATAAAGACTCAATGAGTCTATATTTTATTGTTAATCTTATTTATAAAGTTCTCCACTCTTGATAAAGCCTTTTTTAAATCATCTAATGAATAAGCATAAGAAATTCTAATAAATCCATCACCAGAATCACCAAAGGCTGAACCAGGCACTACAACTACCTTCTCTTCATTTAACAACCTTAATGAAAATTCCTCGGATGACATTTCAAATTGCCTAATATCAGGAAATACATAAAATGCACCCTTAGGCGTAAAACATGGAAGATTCATTTGTTTCAATCTGTATAATACGTATCTACGTCTCTCATCATAGCTTTCTCTCATCAATTTAACATCTTCATCGCCATTTTTTAATGCCTCAATTGCAGCATACTGACTATTTGTAGGAGCACACATAATACAAAATTGATGAATTTTTATCATTTGCTTAACTATTTCAGATGGTCCTGCCGCATATCCAAGTCTCCATCCAGTCATTGAAAATGATTTTGAAAACCCATTAATAACTAATGTTCTTTCATACATTCCTGGAATAGAAGCTATAGAAACATGAGGCTCATAGTATGAAAGCTCTGAATATATTTCATCACTTATAACAAATAGATCATTTTTAATAATTACATCCGCAAGTGCTTCTAAATCAGACTTTTCCATAACAGCACCTGTAGGATTGTTCGGGTAATTTAAAATCAAAACTTTGCTTTTAGGAGTAATTACTGAAGCAAGCTCCTCTGGAGTTAATCTAAAATCATTTTCATTTTTTAAAGGTATCCTAACAACCTTAGCTCCTGCCATAATAGCACATGGCTCATATGATACATAGGATGGAGTAGGAATAATTACTTCATCTGATTCCTCGATTATACTCCTTAAAGCCACATCAATAGCTTCACTACCACCAACTGTAACTAATATTTGACTAGACCAATCATATTTTAAATTATACTTTTTATCTAAGTATTTTGATATCTCACATCTTAGCTCTTTTAAACCAGCATTTGATGTATATATAGTTTTTCCTTGTTCAAGAGAATATATACCTTCTTCTCTAATATGCCATGGTGTATCAAAATCTGGTTCACCAACACCTAATGATATCGCACCTTTTATTTCACTTGCGATATCAAAAAATTTTCTTATACCAGATGGTTTAATATCAACAACTTTTTTTGCCAAAAAGTCTCTCATTAAGCACTCACCAACATTCTTTCATCTTTTTTATTATCAACTAAGCTTACACCATGATCTTTATATTTTTTTAAAACGAAATGAGTTGATGTAGATAATACCGATTCCAATGTTGAAAGCTTATCAAAAACAAATCTAGCTACTTCCTTCATTGATTTACCTTCAATTAAAACTGTAAAGTCAAAGCCTCCACTCATTAAATATACACTTGTAACCTCAGGAAACTTAGCTATTCTTTCAGCTATTACATCAAAGCCTAGACCTCGTTGAGGAGTAACCTTTACTTCAATTAAAGCTGTAACAATTTCTTTAGAGGTGTTATCCCAATTAATCAGTGTATGATATCCACATATAATCTTTTCCTCTTCCATTTTTGTTATTTCATTTACTAAATCTATTTCACTTATACCTAGCATTATTGATAAGTCTTTTAAATCAATTCTACTATTAGTTTCCAAATTTCTTAGTATTTTTTCTCTAGCCAATTCATTCATATTTATACCTCTTATCCAAATATTTTTTTATTTTCTTTTAAAGCACTTTTACATCTATTTGCTAAATCATTTATTTCTTTATTATCATTAATATAATCTATAAATAATGAATATAATTCTTCCTTAGTTTCTTTACCAATTTTTGTAATTTTTTTATATCGATAGTCTTTTTTTTGTATATACTTATCAAAAATCTTTGAATCAATTTGAAACATATTATCCTTTAATTTAAGATAAAAAGAATATGTTGTTAAAGATATTTCAGCCATATAATAGAGATTATTGTCATAATTATAAGCAATATTTACATAGCCATGTGGATCTAAAATAGTATCAAGATTTTCCTTTAGTAAGCCTTTTTTACTTAAATCGCTAATAATTTGGTTTTTGTATAAATCTGAAACTATTTCATTAAAAACTGGTTTTTTTCTCGGTAAATAAATATTACGATAAAACATTAATACTGAACAAATCAATAAAAAAAACACAAATAAAGATAAAAACAAACCAACAAAAAATTGTTTTTTAACAAAATAAATGATGGTAAATATACTAATAATAATAAAAAGAAGGATAAATAAATTAAGATATCTTTTTCTCATCCTGATGACTGCCTCATAATGAGTTTTCATTTTTTCATGATCTTTAAAAATTTTCATAAATTAATTTTTTTCCTTTCTATTCATCAAGTAAAATTTTATCATATTTAACAACTAAATTCAAACATAATATTATATTTACAAGTTTCTTCTAAAATGATAAAATCATAATAACAATTTAGAAAGGTCGACGATTCTATGAAAATAGAAAGAGATAGAATATCAAATATCTATAATGAAAAATCAAGATTACTTGGAAACTGTTTTACAGTAACTGACAATAACAATAAATACTTCTATGAATTTTTAATTGATAAGAATGAAGCCATCATTAAAACTAATAATTTACAATATATTGAAGAGGTAGTAGGCGAATTTAGATTCTATAACAAATACATTACTAAGTTTCATACTGAAGATAACTCATACTTCGAAGAATTTGAACCTGTATACTCATTTAAGCTACCAATCAAATGTCTACAACCCTCACAGTTCTTTATTGATGAAGAAAAATTAAAAATTATAGATAATAATTTAAGCTCAAATGAAATATACATCCCAGTAGCTATTATCGACGATGAATATGTTATTTTAGATGGTCATACAAGGCTATATGCAATGACTTTAAACTACGAAAAGCTTGTAAATGTTTATTTAGATAACTATGATGAGTCTATTTCTGATTTTGTGTATATGGCTAAAGAACAAAATATTAGAGATATTTCATCTATGCATGTTTTATCACATAATGAATATGATAAATATTGGAATAAATTTTGTGAAGAATACTTTAATAATAAATAAAAAACTAAATTCCTATGAACTTAGTTTTTTATTTATTAATCTATAAATTCAAATTCAAAATCAAAAATTCTAACCGTATCTCCATTTTTTACGCCAAGCTTGCGTAATTGATCATCTAAACCATATGTACGTAGTTGTCGCGCAAATCTAAATCTACCTGTATCAGAATCAAAATCAGTCATTTCAAATAATTTTTTTAATTTCTCGCCTGTAACATTATATACACCATCAGATTGAAGTTCAATATTAAAGAATTTTTCTTCTTCTTTATAGCCATATTCAACAACATCAATTTCATCCTCTTCAAAAATAGAAAATTCTGGTGTATTTTCGATTGTATCTGCAATTTTGTATAACAATTTATCCAAATTATCCTTTGTAAAAGCTGAAATGGGAATTATATCAGCATCGCAGCGTTTTTTAAATTCTTCTAAATTTTTTTGAGCAGCTGGTTGATCCATTTTATTAGCAACAACGATCATTGGCCTATTAGCTAAATTCATTTTATATTCTCTAAGTTCATTGTTAATCGTCAAATAATCATTATATGGGTCTCTTCCATCAGTTGCAGCCATATCAATAATATGAACAATTACCTTACATCTTTCAATATGACGTAAAAATTGTAATCCTAAGCCTGCACCATGATGTGCTCCTTCAATAATACCAGGTAAATCAGCCATAACAAAATCTCTACCATCATCTAATCTTACCATACCTAAATTAGGTACTAAAGTCGTAAAATGATAAGCAGCAATTTTAGGTCTAGCCTTAGAAACAGCAGCTATAAGAGTTGATTTACCTACGCTTGGAAATCCAACTAATCCACAATCAGCTAAAACTCTTAATTCACACCTTATACTTTTTGTTTCTCCTGGTTCACCTTTTTCGCAAAAATCAGGACATTTTAAAGTGCCATTAGCAAAGGCCATATTACCTCTACCACCACGACCACCTTTTGCAACAACTACATCTTGATTATTTTTTGTAATATCACCAATAATTTTATTTGTTTTTGCGTCAAAAATAGTTGTACCTACTGGAACTCTAATAATTGTATCCTCAGCACATGCTCCAAATTGACCTTTAGTTCTTCCCTTTTCACCTGGATTACCCTTAATAATTCGATTATATCTTAAATCTAATAAAGTAGATAGTCCTTCAGAGCCCCTAAAGATAATTGAACCACCATTGCCTCCTGTACCACCAAATGGACCACCACGTTCAACCTTCAGTTCACGACGATATGCAACAATACCATCTCCACCTTTACCAGCTTCAACATCAATTTGAACTTGATCAATAAACATACATATCCCCTTTCTTTGAAAAAAAACACCCATTATAATGGGTAGTCTTTCAAAAATTATTCAGCAACAGGATAAATAGAAATTTGTTTCTTATCTCTACCCTTACGTTCAAACTTTACTGTGCCACTAACTTTGGCAAATAGAGTGTCATCTCCACCACGTCCTACATTAGTACCTGGGAAAAACTTTGTACCTCTTTGACGATATAAAATTGAACCTGCAGTAACAACTTGACCGTCACTTACCTTTGCTCCTAAACGCTTAGCTTCAGAATCACGGCCATTTTTTGTAGAACCTACACCTTTTTTAGATGCAAATAATTGGATATTAAGCTTTAATAACATAATAGATTCCTCCTAGTTCTTTAATTTTAAATATTTAGGATATTGTTCTTGTAAACTAGCTAGTGTATCAACCAAATTATCAAATAATTTTTTGGTTACACTATCAGTTGTTTTTATCTGTAATCTAAAATATCCTTCCTCACAAACCAAGTCTAAAATGTTGTAACATAAATCTAGCTTGTCGATTAGATTAGCAGTCATTATACAAGCAGTTGAGATTGAAGCACATACTATATCATGGCCATAATCAGCATAGCCACTATGTCCCTTTACCTCAATAACTACTTCGTCTTTTTTATATTCTAATTTATAGGTTGTCATTTTAATTAAGCATTAATCGCTTCAATTACAAACTTAGTATAAGCTTGACGATGACCCTTCTTTGATGCAGAATGCTTCTTTGGACGATATTTGAAAATAACAATTTTCTTACCTCTTCCATGCTTTTCACATTTTGCAGTTACAGTTGCACCCTCAACATATGGAGTTCCAACCTTAGTTTCATCACCTGATACTAATAAAACCTTATCAAAAGTATAAGTTTCGCCTTCAGCAACTTCTAGTTTTTCAACATAAATTGCTTGACCAACTTCTACCTTAACTTGTTTTCCACCAGTTTCTACAATTGCATACATGTCGTATTACCTCCTTATTATTTTTAAGACACACTATTAGGGTAGAATATATCGTTTGAGACCCTTTCTATGTGGTGCATGTTACAACATAATAATTATAGTATATAATTTTACAAGTGTCAAATGTTTTTTTACATTTTATTTATGATGTTAATTATTAAAGTAAATTCCGCTGTGAAAGGTTGTAACTTCTTTTTGT
>JBJEFS010000066.1:0-13226 GCA_051874325.1 Anaeroplasma sp.
TGTGAGAATTTTATTCACAATCTTCGTCATCTTTATTTTTTGTACGAAGTCTTCGATTTTCTAAATACTTATTGAATTTAGCAGCCAATTTAAAAACCATAATAATCCAAAATGCAAATACTGTGATACAAACTAACCAATCATATATTGATGTAAATGATTCAAAAGGTATGATTTTTAATCCAAAAACAATTGTCACTATACCAATTCCACGACCAAGGATGATTGATGGGATAAAGAATTTTAAGCGCATTTTGATTGTTCCAGCAACCATTACGAGTGCATCGTCTGGAAACATTGGAAATAACATCATTAATGGAAAGTAGATAACTCCATATTTATTGAATAAATCAGAAGCTTTATCACATTCATCCTTTCCTATTAATTTTGTACAAACCTTATATCCGCCAAATCTTCCTAGTATATACATTATTAAACTCGATAGCATTACGCTTGTAAATGATAAGAAGAATGCTTGAACTGGATTAGGATAAATGGTTGTAGATAATATAATGAAAGCCATTGATGTACCTGGAATGACACTTAATAAAATGGTTAGAACTGTTTGAAACAATATAAAAATTATTGTTCCATACCATGAATTCGTGTATTTTTCAAATAGTGAATTATTAAAACGAAAGCCATCTTCAAAGGAAATTACGTTAATACACTTCAATATAAGAATTGTTATACCAGATATCATTAATAGAATTCCAACTAAATATAATATTTTAATAATTAATTGTTTTTTACTTAATATTTTTTCTTTCATGCTATTACCTTCTTGTGTAATTTATTTTTTAAATTTATTCTTTATTCACAATTTATTACCTTTATTATAGTATATAAATCATTTTTTTTCTATGTTATTTACTTATCTTTTTTTTAAAATATTATTTTCTATCATTTACATAGTATTATATTAGTAATATATGTAGAATAATAATATAAAAGCTATATTTAAACTTTATAAAAGTTGACTTTTATTAAAAATGATTTTAGAATATATTTATGCACCTGTAGCTTAGCGAATAAAGCGTAGCCCTCCGAAGGCTAAGACCGTAGGTTTAAATCCTATCAGGTGCACCATTTTATTGTTGAGGTTATTGTATGAATAAGTTTCTATTACATAAGTTTTTCATATTCTTATATACTTTATTAATACTTATTGCATTAGAAAATATTTTATTTGTTTTTATATTTGATAATGTTTTTTCTAACTATTTTCTTTTAGAGTTATTTGCATATGTGATAATATTGTGCCCTATTTTATTAATTGGAAGCAATAAAGGCTCATTATTTTATTCAATTTTTATGTTATTCATTTTTTCAATTTTTTTTATGTTGCATGCAACCTTAGATCATGCTAGTAAAGATATTTTTTCAATTTCCTATTTTACATTATATGATGAGGCAATGTCAGTCTTTTCAATAGATTATATAGATGTTAGAAGTATTATAGCATTAATAATAATTATTATATTATATAGTATTGGTATGAAATTGTCTTTTCACTTTATTAGATATGAAAAAGTTAATACTCATGCTTTATTAAGATATTCATTTGTTATGATTATTATGCTTACATCATTTAGTATAAGAAGTGGAGTATATTGTAAGATTAAGGCTGATAATGAAACTAAAGTGATTTACCAAAATAAAAATGGTGTTGAAATAGTGGAATTTACATCAAAAAATTTAAAACGTAGTGCTCTTCAAAATTATGGATTAATTAATTATTTTTTAGGAGAATTAGGTTCAATAGTAAATGTTTCAACCAAGAGTGACAAAGAAAGCATATATACATTTTTAAATTCTGGGGATGTCGTTAAAAAGGGAGCTTTTTATTCATCACTTAAGGACATGAATGTTATTACAATAATGATTGAAACAGGCTGTAGATTTGCGATAAATGAATATTTAACGCCAAATTTATGGAATTTATCTAATGAAGGTATTAGCTTTGAGAATAATTATACAAAAAATAAAACTAATGTATCAGAATTTATTGGTATTGCTGGAAGTGTTCCAGAAGTAATAGGTAATGGCTATGAGGTACCTTTCTCACTTCCTTATATATTAAGTCAAAATGGTTATAATACAAGTTATTTTCATTGTAATTATTCCGACTTTTATAACAGAGGTAGCGTGATTAAGAAGTTAGGATTTGATAAATCATATTTTGTTTTGGATGTAGCACCTGAATTACAATGGCATAATAATTATAATGGTAATTATCCATTAGATACAGAATTCTATGAGAAAATGAAATATAATCTTGTTCCTGAGAATAGTGCTGCTCCTTTTTATAGTTTTTGGACTACATTAGTTTCACATGGTCCATATAATCATCCTTATGGACAAAATAACATTCAAAAATTTAAGAATTTAGGTTATTATGATAGAATTTCTGAGGCTGAAGCATTAGGATTATGGACGAATATTTGTAGTGATGATTCTATTATTGTTCAGGAGCAAGTTAAAGCATATCAATGTGCAATGATGAATTTTGATGAGGCTTTAGGAAGATTAATTGATAGGTTAAAGGAAACAGATCAATATGATAATACATTATTAGTATTATATGGTGATCATGATATATATTATAAGATTGGTATAGATGAGGAGCTTAAGTATTATGTTCATAACACAAATTCACAGTATGTTCCAACTCAATATGATGCAATATTGATTATGTATAATGAAAAACTATCTAGTCTTTATAAAAAAGAATATAATACAAAATCAACAAAATATAATGATTTTACTTCTCCATATATAATTGTACCTACAATATTAGAGCTTTTGGGCTTTACTTATAATGAAAATTGTTATGTTGGTAAATCTATTTTTAGAACTAAAACAAAATTGGACAATATTTTTTATTCACATGAATTAGCTATTTTTTATAGTGATAAAATTTGTTCATCATCGCTTGAAAAAATAGAATATTCATGTGAAGTAGACGAACAATATGTTGATTTATATAAGAGTAATTCCCTAATTTTAATTAATAGAATAGATATGTTTAATAAAATGTATGCAATAAATTATTATGGTCAATAAGTATATTAATTTATTTGGAGGTTTTTATGTACGAGTTACATCATTTAAAAGGTAATACATATTATGTTGATGGTCCGACAAATTGTGGTGTTTATGTATTAAACGATAGAAAAGAAGTATTGTTATTTGACTGTGGTTCAGAAAAGGATGCACCATATATTTATGAAGCAATTATCAATAATGGAATGAAGATTACACACCTTCTTTTTTCACATTGCCATAGTGATCATAGTCAGGGCTGTCAATATATATATGAAAAAACTCATTGCAAAATGATTGCATCAAAGGTTGAACGTGGCTTCTTTAGAGATCCTAAATTGGATATTGGATTTTTATATGGTGGATATCCACTTGATGAATATGATGGAAAATTAATGCATGTAGATATGAATGATGAAATTTATGCATTACATGAAATTCCAAAGGGAGTTGAATTTATTCATCTTCCAGGACATCATTGGGGAATGATTGGAATTAAAACGTCAGATGATGTTTATTTTGTAGCAGATACATTGGGTTCAATTGATTTGGTTGAAAGAGCTCATATTCTTTTAATTTATGATGTTAGTGGATATTTGAAGTCATTAGATTTCGTTGAATCTCTTGATGGAAAGCTTGTTGTTCCATCTCATAGTGAGGCTACAACTAATATTAAACCTGTGGTTGAGTTTAATAGAAACCAAATTTTTAGAATTATTGATATTTTGCTAGATTATTTAAAAGAGGAACATAATTGCACTGAATGCTGCAGTTATATATTTGATTATTTTAAATTAAAAATATCGTACAATAAATATATGTTAATTTTATCAACTATAAGAAGTTATTTATCTTATTTGAGTAATACTAAAAGAATAAAGAATTATTTTAAAAACAATAGATTAGTATTTATTAATGAAAAAGAATAAGAAAACGATTTTAATATAAAAATTTTGAAAACTTATTGACTTTAATTATTTTCTACTATATAATGTCGTCATAAGAGCAAAGGCGCTTACAAATTAATATAAAAATGACAATGTGGTTATTTTATCAATCTGATAGAATAACCTTTTTTTATTAATTTAGCCTTTAATTTAAAGAAAGAGGAGAGTAATTTTATGACAACACAAGCAGTTTGGTTCCTAATAGGAGCAGCATTAGTTTTCTTTATGCAATGTGGATTTGCAATGGTGGAAACAGGATTCACTAGAGCAAAGAATGCTGGTAATATCATTATGAAGAATCTTATGGATTTCTGTTTAGGTACAGTAGTTTTCATTTTAATTGGCTTTGGCCTTTTATTTGGTGAAGATGCTTTTTTTGGTTTAATTGGTAAGCCAGATTTAAGAATATTTTCTGATTATGCAAATTTTGATTGGGCAAATTTTGTATTTAATTTAGTGTTCTGTGCAACTACAGCAACTATTGTTTCTGGGGCGATGGCAGAAAGAACTAAGTTTATATCATATTGTGTTTATTCATTGGTAATTTCAGCAATTGTATACCCTATTGAAGCCCATTGGGTTTGGGGTGGTGGTTGGCTTGCTCAACTAGGTTTTCATGATTTTGCAGGTTCGGCTGCAATTCATATGGTTGGTGGTGTTACTGCGTTAATTGGTGCAATTTTTGTAGGAGCACGTATTGGTAAGTTCACAAGAGATAAGGATGGTAAGGTTACAAAGGTTAATGCTTTTCCAGGTCATTCTTTAACATTAGGTGCACTTGGCTGTTTTATTTTATGGTTTGGTTGGTACGGTTTTAATGGTGCAGCCTGTTGGACAAATGAACAATTAGCTTCAGTATTTGTAACAACAACTATTGCACCTGCTGTTGCAACTGTTGTATGTATGATATTTACATGGTTAAAATATGGTAAACCAGATGTTTCAATGTGCTTAAATGCTTCATTAGCTGGTTTAGTTGCAATAACAGCAGGATGTGATGTTGTTGATGCATTTGGTGCTATTATTATTGGTGCTGTAGCTGGACTATTGGTTAATTTCGGTGTATGGCTATTAGATTATAAGCTTCATGTTGATGATCCAGTTGGTGCTGTAGCTGTACATATGATGAATGGTATTTGGGGTACTCTTGCTGTTGGTTTATTTGCAGCAGGATCTAGAGTTCCTGAATGTTCAGTAGTTGGTTTATTTTATGGTGGTTTAGATGGTTTAAAGCAATTTGGTATTCAATTGTTAGGTGTAGTTTCAATCTGTACTTGGACCGTTGCTGCAATGTGTCTTATATTTTACATAATAAAAAAGACAATTGGATTACGTGTCTCTGAGGAAGAAGAACTTAAGGGACTAGATTTAACTGAGCATGGTATTCAAAGTGCTTATGCAGATTTCTTGCCTACTCATATTGATTCAGATCATTCTTATATTCCAAGTGATATTGAAATACCAACAGTAAAAGCATCAACTGATGTATCAAAGATGAGTAAGGTCGTTATTTTAACAAGCGAAAATAAATTTGATAAGCTAAAGTCAGCTATGAATAGCATAGGCGTAACAGGTATGACAGTTACCCGTGTTCAGGGCTGTGGTATGCAAAAGGGTGGAACCGAGTTCTACAGAGGTGTAGAGGTAGAGGTTCATTTACTTCCAAAGATTCAAGTTGAAATTGTAGTATGTAAGGTACCTGTAGATTTAGTTGTTGAAACTGCTAGAAAGGTTTTATATACAGGCTCTATTGGTGATGGTAAGATTTTTGTTTATAATGTTGAACAGGCTGTAAAAATTCGTACTGGTGAAACAGGATACGACGCTTTACAGGATGAATAAGCATAATTCTTTGTTTTAATAAACTAAAATAGGACTTCATTCCAAAGTAAAATATTGGATAGAAGTCCTATTTTTGTATTATATTTTTTATACTTTAATCGCTGTAGTATACAGTATAATCAGTTACATTTTTGTATACTTCACCATCAATTTGTAAACTTGTTGGTCTGTCAAAATGAACTTTAATCTTTTTACCTTTAATTATCTCAACCATTTTTTTCTTTTTAACATGTTTGCCTGAAAAAATTGATGGGAATGCAATTAATGTTTTTAACCTTGATTTGCAATGCATTACAACACAAGATAATTCACCTGATAACCGGTCTTGATTTGGTGCAACCATCATGCCACCACCAATATATCTACCATTTAAGGAAGAGGCTAACCAAACATGTTTATATTCTTTTTTTACACCATCTACATATATTGTTGCATTAGGTTTTTTGTATTTACCTAATAATAGTTTAGCAGCTATTGTTGTATAGTTTATTTTAGCTTTGTTTTTTGCTTTTTGTTCCTCAGCTACTACACATACTTCACCATCAATTCCAAAACTAACATTATTAATAAAATATCTTTTTTCACCATTTATTTCTGCTATTGGAAGTTTTTTAAAGTATTTATTAAGTTGTATTACTTTTCCTTCTCTGCCAATATCATTTAAAAAATCATTTCCAGATCCACCCTCATAAAGATAAATAGGATTATTTACATCATACTTTTTTACTAAATTTGCAACTATATTTAGTGTTCCATCTCCACCAACAAAAATTAGAGTATCATTTTCTTTTATAGTTGATTTAAATTCAGATAATTTTATTTCAAGGGCATTGATAATTTTTAAATCCTTGAAATCATCTTTTAAATCAATAATTGCTTTATTTTTATATTTTTCACCGCTATTATTGGCAGCAAGAGGATTGTATATTAGATAATTCATAATAATTTTGTCCTTTCGTTTAATTCGTCTTGAATCATTTTTCTAGTTTTAATTGCTAGGTCAGTACTATTTATTAAATTATAATCATTATAGTTAAGGATTTCTAAAACATCAAAATATACATGTGTTTTTTTAAACGGAAATCCTTTTAATATATTTTTAGTATTACAGATTGATACAACAACAATTGGGCATTTTGATTTGTATGCTATTTTATATGAGCCTGCATGAAATTCTAATAGTTCTTGATTTTTATTTCTTGTACCTTCTGGACAAATATAAATACTTGATTGCTTAGAATTAATAAAGCTTATTGCTTTTGCAATTGCTTTAGCTCCCTCATAATTACTTTTTCTATTTAAAGGGATAAAACCTGCATTATATATAAAGTTACCACAAATAGGGATATTCATATTTTCTATCTTTGAGACACAAATTAATGGTTGGTTTTTTGAGTAGATGATTGATATAATCGGATCAAATAGTGATTGATGATTAGATATCATTAAATACCTATTATTAGGTAGTTTTTCTAGACCATCAGTATGAATTTTTACTCTTACAAGTATTAATACAAGCTTTGCAGTTTGATATATAAAAAAGTAGAAAAAACTATTAGGTTTTTTGATATCTTTTTTTTGTTTTAAGAATATAGATATTAAACCTAATAACAAAAGATATAATGTTAATGCAAGTATATATGTTATTGGTAGAATTAATATTAAAGAAAAATAATAATACCATGTAGTATAAAGATTAAAAAAATAAAAAATATTTGTGCTTGCTATTATGCTAATAATGCATAGTAAAATATGTATAATCATTTTTTTCTCTCCTCATTTACAAATTCTATCATTTTTTTCTTTATTTTTCTACATTTAACTATTAAATTTTAAATAAATAGTCTATAATTAAAAAATGAGGTGATTAAATATGGCAAAACTACTATATGTTTTCAATAATATAAGAAATAGAGAAATAATAGATGATTTTAATAAAAGTGATTTAACAATAAGTAGGCTCATTTCATTTGGAATTGAAAATGGATTAACTGGAAATTTATGGAAGAAATTTATTGTTTATACTCTTATATTTAATTTAAATTCATTTACAAAATCAATTGAATTCGGGTTACCATACAGTGGTGAATCAAATTATATTGATGATGATTTAAAATATTTTTATGATTTATATATGATGGATACCTCCAGCTTAGCTGAAATAAATGATTTTAAGTTTAAACAGGATAAAGATGAATCATATTTATCTAAGTTGATAAATGAATGTGAAAATAAAATAGATAATAAGGATTTTATTAATTTTAAAGAAACAATTTTGTCATTTTACATTAATTATGGAGTTGGAGAAATGGCAATTTATAGAGCGTTCAGAGTAGATAATAAAGAATTATTGCCTATTAAGAATATAATAAATGTTAGCTTTGATGATTTAATAGGTTATGAGGAGCAAAAGAGATTACTTATCGATAACACAGAAAATTTCTTGAATGGAAATGCCTACAACAATGTTTTATTATATGGAGATTCAGGAACTGGCAAATCAACATCAATAAAAGCCTTATTGACGACTTACTTTAATAAGGGATTAAGAATTATTGAGGTATATAAGCATCAAATGGAGGATATTTCTAGAATAATTTATTCATTAAAGGAAAGACCATATCATTATATTATATATATGGATGATTTATCATTTGAAGAGGATGAGATAAGCTATAAGTACCTTAAAAGTGTTATTGAGGGTGGGATTGAAGCTAAGCCTGATAATGTTGTGATATATGCTACATCTAACCGTAGACATTTGATAAGAGAAAATTTCTCAGATAATGCAACTATAATGGACGATTTACATAGAAATGAAACACAAGCTGAAAAACTATCATTATCATATAGATTTGGACTTCAAATATACTATGGTTCATTGTCTGTAAAGCAGTTTAGGGCAATGGTCAAAGAGCTTGCTAGGAAGAATGATTTATCTATTCCTGAGGATATTTTAATAAAGGAAGCAAGTGCTTGGGAATTAACATATGGTTCTTTATCAGGAAGATGTGCTGAGCAATTTATAAAGTATATCTCTAATAAAAATGTGTAAGTTGGTGATATTTTGCTTAATGTAATTGAATTAAATGATAAAAAAATAGAAAAATTTAATATTAGTTCTTATTTAGAAAAAAATAACTATCAAATGTCATCTGCTTTAGCAGCATTACATACTACTAATAAGATTAGGATAGCTTTTATTAAACCAGAAGATGGTCTTGATAGTTCTGATTATACATTAAGGCTTTATGCATTATTACAGTCTTTATTTGTATCAATTGACTCATTATATGCTATTGCATATGCATTAACAAATAGTAAAAGCTTCATTAATATTAATAGCAATCCAGATTTAAGAGCATTAAAATATATAAGAAATGATGTTGTTGGTCATCCGTCAAACAGAGTATTATCATCTGATGAATTAGCATATTGTATATTAGATGATAAGAAAATTTCTAAAGAGTTTTTTGTTTATTATATTTTTACTAAGGAAGGCAAAGAGGAAAAGAAAATATATATTAATGATATATTAAAATCATATTATTTAGAAGCAAATAATTTATTAGATGAATTATATGATATTGCTAATGCAAATCAAAATAAAACACTTATTCAAGAAATGATTTTAGAGGTTCTAAAAAGGTTTTATGAAGGAAGTAATTATAAGATAGCTTTTGAAAAATTTATTGATGAATATAAAAGACAGTACCCAGATAGTAGTAAAAGTCAACACCGTATCTTATGGAGATATGATTTGATTAAAAAATTACAAAACTATAAATGCCATAATAATGATGTGAAAGAAGTCGTAAATCATTGCATTGGATTAGAATTAACTAAGATATATGAGTTAATATACAGCTATAAATTTGAGATGTCAATTAATAAAAGAATTCCTAAATTAATTTCATCTTTGTATCGAATGCTTAATAAGAACAGAGAACTTGTTGCTTATTTAGATTATATAAAGGATTCAGATCATCCTTTATATAAAAAGGTTATTATTAAATTATATGATGAAGCAGTTATAAAGAAATATAGTGGTGCTTCGTTGTATTTAAAGCTTATTTTAAATGCTTATAATGATAATGATTTAGATTTAGTTTATGCGTTAGCCTTACCAATAAAAGAATATAAGAAAAAATAATTTTTTATAGAAAAATAGATATATTTTTGTTATAATTATTTTGTTTTGAATTGAGGGTGAATAATTATGGAAATTAGAAATATTGCAATTATAGCTCATGTTGACCATGGAAAAACAACATTAGTTGATAAATTATTAAAAAGCTCACATACTTTTAGAGAAAATCAAGTTGTACAAGAAAGAGTTATGGACTCAAATGCTATCGAACGTGAAAGAGGAATAACTATTCTTGCTAAAAATACGGCTATTTCTTATAAGAATACTAAGATAAATATATTAGATACACCAGGTCATGCTGATTTTTCTGGTGAAGTTGAAAGAATTATGAAGATGGTTGATGGTGTTGTATTAGTAGTTGATGCATATGAAGGAACAATGCCACAAACAAGATTTGTTTTAAAGAAGGCTTTTGAAGCTCATTTAAAGCCAATTGTTGTTATTAATAAGGTTGATAAACCTTCTGCAAGACCACTTGAGGTTATTGATGAAGTGTTAGAATTATTCATTGACTTAGGCTGTGATGAGGATGAATTAGATTTTCCTGTATGCTATGCTTCTGCTGTAAATAATACTTGTTCACTAGATGTAGATATTTCAACACAAAAAGAGGGTATGGAACCACTTCTTGATATGATTATAGATAAGATTCCGGCTCCATCTATGGATATTAATGCTTCACTTCAGCTTCAGCCTGCATTGTTAGATTATACTGATTTTGTCGGTAGAATTGGTATTGGAAGAATTGCAAGAGGAAAGATTAAGTCTGGTGAAGTTGTATCATGTTGTAGACTTGATGGTTCTATTAAGCAATTTAGAGTTCAAAAACTATATGGTTTTTTAGGATTAGATAGAATTGAAATTCAAGAGGGTACTGCTGGAGATATTGTCGCTGTATCAGGGCTTGGAGATATATCAGTTGGAGAAACAATTTGCACTGTTGGTTCTGAAGAGCCATTAGAAAAAATTCATATCAGTGAACCAACTGTTCAAATGACCTTTGGTACAAATACATCTGTATTTTGTGGTAGGGATGGCAAACTAGTTACTGCCTCAAAAATAGAGGAAAGATTATTTAGAGAGGTTCAAAAGGATGTTTCTTTAAAGGTGGAAAGGATTCCTTCTCAAGAGGAATGGATTGTTTCAGGTCGTGGTGAATTACATTTAAGTATTTTGATTGAAAATATGCGAAGAGAAGGATACGAGTTTCAAGTATCAAGACCACATGTTATCATGAAGGAAATTGATGGCGTTATTTGTGAGCCATATGAATATTGCATTATTGATTTACCAAATGAATGTGCTGGTGCAGTGATTGAATTAATGGGTAATCGTAAGGGTAGTATGGAGACAATGACTAATACTGAGACACAAACTAGATTGATATATAATATTCCATCAAGAGGGTTAATAGGTTTCAATACAGACTTTATGACTTTGACAAAGGGTTATGGTATTATTAATCACAGCTTTTTAGATTATAGACCAATGGAGAATGTTAATGTTGGTGAAAGAAAAACTGGCGTCTTAGTTTCGATGGCTCAAGGTCAATCAACTGCTTATTCTATTGGTGCATTAGAGGATAGGGGTAGTATGTTTATAGCTCCTGGAGAAGACATTTACGAAGGTATGATTGTAGGAGAAGCAAATAAGGATTTAGATTTAGCGGTAAATGTTGTTAAAGCTAAACAACAAACTAACACTAGATCATCTAATAAGGATACGACAGTTGTTCTAAAAAAGCCTCGAGTATTAACACTTGAAAATTGTTTAGAATTTATTAATGATGATGAATTAGTAGAAATAACTCCAAAACATATTAGATTAAGAAAGAAAATCCTTGATACTGTTGAAAGAAAAAAATACGATGCTAAAATGCGCGCTGAAAAAGAATAAAATATGAAAAAAACATTAAAATTTTTACTGTCTTTATTTTTTATTTTATGCTTAACATCATGTAAATTTATTTTAACAATTAATTCAAATAGTACAAGTGAAAATGATAGTACTTTACTTCCAAGTGCATCAATACCAATAACTTCAACACCTAGCATATCGATTCCAAGTGTATCAGTATCAATAACCTCAAGTAGTATAACTACAACAGAAGATAATAGTTTAAAAAATGGAGCCAATGAATTTTTAAAGGCTTTATTTGGAGAGAATGTTGTAGTTTATAATACTACAGATAAAAATCCCTATGGTATTGATTTATCTAGCTATGGTGATTATGTTAAGGCAATTTTTTATGAGCCGGATTTTATTACTAATAAGGATCCATATGAAAATGTTGATGTTGGCTTGTTTTATAATAAATTTAAAATTGCTCAAACCTATGAGGAAGCATTTTATAGAACACAACATGGCTTATTAAGTGGAGATTGTAGTATACAATCTCATCTTCCATCAGCGAAACCAATATTTCAAGATAATGTTTGTGTAAAAGCTAAGGACTCTTTATATATTTTATCTAAGTCAGGTGAATATATTGGATATATGCCTAATAGCTCAATATCTGAAAGAATAATTTATTATGGTGCTGGATATTCTTCATTAAATGATGTAGCAGCATATTTATTAGCATTTGGTGAGGTACCTGCCAATTCAAATTATGGAACATCAAATCGTAGTAAAGCTATAGACAAATGGGGACAATATGGTAGAGTGAATATTTCTAACTTTAGTGGTGATACCACTAAATATCCATATGAACCATTATTACCTACTATAATTTATAATGATTTTACTGAAACTGATTTTGGTTCAAAAGGTGGATTTGTTTGTGGTGGTAGGACTCAAACTGCTTACAATAACGGAAGCACTATTAATAGGGGAACTTGTCGATTTGTTTTTACAAGTGATGCTTCTGTAAAAAAAATTAATGAGAGATATGTATTTTATACTTATAATCATTATAATGATTTCCAAGAATATTTAAATTATGATAATGGATATGGTTATCGTTTTGGTAATGAAAGTGCAGGAAACCCTTATTGCTCAAGTGGAAGTGATTACAAAGATACTTATAAAAGTCCTACGCCATATCCAAATGTTATTTCACATAATTTCACACAAAATTAAGGTATTTTTCACACAATTTGTGGTTATAATATAATTGTCTTTTGAAGACATATCTATCAATGACTCCCTAAATAGATAGATATCTTTTTCATAAGCAAACTATAACTCTCCCAATTTAATGGATAAGGAACAGATTATTTCTGTTCCTTATTCATTTTTCT